>JAILQN010000002.1 GCA_024699005.1 Clostridia bacterium
CGAGCCAGCCGTAATGCAGCACCACGTCCCTGATCAGGGGAATGGCCGCGTATCCCCCGCCGAAGGTAAACAGACCGACTCTGAGAAAGCCGAGGAGCAGTTCAAGGTAGATCATTTCTCCGCCCCCGCTTTCCCGGCGTAACGCTTCACCGCGTATATCACAAGACCGGTCACCGCCGCTGCAAGCATAAGCGTAATGACCGACAGGCGCAGCGAGAAAATGTCGACGGCCAGCATTGCGGCAAAGGCGCAGCACGTGATAACTACGGACGCCGGCTTCTTCTTCATTTTCCGGATCATTCTTACCGCGGCGTCGACTATCAATATGCCCACCGCCAGTTTTATCCCCTTGAAAGCGGCGGCGACCCACGCGATCTCCAGGAACCTGTCCAGGAACACGGAGATCAGCAGTATGATGCAGAAGGACGGCAGCACCACGCCGACCGTCGCCGCGGCCGCACCGGGCAGCCCGCGTTTCTTATAACCCACAAAGGTCGCGCAGTTGACGGCGATCGGCCCGGGTGTGGACTCTGCGATCACCGTGATATCCATCATCTCGTCGTGCGTGATCCACTGTTTCTTTTCGACGCAGTATCGCTCTATCAGCGAGATCATGGCGTACCCGCCGCCGAAGGTGAACAGACCGATCTTTGCGAAGGTCAGAAATAAATCGAAAAGTATTTTCATAAAAATCGTATCGATTGCGAAACGTGATATCAAATGAAATCACACTTTTTCCGGTAATTATGTGATCACAATCATACTTTTCGCAGTTTTTATGTGATTTTGGCCCGTCAATCGTTCTCTGATTTAATTTCCTCGAACATAGCTCTCACCGACGGCGCGTTTTTTGTGAGCTTCTTGATGCTCAGATCCTGCGCCTTATCGTTGGCCAGACGCAGATTCCTGTCGGAAGAGAGCAGGTCGGCCTTCGTTTTTTCCAGAGCCTTTATGGTTTTGTCTATGTCGTCGATAGCGTCCTGGAATTTGCGGGAAGCCAACTCGTAATTGCGGGCAAAGCCGTCCTTGAATGCCTGCATATTATTCTCGAAATTCAGGATATCCACCTGCTGGTTTCTGACGATCTGCAGTTCCCGCTGATACTGCAGAGAATTGAGCGCCGCGTTGCGAAGAAGTGATATAATTGGAATGAAGAACTGCGGACGGATCACGAACATCTTGGGATAACGGTATGAGACGTCCACTATGCCGTTGTTATAAAGCTCGTTGTCGCTTTCCAGAAGCGATACCAGTACGGCATATTCGCAGTTTTTCTCTTTTCTGTCCTTGTCCAGTTCTTTGAAGAAATCCTCGTTCTTATGCTTCGTGGCGGTGGTGTCCATCTCGTTTTTCATCTCGAACATTATAGAGATGAACTCCGTGCCGTCCTCGGATTCCCGGAAGATGAAATCGCCCTTGCTGCCGGTCCTGGCGTCGTTGTCCTTTTCGAAATAGGCGTTCGGGAACGCGGTCATGCGGATCCGGTTGAACTCGGTCATGCAGTGCTGCTCCAGGCTCTCGCCTATCATCTTCGTGGACTGCCGCGCCTTGAAATCCTTAAGTCTCTCGATCTCCTCGTCGCGTAGCTTTAACTGCTCTTTATGCTGCTCCACAAGAGCGTTCTGGCGCAGTTCGCCGTCTTTTTTCTGCAGCGCCAGTTCGTTCTGCAGATTCGTGATCTCGGTCCCCTTTTCGGAGAGCTCCTTATCCTTCGCCTGCACGGCTTCAGAGACGGCGAGTTTTTTGTCGGTTTCCGCCATGCCGATCTGCGCTTTCAGACGCTCAATCTCCAGATCCTTTTCCGCGATCGCCTCGTTTTTTTTGCCGATTACGGATTCGTCCTCCTGTTTTGCCTCGCTGACCGCCTCGGTCACGGCGAGCTTTTTGTCGGTCTCCGCCTTGTCTACCCGCGCCTGAAGACTCGCTATCAGCCTGTCCTTTTCGGCAAGCTCCGCGTCCTTTTTTGACAGCTCTTCCGCATGGACCTTTTCCTGCTCCATTTCGGCAATCTTCAGATCGTTTTCCTGCCTCTGAGCCAGCTCATCCTCCCGGCGCTCCAGCTCTTTCTCGAACTCTCTGTCCCGTACCTGCTGAACGATCTGAGCGTAACCGGATTCATCCACCTGAAAAACTTTCCCGCAATTCGGGCATTTGATCTCCTGCATTCTGATCCCTGCTTTCTGTGATTTCGTTTGGTTCTGTTGTTCTGATTATAGTATACTGTCAGTTTTCAGTCAACTTTTTTCATACCGACTCTTTATTTTTCTGCGGAGAGCATGTATAATGGCTTTAAAAGACGCCGTTGATGTCGGCGACGATTCCCGAAACGAGGAGAATACTATCATGTCAAAAATACTTGCATTCTTTCTGACTTTGCTTACGGTGTTTTACACGCTGTCCGCATTGACGATAAACGTGAAAGCTCCGGCGGACGATACCGACTTTACGCCGGTGTTCCGCTTTATCGCCTCCAGCGATTCTCACGTGCAGGCGGGCTTTGACACCAATTCCCGCCGCATACAGAAAATGATCCGGCTGGGTTACGCCATAGCCGGTGCCGACGAAGAGTACGACGCTCTGGACGCGGTGCTTATCGCGGGCGACATGACCGACAACGGCCGCAAAGACCAGTTCTGCGCCGTGCGCTCGGCGGTGTATTCCTGTCTGAAGGACGGCACCGAATTTCTTGGCATAACGGCAAAGAACCACGACGGCTACAATATGAGCCGCAAAGAGGTGCACGATTACTGCAGCGCCCTTTTCGGCGGCACGTCGGACTTCCACACCGTTATCGGCGGCTACCACTTTATCGGCCTGTCCGCTTCGGAGGACGACGACGTCCACTATGACGACGGGCAGATCGCCTGGCTGCGGACTCAGCTGGAAGAGGCGACGGCGGAGGACCCGGAGAGACCCGTATTCGTCATGCACCATGAGCACGTGGCGAACACCGTTTACGGCAGCAGCGATTTCGAGGGCTGGGGCATGAGTTATTTTACCGACGTGCTTGACGATTTCCCGCAGGTCGTGGATTTCTCCGGGCACTCCCACTATCCCCTCAACGACCCGCGTTCCTTATGGCAGGGCGATTTTACCGCCGTCGGCACCGGGGCTCTTTACTACACGGAACTCACGGTGGACGACACAAGGACGATCCACCCCTCCGGCTACAAGAAGGTCGCGACCTTCTGGATCGTGGAGCTGGACGCTGCGAACAGGATGCGTCTGCGCGGCGTCGACCTGACGGCTCAGAAGGTCCTCTGCGAGTATATCCTTGATAATCCCGCCGACCCCGCAAACCGTGATTATACGCCGGAAAAGCGCGCCGCGGCTTCGCTGCCGCCCGTGTTTGACGAAGGCGCCGAAGTCAAAGTGAGATCGCGCTCCGGCGGCTGCAAAGTTACGGTGCCCGCCGCGCGCTCCGCCGACGGCATGCCGGTCGTGCTCTACCGCGCTTTCGCATACGGTCCCGACGGCAGCGAGATCGCAAACGAATGGACACTCCCGAATTATTACGAGACCGGAGAAGAAAAAACCGTCTCCGTGACCCTGTCCGATCTGCCGAAGGGCGATTACGAGGTGCGCGTGGTCGCAGAGACCGCTTACGGAGTGCAGTCCGCTCCGCTGACGGCGGAATTCAGGGTCGGATAATAGTTTATATAAAAACCGACCGCGACGGTATTGCCGTCGCGGTCAGTGATTATTCAGGCTTGTTATTATGCCGTACCGTATCTCTTTTTCTTTTTAATGACCCTCCACGTCATAAAACCGGTGCCGGAGAGTGCGGCAAGCGTGGCGATGAATGAAGGGATCAGTTTTGTTCCGAATACGCCGGTGATCGGTACATCTTCATGAATACACTGGTTTTCCGCTTCGATCCTCTGGCTGGACGTTGAAATGTCGGCGGCAGTCAGCATAAAGTCATCCGGACCGGTGTGCGGAACTGATTCGTACTCACTGAACCAGAAGTAGAACGGCCGGGGATTCTCCGGAAGGATATATCCGGGCGGCGCCGTGGTCTCCATAATACAATAGGCAGTATCCTTCTGGTATACTCTTGTGTCGTCGTCGTACTTATCGATCACTTTTATAATGATTTTTCCGACAGCGTCTGTTGTATATGTTTTTGGGGTCGCGACCCATTCTCTGTTGACGGCATCCCAGGTATATACGGTGAACACAGCGCCGGCCAGAGGACTTCCGTCTTCCTGATCGATTTTTATGAGGCAGAATTCCTCGAACGTTGATTCGCCGGACGTATCGAAATCTTCGGCTTCAAGATGGGTATTTTCTTCTCCGGACTGATCTCCGTGTCCTTCCAGCGTAGCGGAGTTGGTAAGCGTGATCCCGTTTGCCATCGAGCTGTTGACATGATAACTGTAAGTCAGCCGCAGATGCGTGCTGTCGGGGATCCGCATTTCGATGTACGCCTGCTTTGCGTCGGGATTTGCAGGATCGGTTTCGGTATGGGCGGTCCACTGGACAGTTGACAGCTCGGTCCAGACGCCGTTTTCCTCTTTTTCGAGCATGACGGAATTCAGGCTGAGGACGACCTCTCCCGTTCCCGTTCCCTGCCTTGCCGTATAGGTGAGCACGTCGGTAAACTGCAGCCATTCGGGATCTACAAGGCCGTCGCTGTCCGTAAGCAGATTTTCGGCAGACGGGTTGATATCCACCGTATAGGAGATCATATGCGAGTTCGCGTCCCAGCTGCCGGCTTTGCCGACTATTTTTTCCATCTTTGTGGCATCGATGAGGATCTCGTTCTCCGCTTCGCCGTAATCGTCACCGTTTGTCTCAACTCTGACCGTATTGTCGAGTGTAAGGTGGACTGTGCCGTTCCGGGGCCACGCTTCCTCAGAGAGCTGGCAGTAATAGATCACGTAGAAAGTATTGTTGAACAGATCGGAACTCGAGGAGTTCGCCGTCAGAGTGACGTCGACCACCTGCCTGCCGTCGGCGTCGGTCGAAAGGGAGCCGGACGCTATCGTCTTGCTGAGCCAGAGCTGTTCTATCTCTCCGGAAATAGTGCCGTCGGCAGCGATCGTCAACAAGTTATACGGGTAATCGTTCATCCCGTAATTATACGCGGTCAGAGGAGTCGGGATCACCTTGACGCCGATCAGTTCAACGCCTTCCGGGAGCGTGTCGATGACGCGATACTGCTGCAGACCGGGTGTCGGTGTGACCTGCGCGATCCAGACGAAAGATTTGTCTTCGTCTTCATAATCGAACGAGATCGAATGGGGCTCCTCGGAAAAGATCGTTTGCCAGTCGCTGATTTTCTGCACGTTCAGCTTTTTGACATTCGGGCTGATGGTATGCTTACCGGGAGCGTTTTTTCACCGTCCGTAAACTCATTGATGAAAGCCTGCGTGGTGTTGCCGCCCATATCGCCGGTGGTCTGGTACTGCCAGGCGATCTCATCCACGAGTCCGTCGTCCATCAGATATCCGTTGCCCGCGGTGCAGACAGTAAAGGTATATCCGGTTATGACGTCTCCGGTATATACAGGGGAAACGGTTACAGGCGTATTACCCCAGGCGGTCTGGAGAGCCGTTACAAGCGCGTTATACTGAGCCTGGGTCATATAATGTCCCTCGGGGCTCAGCGTGTCGGAGAACGTCGTGCCCGACTGGATGCCGCCCACAGGGATCACGACGTTGACCGTCCAGTTCATGGAGTACAGAGTGCCGCCGATGCTCTGGTCGCCGTCCGCCGTTTTCTCAAAATCGCCGCCGGTTACGACCACATCGTACGATGTGGTATCGCCGTCAAATTCCGCGTCGTTATGCACCATCACGGTCTCGCCGTATGCGACGTCGGGATGGGTATAGTAGGTGATATGATAGGTATTGTTGTTGGGCGTGCTTGCGTCTGCAGGAAGGAAGCGTATGCCGACGATATCACCGCCGTCGTTGTATACGAACTCGTAATCGACGCCCGGCGTCGCGTTACCCCATCCTTTTTGTACGAAGATACCGTTGGTGCCGTTGATCGATTCGTTCCTCGCATCCGCAAAGCTGTCGTCATAAATGACTTTTCCGGCGATATCGCCTCCGCGGTCATTGACGGAAATGTTCCACTGAACATATTCGCCGTAAGGAATACCGTCTTTTCCGACCTTTTTCGGCTGTTGATTGTAAATGAAATAATCCGCGAAATCCGACGTCGTTTCATGGTTGTCGCTCGATGTGGCTTCAAGCGTGTTATATGCCGAAACAGCAGCGTTTACATCCGGCAGGCCGGTCACACCGTACTCATATACGAGAGTATAATACTCATTATCATCAAGCTGGGGCAGATTGAGCGAAATCTCATATATGTTCTGACCGAAGTAATCAAGATGTCCCTGAGCGGGGATACTGGAGACTTCAACGGTCCCGTCCTCATTGTGTTTGATCACCTGGATCGCTGTGGGCGGAGTAATCGTTCCGCTGCCCGAATACGTAAAGGTATCCGTAACGTCTATGTCAGACGGAGTTCCGTTGACAGAGCTGACTGTGACCTCATAGTGAAGTTTGCCGTCTGCGGTATACGAGCCTGTTTTATGCGCCGTGATATCATAATTCTCATTGATTTCTTCCGGCGGGATATACAGCGACTGGTCGTCGGTAAAAGTGACGTCCAGGCCGTCCTCACCGGCATCGCCGCTCGATCTGATGAAACATCTGCAGCGCAGAACGTTGTTGATAAATTCGGTTCCGCCGTCAAGCGCCTGCTGCACGAAATCATCGTCGTAAACTATCTCTATTCTGCAATGTCCGTCGCCCGTAGGTATGAAATCATATGTGAACGCCACGTCAAGCGCCGGATAGTTGTCCAGCAGGTACGCATAGTACGGGCCGCCGTTGGTAAGTTCCTCGGGGATTATCACTTCATCCGGCAGATCAAACACGAACTTATATCCGCCGCTTGTTACCGAGTCAATGCACTCCGTATCGATTCTGAAATGGAGCTCAAGCGTTGTCTGATAAAGATTCTCTTCGACCTTTGTGGTTCCCGAACCGGCAATGTCCGTAATGTAATCGTCAAGCTCCACGTCGCCGGTCGCTACGGATCTGAGCCCGCCGGAGGATTTTGTCGCGGCTTTCCCCGCGGTTTTCCCCGCGGATTTTGCATCTGATTTTACATCTGATTTTACATCGGATTTCTCTTCGGATTTTTTTTCTCCGGCTTTCTCTTCGCCTTTTCCTTCGGCTTTCAGCCAAGCGTACGCCGACGTATCACTTGACTCATTGCCGCGCGTTTCACTGACGGTATCGGGCGTTTCACCGACGGTACCGGGCGTTCCGCTGACGGCGTTCACGCCGTATCCGAGTATCGTCCCGTCGGAAAACGGTATACTGTTTTCTTCGACCTTGTCGTTTGAATTGCCCTCGACCGCCCTGACAGATATTGCGTCGGCGTAAGTCACGATCCCGACACTGTCTGCCGCGCCGTTTCCGTCGCGATCCAAAAAAACAAGATCGCCCGGCTGCGCGTCATGCGCGTCCGGACCCGAAAAGAGTCCCGCATTATCCCAAAGCTGCTGCATCGCGCCGCATTCCGTGCTGCGCGGAGCATTGCTTTGTGTCAGTCCGGAATAATGCAGGCAGAATGATACGAATGCCGCAGACCAGTCATCACAATACGGATCATCGGCAAACGCTCCGTACCTCGTGTAACCGTGCAGCTCATAACCGCCGTCGTCGAGTTCCAGGACTTCGACATTGCGCACGCTTTCCGTATACCCCTTCTGCGATTCGGCGATCCTCACGAGATCCGATACGGGATAACCGGAAAGCTCCGGCAAAGAGGCTTCCCACGTTTCAACCGATTCGACGTCCGCATTCTGATCGGGAAAACACTCCGAAGAGTGGGAGTGTTCTTCAAGACCGCAGGACCATACGGTTTCATAACAGTCTTCGTTATGGGTATGGTCTTCGTTTTCGCACATAAGTATCCGTTCGGAGACGCAGCTTTCGCCGTGCGTATGCTCCGGTATCCCGCAGATCGCCCTGTCGGTCATTGCGATGCCGACTGTTCTCATATGCCAGAATACGCAAATCGCGGCTATAACAAAAACGAGGCACAAAACCGTTAAGGCTCTCTGCCTGAATTTTTTATCTTTATTCAGTTTATTAATGAAATAGAATAAAGAGCCGCTCATCTGCTTATATGCTCACTCTTTCGCAATATTACTCCTGCGTATTCTTAATGCAAAGGCCAGATACGTATTATGCCTTTGCCGATTATCTGATCGTCTTTGACGCATCCTACAAGCGAACTTCTTGAATCCAGAGAAGATACACGGTCGTCGCCCATCACGAAATAACTGTCGTCCGGCACCTGAAACGGATACCTGACGTCGTATTCGCCGAGTCTGAATTCCGAAACATAGGGCTCCAAAAGAAGCGCACCGTTAATATAGACCATTCCCTCTGCGTCTATCATGACCCAGTCGCCCGGGCACGCAATGACCCGTTTGAGCAGAGTTTTGTCGTTCCAGCGGAAGCTTACAAGGTCGCCCGGGGCAATGTCGTGCGTTTTTACCAGCAGAAGAATATCTCCGTCGTTCAGTCCGGGCCCCATACTGTCTCCCGAGATCATCATGACCGGGAAAATCAAAGAGGCGATCAGTATAACTAAGGCTGCGACTGCGAGCGCTGCGCTTACCGCGCCCAGAAATGAGCCGTCCGGTTCTCTTTTTTTCTTTACGACGGCTTTGGCAGTCGCCTGTTCCTCTGCGGAAACTGAATCAGCTTTTTTACTTTGAAGATCCATATAGCCCGCCTGCCATTCTGAAAATAAAACCGTTTATTCTTCTTTTATCAGTCTGTTGGTATTCAACGTATACAGCAGCGCCAGGCAGAACAGACCTGCGGAGGATGCCACGGCGATCATAACATAACGGAGCAGATGCGATTCGTCTCCGGTTTTCGGGTTCGGCCGCGTCGTCGTGGTTTCGGTGGGCCTCGTCGTTGTTTCGAACGGCCGCGTCGTATATTCGGTCGGCCGCGTCGTATACTCGGTCGGCCGTGTCGTATACTCGGTCGGACGCGTCGTTGTTTCGGTCGGCCACGTCGTTGTTTCAGTCGGCTGCGTCGTGGTTTCGGTCGGACGCGTCGTGGTTTCGGTCGGACGCGTCGTGGTCTCGGTCGGACGCGTCGTTGTTTCGGTAGGCTGCGTTGTGGTTTCCTGTGTTTTCCGGAACCGGACCCTGTCCACCTTTTCCGTTGTGAGGCTGTTGTTGATGACGGAAACCGTGTATAACGAGCCGTCTTCCCGCTCATAGACCGAAACGGTCAGGCGGAACGACTCATCCTCCAACTGTTTTCCGCCCACCCCGGAGGAACTGGATTTGACTGAATAGCTGTATTCTGTGGTCCCCGTGAAATCGGCTGAGATCGTATAGGTGTATACTCCGGCCTCGGTAAAATCGATGTGAAAAAGTCCGGTCCTGCCGTTATCGACCCGTATGGGGTTTTTCGTCGGCGGCGGACTGTTGTCCTGAGGGGTCATATATGCCGTTCCGCCGCCATCTATGACCACCTGAATCTCTGCGCTTGCGGTTTCAGCCGCAAACGCGATCTCTGCGATTCTGAATGACAGCAGCAGTAAGATCAGACTTACTGTAAGGAATTTACGCATAAGTAAAACGATCTCCTCAGGATATCTCTTTCATTTCGCCGAACAGGACCATCCTGTCGATGGTGTCGGCTGACTGACATGTGGAAAGCGCGATCAGCCTGATCTCGCCCTCCGTTTCCGGAGGCTCATATATCATCGCTTCCCCGGACAGTTTTTTGATCAGCTTCTCCGGCGACGTTTCGGTCGGAGCGAATATGACCTTATCCGTGGCCTGCACCATGACGGCGGCAAAGAAACGGATATCGTACCCTTTTCCGCCCACGGTGATCAGCTGACCTTTGCGGTGAGAATCAAAAAATTCCCTGTCCTTGAATTTATCCAGCGCCCCGAACATGGCGCCGTATTCCATATGGTGCCCGTACAGCAGCGAATATCCGTCGGAAAAATCGCTCCTGTTGCGACAGTCAAGAAAAATGCTGCCGGACAGCGAATACTTGCCGAACGGGTTTTTGTTCAGGTACTCGCTGTTGCTTTTGCCCTGCATGACCGGATAGTCTATCCCGGTGTCTTCCACCGTTATCCACGCGATCGCGTCCTCGGATATTTCGCGCAGCACCTCGGGATTGGTCAGGTCCGGCTTGTATTTCATAACGCGGTCATCGTTCGCATTGTAATAGACCATTACGGCGTCATACATGGCGTAAAGACAGATAAGGAAAAAGAGCAGCGATGCAAGGATGACCAGCCTTTCAAACGTTTTATCGCAAAAAATGACTATCTTCCTTGTCATCGCCGCTCTCCCCCCTTAATTCGGCCATTAATCAGGGCATCGCCTGTTTGTTTCAGTCGGTCGGGCGGACTCCGCCGCGCCGGAACCCGGGATCAATCCTGAGAATCTTCCTCGGGCTCCTCGTCGTCCTCCTCGCCGTGGTTCCTTCAATAAGCCGCTCTTCTCCTCCTGGAGATAACGAACATCATGACGGCGCCGAATACAAGCAGACCGATCATGAACGGAGCAACCGTGAGGATAACGCCGGTGGGGATGGTGCCCTCGCGCTCGTTCTCGTAACCTACGTATACATCACCGTCAAGCGTGCTGGAAGGCTCATCATCATATGTTCCGTCGCCCTGAACGTCATTTTCCTGAGCTTTCTGGTTGTAGTCTTCCTCGTCTTCAACCACCTCATATTCGATCCCCTTGGGAAGGTCTTTGATAAGGACGTACTGACCGTCGTTCAGATAGAAGTCAACGCCTGCCTTAAGCTGAGCACCGGTAACTTCGGTAGGGTTCGTCATTGAGGTGTAAGTTGTGGCAGCATTTGCGGTGGGAGCTGCTTCAGCGCCGGTAATTTCTACTGCAAACACATCGGTATCACCGACAAGTACAGTATTCTCAGTCAATGTGACCGTGAACTTGAAGTACTTATCCTTAGCAGCCTGATTACCGGAAATCCTCTTGGAGAAACCGAGGTCTACAGTCTCATATTTATTGACAAAACCATCAGTCTTGCTGTCGTCCACGTCATCGCCTTCTGTACCGCCGGTAGTATTAAGTTCAGGAGCGGCAGGATCCGCGTGAAGAATATAGCTGTCAACCACAAGCGTGCCGGCTGCGGGGAAACTGGGATCTGCAGGATCTACGTTTTCCGAGAGAGCTTTGGCCTGTGCATCGACAACGTATACGTCCATATACTTTACTCGTGCATCAACATTAGAATAAGGAGCAGTCTGCTCAGCCTCGGTAATGACGTAACGATAGATACCGGGTTCCGGGAAAGATACGCTGCTGAAATCAACGGTTACCGTCTTCTGGGCATAATCCATACCGGAAAGCTGTGAAGCAACGGCAGTAAGAGCAACGTCGTCGGTAGCAGACGCATTCGCTACGGCATCAGTTGGATCACTATTCGTAAAAGCAGGATCCGTGATCGTAGGAGTACCGATACCGGCAAGAACAGCCATGGAAGAGGCGGTTGCCGGAACTGCTTCCCCTGCAGCAATAGAGAAATCAAATGTTTTATTGGGGACACTTGAACCCGCTTCAACAGCGAGATACTTTTCAAACGTAGTTGTGCCGCCGGCAACAGCTGTATAGGCGCCTGCAGCAAAAGCGGGAGCAGCGTTGACCGCGAGAATCAGCCCTATAGCCAATACCACAGCCATGATTTTAAAAAGCTTTTTCATTTAATAACCTCCTTAAGGTCAGGGTAATGGTGTGCGCGGCAGCGCGGAGCCGCGCGGTTTGACAATATGCAAATCCTGACGTGTGTCAGGTGTATGCCTGAAATGATTATTAATTCGGCAAATTGTTTTTTAAATTGCCGGATAAATAACAGCCTTATTATGTATCAGAAACCTCTTCTTCTCATCGTAAACAGCAGCGGCCCCTTCAGGTCTTTTCTGTCTACTGCGCCGAACGTCCGGCTGTCGTTGGTGTCCTCGCGGAAGTCGTTCAGAATAAACACCTTGCCGGGCTCCACCGTGTACGGAAAGCTGACCGGGGACCCATCCGCCTGAAAGGTGGCGTAAAAGACCTTTTCGGACGGCACGGCGCCGTTGACGGTCAGGGAACCGTTTTCCGCGATATCGACGACACTGCCCTCCAAAGCGATCACCCTGCCGACTTCGGTCCTGCCGTCGACGCTGTAGAGGACCGCGGCGTTGATAAAGGGCTTCTGCAGCCGGAAGCTGACGACCAGGTCGCCGTCGCATACCGCAGGGTACATATTGTTGCCGTAATGTACGGACAGACCGATCACAAAGGTGAGCGCCGCCCATACCGCCGCGGCAGTGACCGCGATTTTTATAAGCAGACCGATCAGAAGCCGTTTTGTTGATTTCATGAACTTAAAACCCGGAACCATGCACGTCATCACACCCCATTTGACAGTCAGGGAGAAACGCGGTATGATGTTGACAGAAAGGAAAAGGAGCGGCAGAGATGTATATCAACACCTTCAATGACGCTATGCGCCGCCGGTTCGGCAGAAAAATGTATCGATTATCGCTGGACTGCGGCTTTACCTGTCCGAACCGGGACGGTACGGCGGGTACAGGCGGCTGTATCTTCTGTTCCGGCAGCGGCGCCGGCAATTTTGCCGGGTCAGGCGCGACGCTTGACGAAAAGATCGCCGCGGCAAAGGAAAAAGTGAAAAACAAGACCGACGCCGGCTGCGGATATATCGCCTATTTTCAGAGCTTTACCAACACCTACGCACCTGTGGAAACGCTGCGGGAGCTGTTTTCGGAGGCGATCGGACTCGGGGATATCGGCGCGTTGTCGATCGCGACCCGGCCGGACTGCCTGCCGGCCGAAACCCTTGCCCTTCTGGCGGAACTCAACCGGATAAAGCCAGTATGGGTCGAGCTCGGTCTGCAGACGGCGAACGATGAGACCGCTGAACGCATCAACCGCTGTTATCCCACGGCGGTCTACGACCGGGCGGTCGGGCTGCTGCGCAAAAACGGCGTTGAAGTGATCGCGCATATCATGTTCGGGCTGCCCGGAGAAAACAGGGCGGATATGATCGGTACCGTCCGGCACGCCGCGGCGGTCGGGATGCAGGGGGTCAAGCTGCACCTGACCCACGTGACGGAGAAGACCGTTCTCGCAGGGATGTACTGCAGAGGTGAGTACAGTCCGCTTTCTCTTGAAGAATACACGGACATCCTCTGCGAGACTCTGGAATATATCCCGCGGGAGACGGTGATCCACCGTTTCACCGGCGACGGGGATAAAAAAGAACTGATCGCCCCGCTTTGGAGCGGCGATAAAAAACGGGTGCTCAACTATATAAACCGCGCGTTTGCCGAAAAAGACGTGGAGCAAGGACGAAAATACTGCGAAACGTAAAACGCGGCACATCCGGACTCACTCAGGTCGGTCTGACAGCCTGCGTTGACCGGGCGCAGCCGCCCTTAGGGAGGATGCATCGACAGATATTGAATATATAAAAGCAAACATCGGTAAAAAATACCCCAAAGCTGTGTTGACAGGAGAATATGCTTTTTACAGTCACGGCCTGACGAACATCATACCGGAAAAATATGATCTCCGGAGCGCTTGAGGAGGAGGTAATGTAATTGAATTTAAGAGAGCGGAGTTTATTATCGCTTTGCTGACGTTGATCTGATCGGTCAAAGGAAAAATCCTGTCGCGGCTGCGGCGGGATTTTTTCAGGAGCTTATTAAGATAATACCGGTTCATATTTTGAAAACCGTTTGTTCAAGATATGAACCCATTGTTAAGTGTTTCTGAATCTGCGATGTCAATTGATATGAACCATATCGTTCAAAAAAAGAAAAGGGCTTGGTATGGGTTGCGAATAGTGGGCATCCGAGCCGGAGCCCGTAGGGCGGAGGAGAGGATGCCCACTATTCGAGGCGACTCCCGCCTTAC
>JAILQN010000004.1 GCA_024699005.1 Clostridia bacterium
CCTTCTGTTACGGCTTGATTCGCTTTACGCCGAAACCCGAAAAACAGGGACTTTCTGTCTAAAAATTAATATTGTTGATTTCCTCGGATTATTCTGGGGATGTTTTTCTGTCCGAATGATAATTGTGAGGTGTTGCCTTAATAGGTTTTCTCATCACATAACCCTCCTTTAATTTGATTATATATCATAAAATCATAAGCGTCAATGCATTATTTTTATATAACGATTTCCGGCTTTACGTTCAGGTATCAATCATCGCTTCCGCAAAGCCGATGCACTCACGGCCCGTAAGAGGGTTGGCTTTGTTGCGAGCATTGAAGTAAAGGCGAAGAACGTCACCTGCGAGGACAAGATGACTTGCATACACGAATTGACTCATCCAGCATCCGTCAAAGCTCGGCTCAACAAGGGTTTTCTCAAATTGAAAGCTGAGTCCGTCATCCGAAGAAAGAAGCAGAATCGCGGATGCGCTTTTTCCGTTTTTCTCAAATATTCCGTTCTGGATCCCGATAAAACAGTCCCTGAGTCTGTAAACCTTCAGACAGCCGGAGCAGAGATTAAGGAAAGGATCGTTTCTGTCCGGAGAAAGGATCGGGGACGGTGATGCGCGATAGCCCGAAAGAAGATCTTCACTCTCAGCGTAATTTACAAAGGTCGGCTCGCAAAAGCCGCAGTCCCTGATAAAAGTCAGACCGCAGGAATAATACAGGCGGTTTACACTTCCGATTCTTATTAAGAAAGGGTTGGATATTGAAACCCCACGCCCGCTTTTTTCAAAATTCCTCGTATTTCCGAGAACAAGTTTCGGCTCTGACCAGTTTCTGAGGTCACAGCTTTCCGTCGCCCAGATCTCACTTTTCCATTCAGCCGCTCCTATGAGATTCAGCGCGTTAAAAACAAGAGGCCTCGTCCGTTCGAACAACAGCACATAACGGCCGTCAATGAGATTAATATTCGGCCGCATTGCCTGTGAAAGAAGCTTTCTATTCTTTGTGAAGATAATACCGTCGTCGGAAACGGCCTCACATACGCCGAACGTAGTATGAAAAAAGAGATGCCACTTTCCGTCGGGACTTTCCCCCGGAAGAAGAAGCGACGGGTCGGCAACGACAAATGAACCCCCGGACGGCCGGAGGACGGGCTCAGGGCGAATATTAAAAGATACGCTTCTGAGTTGTGACAGAGACAGAGACTGCATGGTATCCTCCGGACGCAAACAGAGTTTTATGAGATAACTCCTTCTGTTTTCCGCTGTTTTTCCCATGAATCATGATTCAAGCAGCGTAATAATACCGATACGTGCGGATCACGGTTTGTGACGCAAACGGCACGTCAAGATAGTGAAAATAAACGGCGCCGTCTTTTTGGCTGATCGAAAGTCCCTCCGCCTCTGTCATGGCGTTTCCCGTATCTCTTACGAACGCCTCTTTCGTTTCCCCAGTGCGAAGATCGACGGAATATGTGATCTTCTCTCTTCCCGGGCTGTTGCTCGAAAGATAAAGAACGTCCCCGAGGATATCCCCGCCTGTGATACGGGTGATCATCATATCTGTTTTCAGACTGCCCTTGTAAGAGAAATCCGAAAGATCCAGCATACGGATCTCATCCACGTCTCTTGCCTGCGTATAATAGATCGTATCATCCTTTACGCACAGCCACGGAAAATGCCCGTTTCCCTGACCTTCAGCCGGCAGGACATGGTATTCCAGAAAATCGAGACTTTCTGCATCAAACACCATTACAGCCGGATCCCGGAAGAAAAAGGCCTCGCAGGCGGCGTAAACCTTTCCGTCGTGATAAGCGCAGTCGCCCAGATGCGAATATCCTTTAGCAGCAACCTCGGCGGGCAGACACATATCTCTGCACAGGACGATATCTCCGCCGGCGGCATCGATCTTTGCAGCGGCGTTGTAGTTCAGATACTTGATGCAGCCGGTACCGTAAAAATACGTGCCGTCCGTAGTAATCCCCTGACAAAACGCCGAGCCGTCCAAATAGAGATAAGAATATTCATTTTCAAGCCGCAGATCCGCTCCTGTGACAAAAGAGGGGGATGAAAACGCTCCCGTCAGCGCAAAAAGCGCCGCAAAAAGCCAACAGAATGATTTCCGCAGTATCGCAAACAGTACAGTCATACAGTCTCCTTTCTTGTTCCCGATAAGATCAGGACGGTTCGTTAAGTCATAAACTCCCGAAAGTTATAGCCGGACTTATGTGTCAACTTATCGTGTCAGCCTTTCGCGCAGTAAATCGCGTTAAAAAGCGAAGCGGTGCATAACGCTTTAGCGTCGGCGTTCCGACAACATTGAAAAGGGCGATAAAAACCGAGATATGAAATGCAAAAGCTCTGATGATTGCAGTCATTTTAGGCTCCTTTCGGTTTGATACATATTCTCTCTGTCAATGCGGGTTTGAGCATGGGTTTATCCATCCTCTTTTGTAAAGCCGACTGAGGGGGCGAAAGCGTAGGTGTAAACGCGGGCGTTTTCTTCACCGTCTTCCGTTTCGGGTTGCACGATATAAAAACCGCCGCCGGACCGGGCCTGTATGCCGAACTGCCCGTAAGAGAACCGCCAGCCGGAGATTTCAAGGCTTTCGGGCACGGGGGCACCCAGCAGTGTGAGGGCTTCGCCGGTTTCACCAAGGCCCGTGAGGAGCATGGCCTCGGCGGGGCGGGAGAGGTCGGCGGCATAGATATCATAATTGGGGAACGCAGGCTTTTCTCCTTTATACACAGCCATCAGCAGCGCGTTGTGCGCGGGATCGTATTCCAGGTTCTGCACCCCGTATTCGGTATTGCCGGTATAGACAAAATATTTATGAAGCGGCGTGCCGGGACCGTTTTCGTGCATGGCGGTCTGCGTCAGCGGCCGCGCGGCGGTCTTTACCGCATTCGGAACAAAGCACAGAAGGATCTGATGGTCGTTGTCGCTGCGGCTCAGATCGGAATAAACGCCGTAGGCCACATAGAGGAAGCGTTCGTCCGACGAAGCTCCCGGCAGGGGGGCGAAGCACAGGCCGTCGATACCGGAGCAGCCATAACGGTGCGGTTCGCCGTTTTTGCCGTACCCGGTATAATCTACAAGCACCTCCGGCAGAAACGCCGCCGTCATCACGCCGTCTTGTTCGGCAGACATATTCCGACGAGTGATTTTCGCCGGGTCGAACACGGCGATATAAAAACCGTCCGAAACGCTTTCGTCCGTACCCACGCCCTGCCCGATTCCGTCGTGCTTATATTCCAGCGAGCCGTAGATCAGCCCATCCGCCGGGTTCAGGGCGATGCAGCCGAGGTGTCCCACAAGCCCTTCCACCGTACCGATCAGGTTGCCCGCAAAATCGGTTTTCACAAGGCGGGTGGTGAATGAATAATAGATATAACAGTTTTTTTCGTCCACGGCAACGCCCTGCACGTGATGGTTCCCCTGTTTGCCGGAGGAAACGCCCTGGATAAATTGCGAGGGGGGTGTTTGCTGCTTCACGATACCGAAAAAAACAAGCACTGACATAAAAAGCGCAAGGATCTTTTGAAAAAATGCCTGCATGAAAAAAGCCTCCTGAGAGATAAACTGAGTTTGTTATCGGACAAGAAAATCACTTCAAGAGTAATTATACAATTTTTGCGTTTTTCTGTCAATGACATAACGCTGTACGATATGATATACGGCTTACGCCGCATGATATATTTATCCTTCGTCGCAATATGATATAATATCCGTATGAACAGTCACAACGGACTGTTCGCGTTTTGTTCCGCAAAAACACACTGTTCGAATCCCGCTTAATATAGCCGTGGGCGAAGCCCACCCTTCATTATTCATTAAACAGTTATTAAGTCTTCAGTATTCATCAGAAAATACTGTCATAGTAAATGAATAATGAATACTTAAGACTGAAAAATGAATAATACAAAACGAAAATCCCGCCGCTTGCGCGACAGGATTTTCGTTTTGGTGCGGATAACAGGACTTGAACCTGCACAGCCTTGCGACCATTAGAACCTGAATCTAACGCGTCTGCCAATTCCGCCATATCCGCAAATCAAGTGTAAAGATAATAGCACCTTTATAAACAATTGTCAAGCGGGAACGGGAAAAAATTCGTTCCCGCCTGAAATTATTTTTATGACCGGTTGATCAGTCGCCGGTGTAAGGCAGCAGGGCAAGCTGACGCGCGCGCTTGATAGCGGTTGTAAGCCATCTCTGATGCTTGGCGCATGTACCGGTGATCCTTCTGGGCAGTATCTTCGCTCTGTCGGAGGTGAATCTCCTGAGCTTATCAACATCCCTGAAGTCGATAGTCTCCGCCTTTTCCACGCAGAATGCGCAGACCTTTTTGCGGGGTCTCTTGTTCATGGGCCTCTGCGGCCTGTCAGTTTTATCGTAAGGCATTATGTGTCTCCTTTTGTGTTAATCAGAACGGAAGATCGTCCTCCGCCGCGGCTATCTGGTTAAAATCCTCATTCTGCGCACCGTAGGAACCGCCAGCAGGCTGCTGTTCATACGCACCGCCGTTATTGTAACCGTTGTTGTTATAGCCGTTATTATTATAACCGTTGTAATTGTTATTGTTATAGCCGTTATTGTTTTGGAACTGGCCGCCGCCGGTCTCCGCCTTTGAACCGCAGAAGCTGGCGTTATCGACGTTTACCACGTAGCTGCGCCTCTCCTGCCCGTCGGCAGTGGTGTAATTATCCTGCCTTAAGGACCCCTCGACAGCTATCATCTGCCCCTTGCGGAAGTACTTTGATATAAAATCCGCACTCTTGCCCCAGGCCTGACAACCGATGAAATCGGTAATACGCTGACCGTCCGGGCCGATGAACTGCCTGTCCACGGCGATCCTGAACTTGCAGAGATTGGAGCTCCCGGCAGTCCTCAGCTCGGGATCAACAACTAATCTGCCCATCAAAATAACTCTGTTCAACATTTAAAAAACCTCTGACTCGTAACTTTGAATTCTGCTAATTACTTTTCATCTTTTCTGAACACTACGACGCGCATTGCATAATCGGTAATGTTCACGATACGGTTAAGCTCTGCCGGGAACTCGGGTTCGCAAGTAAAATCGTATTCCACATAAACGCCTTCCGTCTCATCCTCAATGGGATAGGCGAACTTCTTTTTGCCGCCCCAGTCCTCGTTGATCTTTACATCGTCACTGTGCTCTTTGATGAGGTTGAGGAAACGCTCGGTGTACCCCGCGACAGCGTCCTCGCCGTTTCTGAGTGTAAAGATAACAACGGCTTGGTATGCGTTTTTGGCCATTGTCTGCACCTCCTTTTGGTCTTTTGTCCCCCTCGGTTATTGGGGGAAAGGTTTGCTGCGTTCTATCGCAACAGTTAGGTATTTTAACAGATTAAAGATGTGTTGTCAATACTTTCCGAAAATAAATATAAGCTCAGATCTGCGATGTCAATTGATATGAACCATATCGTTCAAAAAAAGAAAAGGGCTTGGTATGGGTTGCGAATAGTGGGCATCCGAGCCGGAGCCCGTAGGGCGGAGGAGAGGATGCCCACTATTCGAGGCGACTCCCGCCTTAC
>JAILQN010000005.1 GCA_024699005.1 Clostridia bacterium
TTCGCCCATGATGCCGAGTCCTATGAATCCGATTTTCATGTATTATACCTCTCTTGTGTCGGTTTTGTCCCATGCCGCGCAGAATTTATCGAGGCCGTAATCGGTAAACGGATGATAGAAACTGTCCTTGAATACCTGCAGACCTGCTGTGACTATGTCCGCGCCGGACGCAGCGCAGTCAACTATCTGTTTGCCGTTCCTTACAGCCGCGCAGATGATCTCTGTGTTGTTGTAGAATCCGTAGTTTTTATATATGGTGACGATGTCGTCTATATACGCAGCGCAGTCCTCGCCGCTGTTTTCTTTCCATCCGATAAAGGGCGATACAAACAGAGATCCGATCTTGCCGGCTATGAGCGCCTGGGAAGCTGAGAAAACGAGGGTCAGATTTGTCCTTATACCCTCCAGCTCCAGAAGCCTCGCGGCTGTTATGCCTGCTTCGGTGCAGGGGATCTTGATAACGAAGTTGGTGCTTATGGCGGAAATTTTCGTCGCCATCGCTATCATATCGTCCGCGTTGTCAAGGTGAGGATTGATCTCTACTGAGATGGGGAACTGCTCCCAGCCCTCTATGCCTTTCTCTTTGGTAAACTCCGCAAGTTCGCCGATAACGGTGAAGAAGGGTTTTCCGGAGTTCATGATGTGGTTCGGATTGGTGGTGATCCCGTCAATGCCGAAAGTGTCGTAAGCTTCTCTGATCTCGTCGATCTTTGCGCTGTCTAAAAAGTATTTCATGGATTATTCCTCCCTGTTTATTTGTTTTCATTACCCGTCAGGGCAAAGCTGTATTCGTCTATTATCTCTTTGATACGTGCGGCGGCTTCAAGCGTCTGTTTGTCCGCGTCAAGCCTTACAAATGCCGGGACCGAGCCTATCGGAGCGGGGATGGTGTTATATATGCCGCCCTCGTAAATCTTTCCGCCGGGTATGTGAAGCCATTTGTCGCGAGGCAGATATACCCAGTTTGTCTGAGCTCCGGGATGAAGCACCGGGGCTACAAGGATATCTCTCCCGAGCAGATACTCATAACCGTTTGTATACGCTTCCGGCTCGTCATAGTGGAAAAACAGCGGTCTGATAACGCCGACGCCGGTTTCGGAATTATAACGAACGGCCTCTTTTATGTACGGTTTTAATTCGGCGTGGATCCTGCTGGCGGCGGCTCCGGCGGCAAGTACTCGTTCATTATGATCAAGCTGTACGTTGATATCGGGATTGATGCCCTCATGTCCGCGCATGACAGGAGTGTAGGCGTTCATCTCTGCCCAGCGGAGATAGAGCTCCTCGGAGCGCCTTAACTGACCGAACGTAGTATACCCGGCGATATCCGAATGCTGAAGCCCGAAGCCGGAACACGTCAAAGAGAGAGAAGCTGGGATAACGGAAGCAATACCGTTATCAAGAGAGAAATCAACGTGATTATCGCCGTTCCACATCATTGTGGAATACCTGGGAGTGTCCGTATTTCCTGCGCGTGTAAAGAAAAAGATCTCTCCGAGTTTGCCGGTCTCCTCAAGGACCTCGCGGTTCAGTTTCGCCCATCTCGCGGGCCAGGTATTGTGGACCAGCTCGGCTTTTTCTCCGCTGTGCAAAACGCAGTCGGTCGGCAGATATTCGCCGAAATCCGCCATCCAGCCGGCTAGGCCTATGCCGATCATATTGGTCTTGATTATTCCTTTAAGCCACTCCCATGCTTCGGGATTTGTCAGGTCGACCATGGCGGCGGGGAATGTGGTTATGGTGACAAGATAATCCGCGCCGTATTTATCCTTTACGCAGTATCCGTTTTCGCTAGCGATTTTGTAAAGAGGTTTTTCTATGGCCAGGAACGGGTTGCAGTATCCGAGAGTTTTGATGCCGCGGGAAGCAAGAGACGCTATGACGTCCGGCAGATCCGGATAAAGCTCCGGGTCGTATTCCCAGTTCCACATGAGCTGTTTGCCGGCGGCAGTTATACGTCTGCCTTCCCAGTCCTGTATCCAGGCGCCGTTTACGCGGATGCCGGCGTCAAGGGCTTTCTGTACTTTATTGAGGAGGATTTCCGTTCCGCCCTGAATGCCTAAAATATATCCGTCATATACCCAGTCCGGCAATTCGGGCTGTCTGCCTACAACGGACGTCAAAGAAGAGAGAACATCTTCAAATGTGTCGCCGTACCCGAGATACCAGGAGGCTATGCTGTCCGTTTCTATCGTGTGAGTATAGGGCTGAGTAAAGTCAAATACTGCTCTCGCAGGGGTTTCGGAGTGGAAGAAGTATTTTTCGGAGCTTAAGAAAGTCGGCTGAGCGTAATAGGTCTCGTATTTGCCGAGTTTCATTTTTCGCTGTGAATCTTTATCGCCAAAAGCGATATGCGCCAGTTTTCGGCTGATGACGCCCATATTCTGATGTTCTGCGACCCAGACGTTGAATTTGTTGCCGCGAAGGTCAAATTCCGAGAACGTTTCGCCTGCGCCGTAGATATGTTCGGATCGTCTTGCGGGCAGAGTTATGAAAAGACGGTTGTATTTGGAAAGATGTACCGGGGTGAATCTGATCAGATCTCCGCTGAACCTGAGTTTTACTCCGCCTTCGGTAAGCTTTATATAAACTTCATCCTTTTCCGTCCGGATAAAGTCGCAGATCTTAAGGTCAGCCTGATTGCGGACTTTGTCGCGGATGGTAAAGCTGCCGCGGGTCATTTTATAAGAAGCGTTTCCGACCGCGGCGCCGATCATTATCTGACCGAGATGGTAAGCGAGGACGTCCGTTCCGCCGCGTGTAATAATAATAGAGTCAGTTGATATTGTAAAACCGATCATATGAAACCTCTGTCTGAATTGTTTGCTTTGGAGTCATTTATAATATTATAACTCAGAAAAGAATACTTTTCAATAGATAATTAACCGATCAATGCGGGTGAGCTCTGCGATGTCAATTGATATGAACCATATCGTTCAAAAAAAGAAAAGGGCTTGGTATGGGTTGCGAATAGTGGGCATCCGAGCCGGAGCCCGTAGGGCGGAGGAGAGGATGCCCACTATTCGAGGCGACTCCCGCCTTAC
>JAILQN010000006.1 GCA_024699005.1 Clostridia bacterium
CCGTTCAGGCCTGTAAGTTCTGCAGAGAATCAAGATCCAGCGTGAGCTTCGCGCTGCCGCCGTCGACTCCGAGGACGTCAAAGCTGCCCCAGATATCGTCTCTTTTATAGCTCACGTTATGGGCGCCGCTGATATCTATCCCATAATTGCCGCCGCGTCTGGTCACTTCGCTGTCGGCAGAGGCAAAACTGATTTTAGGCACTATGTCGCTCTTGTCCTCAAGCCGGACAAGGGTGCCCTCGCGGGCGGACTTATCGGTCCCGACGCAAGGAGAGCCGAAGGTCACGGCGTTGACGAACTCATACTTTTCCGTAAGGTCGCCGTCGCAGACGATCTGCTGAAGCATCATACCGCCCAGGCTGTGCCCGTAAGCGACTATCGCGGAGCCCTCGGGGATATTTTCCAGAACGGATCTCTTCACAACGTCAAAATACGCGGATTTTCTGTTGAAAAGCGCGGAGAGATAGGAAGAAAAATTATTAGAACCGCGCGCCAGCCAGTCGATACCGCAGATCGTCAGGACATAAACGTCCCTGTCCCCCCCGACAGTCGAGAGCACGGCGGGACCGATACGCACCTCACTGGAGGGAGATGGCTCCTGAATAAAATGCGACAGCTGGGTAGTACACGTGAATTCCTGCGTATTTGCAGCCGCCTCCCCGGCGAAAGCAAACGGAGCAAGGCAGAGAGCCGCAAGGCAGAGAGCAAGCAGAATCGAGGTCGTTCTTTTCATGTGTGATCCTTCTTTCGTTTATTTTTGTTTTTATCTGACGACAAGCGCTTTGATCAGCGCGAACAGACTTTTGAACAACGCTATAAGGGAACGGAAATAGCTTTGCGTCTTCGGAGACGCGGGGGTCCGGACGTTTGTCTCCTCCCCGGTAAGAGGATAGATCGCATATGCGTCTGTGTCATTATAGGAGAACTGCGAATACCCCTGAGCCTCCAGCTTCTCCACGTTTGCTCCGGGGGTCCGGGTCACCGCCGTTATCAGATCCATGTACGGCTCGGAACCGTCGAAACTGTGACTCAGATTCTTGACGAACCACGTAGCGTCCGGCAAAAGACAGGTGGATGCGTCGATCTCCCTGTCGGGGGAGATATATCTGCCGAATCCCGCGGCCTCGCGCTCCCTGACGTATTCGTCGCTCAACTTGTCGCCGAAGCACGCTGCCGTTGCTCCGAAGGTCGCCCTGCTGACCGGAACGACGCCGTCGCTGGTCTCAAGACCGAGCTCGCCGCAGCCGAGGAAGACGTACTGATAACCGTACTGCGCCACGCAGGTCACGTTGACGCCGCAGCGCTGCATATCCCTGATGATATCCGCCTGACGCATCTGCACGTTGTAACGGAAATCGTCGAATTTGGCGATCTGACCGCCGTAAAGCGCCTTGTCCTCCGCAGTGGGAAAAACGTAGTCCTTATACTGCTCGTAATGATCCGTCACCAGAGAGACGTACCCGCCGCAGCGGCCGTAATACTCTTTGAGCAGACGGGCAATGAATCCGTCCTTGACTCCGTCGTAAATTTTCTGAGCCAGCGCGATGGTCGCTTTCTGCGAGAGATTCGAATTGTATAACAGATCCAGAGTATCGTAAATCACCTGCAACAAAGCGCCGCCGGCGATATTGTCGATCGCGTCGGGCATATCGTAAACACTCAGGACCCGGTATGAGCTCTCAAGGTCAAAACGCAGAGTGCCGCTGAAGAGGGCGTCCTCGCCCGGAGTACCGTTTGAAGTGATAGTGGAAAGAGTGACCGATTCGATATCGGAGTAATTCTTCCCGGCCTGGTACTTGTAAAGATAAGCCATCATATAGGACGCGCCCATGCACTGACCGACAAGGTGGATCTTATCGTGCCCGGTCTCGGCTTTGATCTGTTCAACCACGTCGTTTATATGTTCCGCCATATCCATAGGCGACGTACGCTGATCAAGAAAAACGACGTAAGCGTCCTTGACGTCATACTTATCCGTCCTGACGTATTCGGAAGCTTCCCTGTACTCAGCGGCGGGCGATTCCGCGGGCAGATTGCCCTGAGCGTCCGGTTTGAAATGCTCGTAAGCCGGTTTCATCTGCTCCCATGCGGCGTCGCACCACTTGTCCCAGTTGCCGGTGGCGAGACCGAGAGCCGCATACGGCAGAGCGGCGTCCACTATCGCGGACACGTATTCTCCGTCGTCATAAAGACCGTACCTGTTGCCGTCTTCGGCCGTGTATGAAAGCCCCTCTATATTGGAACGGACCCGGAGGATCGGGATATTTTCGGTAGGCGCCGCCGCGCAGAAAGCCGGCGAAGCGAAAATTACCGTCATGATGACGGCAAGAACTGCCGCAAAAGTCTTTTTCGGTTTGAGCATACAACACCTCTTACTGTTTTGTCTATTATTTGTGCTATAATACTCCAACCGTTAACAGTTTGTCAATATCTGTCGCGAATTTTATTAAATATTTCTCTGCGATGTCAATTGATATGAACCATATCGTTCAAAAAAAGAAAAGGGCTTGGTATGGGTTGCGAATAGTGGGCATCCGAGCCGGAGCCCGTAGGGCGGAGGAGAGGATGCCCACTATTCGAGGCGACTCCCGCCTTAC
>JAILQN010000007.1 GCA_024699005.1 Clostridia bacterium
TGTATGATGTAAAATGATATGAGCCAAAAAAAAAGAGAAGATCAACCTTTGGTATGGTATAATCAAGCTACCAAACAAAACCAACCAAATCAAAGGAGAACTTCTCATGAACATAATAGCACAGGAAGCACGGAAAAGGCAAGCAGTAGTTAAACTGGCAAGAAGGAAAGGAAAAAGTTATGCGGCGCGAATATATGGAGTCAGTCTATCAAGCGTAAAAAGGTGGGACAAGAAGTACGATGGAAAGGATTGGCGTTCGCTTTTGGAAGGCTCGCACCGACCGCACAGTCATCCGAAACAGCATACAGAAGCAGAGGAAATGATCATCTCCAAAGCATTCTGGAAGACGTATGAAAGATATGGATGGGATGGGGTATATGAAGAAGCAAAAGCAAATGGATACACCAGAAGTCGGAGCGGGATGATATATGCGGCAAAGAGATTAGAATTGGTGAAAAAAGCAAAGCCACGAAAAACAAGACGTCACGACAGAAGATTCCCGGAGCAACTGATCCCCGGAGAGAAGGTGCAAATAGACGTTAAAGAGGTGCCGTATAATTGTTTAAGAGGTGCATTGCTGCGGGATAATAAGCATTTGTATCAATGGACGGCAATAGATGAATGCACAAGGATACGGTTTGTATATGGTTTTGAAGAGCATACGCCGGAGAATTCAGTAAAGTTTTTGCTCATGTTGGTGAAAGCATTTCCATTCAGGATCCGGACGATCCAGACAGATAATGGGACGGAATTCACCTATAAATACATCAGTGAAACAGAGGAATGTCCGTTTGACAAAGAGCTCCGCAGGCTTGGGATCGAGCATAAACTGATACCTCCGAGAACACCATGGCACAACGGTAAAGTGGAAAGAAGTCACAGAAATGACCAACGGTATTTCTATGATTGGGAAAGATTCCGTAGCGTGGAGGAACTGAATCAGAAATTGGCGCGGCATCTAATCTGGAGCAACAACAAACCAATGCGGACGCTTAGTGACAAAAGCCCCTCGGAGCTGCTGATGGAGAAGCTTGCAGCGTAAGGCGGGAGTCGCCTCGAATAGTGGGCATCCTCTCCTCCGCCCTACGGGCTCCGGCTCGGATGCCCACTATTCGCAACCCATACCAAGCCCTTTTCTTTTTTTGAACGATATGGTTCATATCAATTGACATCGCAGACCTCCGACGGGCACCAGCGCGATATCGCACTTGACCGCCCCGGCTTCCTCCGTCGCGTCCGTATCACCGGCGATATAGATGCGCCGCCCGTCGATCATGAGAATGTAACCGATCCATTCCGCGCTCTTCGGGTGGAACGGCTTTGAAACGTTATACGCCGGAACCGTTTCAAACTCAAGCCCGCTGACGCTTCTTCGCTCGCCGGGGCGTACCGTTACGATCTCCCGGACCAGACCGGATACTTTCTGTGCCTTGCTCAGCATTTTCTCCGGCGCTATAAGGACCGTTTTTCCGTTAGCGACCATTTCTATCGACTCCGGAGAAAAATGGTCGTAGTGATCGTGCGTGATCAGAACGAACGCGGCGTCGTGCGGCGATTCTTCCATATGAAACGGATCGACGTAGATAACGCCGCCCGATGAACTGATCCTGATGCTGTTCTGTTTGAATACTGTGATATTTTCAGTCATGTTTTCAATCCTCTCCTAAAAGATGAACTGTTTTGTAATCGTGCCCGACGGCGGGAAGGAATCTTCCGATCACGTCGTCCATACGGATTCTTAGACTCGACGTATTTACGCAGGGATGGCAGCCGAGATATTCATCCTCAAGCAGGTCCTCGTCTATAAGCAGCCGTACCGCATTGTTTCTGTCGTTCATAAGCCCCATTATACTGACGGAGCCCGGCTCGATATCAAGATACTTAAGCATATCCTCCGCATCCGCGAAAGAAAGTCTCGAAGAATTGATCTGCGTCGATAGTTCCTTTGTCTTGAACTTCTTTCCCCCCGGCATACAGAGCAGATAAAACGCCGTCTTCTGCCGGTTGCACAGGAACAGATTCTTGCAGATCACCACTCCGAGGACCCCGTCCACGGCGTTGCAGGCTTCCATAGTATCAGCCCGCTCGTGATCCACGCGCAAATACTCTATTCCCAGAGAATCCAGAAAATCGTAGGTGCGCACCTCTCTCGGCAGGCGATCCGCCGTGTTCTCAGGACGTCCATTATATAATTTCATAATCTTAAATCCCATAATAAAAACCATTAAAGCGATTCATAATACTTCTGAATCTTTTGTGCCATCATTATACGTCGCTTTTCCAAAAAGTCCGCATATCGAGTATAGTCCATATCAAATACATCTTCCGGCACACAGTTTACTCTTAAGTTTTCCATCAACTGATTAAAATCCGTTATTGATCCTATTGTAATAATTCCAGTTTCACATTGTTCACGTGCTTCTGAGAAGTATTCATTCGGAGCTTTTTTCCCAATGGATTTATTCACCTGCGTATCAAGAAATGCGTAATTGCCCTCTTGGTTATACTGCGATTTTTCATATCCGTTTGCTTTAAGATATTCCTTTGGAAAAATATGATGGACATCCCCACCCTCAATCAATTCCCTTACAAGAACATTGTTTGACAAAAGAGAAATATCATTCATCATAACCTGTGCGGCAAGATAAATCAAATATGTAGGATTGTTTGTTGAAGTAATCATCAAATTCTGTACTACTGCAATATTCCAGAATGTCTCCGACAGAGTTGCCAATTCGATATCGTGTAAAGTCTTAACGACACCTTGCTCATTGATCAAACGAATATCTCTTGCGAAACCCGATTCAGGAGAACTGCTATAACGGCCTGTTAATACAGATAGCACATACCATTTCTGCACCAAACGTTTTACTTCTCCGGTCGACACCTCATGGCTCTGTATCAAAATGAGATAAAGAGTGTACGCAAAATCTAATGCCATTTGGGAATTAACTAATTTCTTTGAAATAAAGCCGGCGCTTCGAATCGCTATCATAAACTGCTTGAAATTATACTCACTGAAAACATCCATAACTCCATCTTTCAGTTTTGTATATGTATCTGCTATTATTTCTTCTTTGTATTCTCTGGTCTCAAAATCTCTCCCAGACAATAAGCTAACCAAATCAGACAATTTAGCACGCGGATACTTGTGCATAAATGCAACACGAATCACATCATCATAATCTGGGTCATATACGTCTTCTATTTCATCTTTGAGCCACTCTATTTTTTTAAAATAATCCGTATTAGCAAAAGCCTTATCATCTTCTTTTATTCGTTCATAGAACGAAGGCACCTTTGACAAATGTGCAAAATAGTCAATAGCTTTACGAAGATTATTACCGCCGTAATTTTCATCGGCAGCAATCTTTGACATGACGAAGTCGCCTTGACTTAACGCCGTTCCTTTAGAATTGATACGAATAAAGATATCCGTAACGATATCTATATTTAGCTTTTCAGACAAGTCGATAACACCAATCATTCGATTGCCGATTCCTCGAAGCCGTGTAATGATTTTATCCAGTGTTTCTGGTTTCATATCGGGGTTATCATTACAATAATTCGTAATGAATGAATATACTGAAAAATCAGACTTAAAAACTTCTGCAACATCCGGTATCCACCGCTTACTTTTCAAATGACTTGAATCTTGAACAGCAAATATTTCTGCATCCTGGTCTTCTGAAAAAGCTTGAAAAGGATCAAAAGCTATCTTTATGCGATCTTTTTTATAATTGCTTAATGTCACAGGAATACCTGCAATAGCTGTCATTAACGCGGTAACACGTTGTTGACCATCGATAAGAATCTTTTTGCCAGCAGACATTTTCCCATCCTTCAGACGCACATCAGGATTTTTCCAAATAATAAGATATCCAGTGGGATACCCCTTATAAAGCGAATCTAACAGATCTCTGACCTGCGTTTTCTTCCATACAAACGGTCTTTGAATTTCGGGGATTGCAATATCACCGCCCGCAATCAATCCAAGAATCGCACTTACAGATATTGAGTTTGGTATATACTTTTCAACTTCCATACAAATTCTCCTAATATCTTTTTATTATTGCCGTATTATTTCCGCGCCGGAATATATCCCAACTCCGTATATATCATTCCCGTCTTTCCCCGGTCGGACCGCATAAGGAAAAAACCGTCGACAGGGACCGTGAATGGTTCCACGTATATATTAGAGAAACCTTCCCGCGGGTAAACGGCGTTTCTGAGGATTGTCACGTGCGGTCTGAACTTCTTTCCGTCATAAGGGATATCGCTCTCCGCCAGAGCGCGGCGTACCCGCCCCGCGAGCTCGTCAAGCTCCCGGCTGTACTCAAAACCGGTCCACCACAGATCGCCGAAGCAGCCGACTTTGACCGTCGTAACGGAAAAAGGCCGGAACATTACCGTTTCCAGCGCATCAAGAACGCTGTCAGGATTCCGGTATTCTCCGATAAAAGCCAGAGTGATATGCATTTTCTCCGGAGGAGTATAATTCCCCAGCACGCGCTGCCGGAGAAAATCCTCCTGCACGTCAGAATTATGCCGCTTCGCTTCTTTGTTTAATTTTACAGCAACGAATAATCTCATACTCAGAAATCCACCAGATAGATACCTATCCCGATCTGACTGAAAGAGCCCTTTTTATCTATACTCTTTATTTTGGCAGCGAGAAGCTTGCCGGCGTCCATCAGTCTTGCGAAGATGATATTGTCCTTTTCCGGAACGTAGCCGAGTTTTTTTCCGCCTTCGGTGAAAAGCAGGATCGCGTTGCTGTCAAACTTGTTGTCCTCCCGCTGCAAGGTCAGCTTGTCTCCGGTTTTTATTTCTTCCAGCACCGACTCGTCTTTAAGGTGCGTGGTGCCCGCCACGTAGGAATCAAACAGATGAATCTCGCGGATAAGAGGCTTTAGCATCTCCCCCAGCCCCTGCTGATTTATAGCCGACACCAGTCCCCCGGTTTTCGATTCGATAAGCTCATCCGACATAGATCTTCAATCCTCCCCCCTGCAGCATGTTCAGGATGACCGCTTTGAGCTCCTCATGGTATTTCCTGTAGGTTTCCAGCTCTTCTTCAAGCTCCTGTTTTTTTATCCGCGCCGCTTCTTCGTCGTCCACAAGTCCGCGAAGAGTATACGGCTCAGCATTCATTATTTCCGCGATCTCTTCCTTCAGCGCGCCGATCTTCTCCCCGATATCGGGAATATCCGCTCTGACGTCGCCGGCGCCGAGGTCCCTGATGGTCTTCCTGACCAGCACTTCCAGCTCCGACAGCTCTTTTACGTTATTTGCGTGATAGGCGATCAGGATACGATTCCATGATTCGCGCAGTGTTCCGGAACGGTCGGTCTCCGGATTGATATCGGGATGAACGAGTTTCGCAAGACGCCGGTAAAGGACTTTCGATCTCTTGACCTCATAGGGCCTGGACGTGCCGGCGTTGTCCGCCGCTTCATTCTCTTTGAGCATCTGTCTGAGGTTCGCGTAATACTCCGCCATCTCCCGGTCCAGATATTCCTTCATGGCGGCGGCGTCCACCGTTCCGCCGTGATTCAGCGCGTTCTGATAATAGGCGATTGTCTTTTTGCACTTGACGCACTCCAGTTTTTCCTCATAATTGTCGGAAATGAGCTTTCCGAATAACTGAAGATATACCGTCCATATCTGCCCCGCTTCCTTTTCGAGCTGATCGCGCTCCAGAAGCAGGTTTTCATATTCCCCGTATTTTGAGTCGGAACTGCTTATAAGATCCATTATCGCACCTCAAAATCATACAGCTCTTCGTATCTGGCTGTCATCAGTTCGCCGTCCAGCTCCGCATTCTGAAAAAAATCGTCGACCGTCCGGTACCAGTGATCGTCAAAACGGATAACGACGTTTCCGTCCTCCTCGGCGGCTTCGGCTTCGTGTTCGTCCTCCTCAAACCGGAACGCGACCTTGACCGGCGATAAAAGCAGATAATACAGATCGTACAGCCTGATATTTCCGGGATCGAACGGACGCAGCGCGTATATATCCCGGATCAGCCACTTCATTATGGTAAGGTTGCCGAAGAACGGATTGGCGCGTATACGCTGAGCAAGGAAAAACCGGGCGTGATCGTACAGCCGCAGAGCTTCTTCAACGTTTCCCTCTTCCGAGCGGATCTTTGCCAGCCGCGTAAAAACCTCCGGCAGAGGTTCGCCCAGTCTGCGGGCGTTTTTCACCTTCGGATACAGTTCCTCTATAATGGATTTGTACTTTTCGTAATCCTTTTCGACCCAGTATCCGTTTTTATACATATCCGCCACTTTATACGCAGCGACAACGTCCCCCATCCTGCGCGCTTTGTTATAGTAATAAAAGGCTTTTTCGTAATTCTTTTCGCCGGTACGCCCGTAATACCATATGTACCCCAAACCGATTATGGCGTTGAGATTATCGTATTCCGCAGCCAGCTCATAATACTTCAGCGCCAGACCGAACTCACGGAGCTCATAGTAATACCCGCCCAGCTCCACCATACAGCGGGGATCCTTTGTTTCTTCTATCAGATACTTCAGCGCTTCCGTATAGACAAAAGAATCCTCTTCGGAAGGGTTGGTGATGTTAAAATAATCGCGGCAGATTTTATGAGCTTCAGATACTGTCATTCGTAAGCCCCCTTGTGTTTCTGATGATTATACCGTTTTCCCCGGGTATAAAGGTCGCTTTAAAAGCGACGTTTTCACGAAAGCACTCCGATCTCCCGAAGCTGCTTCATGGTCTCCTCCGGACTGATATGAACGATCCCGGTGCCGCCGATCGCCCGCCAGTCTCTTATATTCCGCTCCAGATCGTCTATAAGGATACAGCCCCCGCCGGTGCAGTACTGCGGTTTTTCCTCCCGGAAAACCACGT
>JAILQN010000009.1 GCA_024699005.1 Clostridia bacterium
GTAAGGCGGGAGTCGCCTCGAATAGTGGGCATCCTCTCCTCCGCCCTACGGGCTCCGGCTCGGATGCCCACTATTCGCAACCCATACCAAGCCCTTTTCTTTTTTTGAACGATATGGTTCATATCAATTGACATCGCAGAAGCGGAGTATAAGGCGAAGCTTGCAGCTCTTGACGTGGATTTTGCCGGTTTTATGCGCGGGAACCGCGGCAGCGGTACGGTGCTTTTCGGCGACCGCTTCCCGTTCCGTTATTTCGTGGACGACTACGGCATCGATTATTACGCGGCATTTGCAGGCTGCTCGGCGGAGAGCGAAGCGAGCTTCGAGACGGTCTCTTTCCTCGCCGGTAAGGTCGACGAACTGGGGTTGAAGTATATCTTCTCGATAGACGGCTCAAATAACGGTATCGCCGAAACCATCGTGCAAAATGCGGCGGCGGACGATATAACGGTACTTACCGTCGATTCCATGCAGTCCGTGACTCTTTCGGACGTACAGTCCGGCGCGGATTATGCGGATATAATGAAGGATAATTTCGAGGCGTTCAAAACGGCGCTTGAATGAAAAGGAGTATGCAATGAGTCTTATCAGTTGCACTGATCTTACCCTCGGTTACGATTCCCGCGCGGTAGCGTCGGGGATCACCTTCAGTGTGGAGTCGGGGGATTATCTCTGCGTCGTGGGCGAAAACGGCTCAGGCAAAAGCACTCTTATGAAGACCGTACTGGGGCTCGAGCAGCCCCTTTCCGGCGAAATCATTTTCGGAGAGCATCTCGGTAAAAATGAGATCGGCTATCTGCCGCAGCAGACGCAGGTGCAAAAGGACTTTCCCGCCACCGTGTGGGAGATAGTCCTCTCCGGCACGCTGTCTTCGCTCGGCGCAAAGCCTTTCTATACAAAGGAGGCGAAGCGGACTGCGGAGGAAAACCTGGAAAGGATGGGTATAACCCACCTTAAAAAACGCTGTTACCGCGAATTATCCGGCGGTCAGCAGCAGCGGGTCCTGCTTGCCCGCGCCCTGTGCGCCACAAGGAAGCTCCTTCTGCTGGACGAGCCCGTCGCCGGGCTGGATCCCGCCGTTACGAACGAGCTTTACGAACTGATATCCGGGCTTAACGCGCAGGGGGTGTCGATCATAATGATCTCGCACGACGTCAACGCGATACGCTACGCGAACAAGGTCCTGAGCATCGGGGCGGAAGTCTTCTTCGGCACCGTGAAGGAATTTGCCTCGCGCGACAATATCTTTACAAGCGGGGGTGTCCGGAATGACTGAATTGCTTTCAAAACTCTCGTATCTTTCTTTCCCGTTTGTGCAGAACGCGCTGATAGCCGGCGTGCTTATCTCGCTCTGCTCATCGCTTTTAGGCGTTACCCTGGTCCTGAAACGGTATTCGTTCATCGGCGACGGGCTTTCGCACGTGGCTTTCGGCGCGATGGCAGTCGCGACCGTCATGAAGCTGACGAACGATATGATCGTGATCCTGCCGGTGACTGTCCTTTGCGCCGTGATACTGCTTGCCGGCGGAAAAAAACGGAAAATACAGGGTGACGCCGCAGTCGCAATGATCTCTGTCGGCGCGCTCGCCTTCGGTTACCTTGTCATGAACCGTTTCTCCGGTTCTGCGAACGTTTCCGGCGACGTTTGCACTACACTGTTCGGCTCGACATCCATTCTCACGCTTTCAAAAACCGACGTGATACTGTGCGTCGTGCTGTCCGTGCTGGTGACGCTTATTTTCATTTTCCTTTACAACAGGATATTCGCCGTCACGTTTGACGAGGATTTCGCCCGTTCGAACGGTGTGCGGGTGTCGCTCTATAATCTGCTTATCGCCGTAATAATCGCCGTTATAATCGTGCTGGCGATGAACCTTGTGGGCTCGCTGCTCATATCCGCGCTTGTCATATTCCCGGCGCTGTCCGCCATGCGGGTGTTCAGAAGCTTCCGTTCCGTCACGATATGTTCGGCTGTTTTCTCGGTCGTCTGCTCGCTCGCCGGGCTCCTGGCGGCGGTCGTATCCGGCACGCCGGTGGGCTCCACCATCGTGGCTGCCGACGTCGCGGGGTTTATACTGTTTTTTATCGTGGGAAAAATCGCTCAGAGAAAAGGAGCCTGATATAATATGAAAAGAACCGTTATATTGATCCTGTCCGTTGTCCTTCTGCTTTCGCTTGCCGCCTGCGGCGGGAAGGAAGATCCCGGGTCCGTTACAAAAAATGCGGATTCCGCTGACGCCGCAGCCCGGGTCGACGGGCTGACGGTCCCTCCCACTTCACAGGGCGTCGTGAACGCCAACGCCGTATCGATAGACAACGTAAAAATGCCCATAGTGATGAGCGATATGGAATATCTGCTCTATGAGAACATATTCTTCAACGATATGGGATCGATGTACGAAGACAAGACCGTCACAAAAACCGGCGTGTTCACATATATTTTCGACGCCTGGAAAAACAGCAACCGTTATTACGTCTGGGGTTATTACGACTCCACCCGCTGCTGCGACTGGCAGTGGGAGATAAAATTCGACACTGTTCCGGAGCTTCCTCCCCGCGGTTCACGCGTGACGGTCACCGGCACGTTCACCAAATCCGATGACGCGCTTGACGGCTACTGGATAACAGATCCTGCGATCACGGTCGAAAAAGCGTATGAAAGCCCCTATGACTGCGACGTGGATATGACAACCATGAGCGCGACTCTTGAGAGAGTGGAGCAGCAGAACCTTGCGTATAAATCGGAATTTTTCGAGGGACAGAGCGTCGCGATGTACGGCAGAGTCGCAGGCGCGACGCAGATACAGCATCCGTATTACGACGGTGCCTGGGTCCAGGATTTTGTCTCGGTTGACGCAGATATCCCGGCGATCGGGACCATGGTGGTTCTGACAGGCAAAGCCGGCGGAGGGATCATAAACGACGCGAAAACAGAGGTATCGGATCAGTATTAAAAATATTTCAGGACTTGACCGGTTTTAAAAAGTCACCCGTAAAGGCTGCTGAAGCTTTTCGGGTGACTTTATTTATTCAGGTGCTGCATTAATTCATATGTTCTTGACATGTTCCGTTTCGTTCCATATAATGATAGCAGATACGGATAATAAAAAAGGAGACGATGCCCGTGAAACGACTTACATCCCTGTGCCTGGCGCTGTTTTTAGCGCTTTGCTTTTCCTCCTGTTCGGAATCGTCTCTGTCTCCGGAGCCGCAGTCAACGAAAAACGCTTTATCCGGAGACGCGCAGAGCACCTCAGCTGCAAAAGCCGCAGAATTCCGGCTGCAGGAACTGCCCGATATAGGCAGTTACCGGAACAAAGCTCCGGCTTGTTTTTACGACGAGCCGCTGAAGGAATTCCGGGAATCCGATGATTACGGTCTTATAGTGCCGTACTGCGTTACTTCGAACGGCAAGGTGAAATCCTGCGGCTTTATGACCGCCGACGGCAGGCTGATCACCGACGCGATCTACAGTTATATCGAAGTTGTGCGCGGAAAAGACGATTTCATTTACGCAGCCGGGCTGAAAAACCTAGTGCTCGGTGGAGAGGATCTGAACAAAGCGTACGACAGACGCGTTACCGAAATGATCAGCAAAGACGGCGGCAAACGCGTGTCTTTGGCAGACGGCGCATCGCCTTCCGCATACGACACGGACGTTCTGATCCAATGCCGTGTGCCGGCTGCCGACGGCGGTTTCGTAAACGATACGTTCCTGGTTTACGATTTTGATCTGGAGTTTGTCGCGGATCTCTCCGGATACGGAATAACGTATGGCTGGATCGATGAGGGAGACCGGAACAGCTTTACGGTATGTAACGATTCACAGATCCTGTATTTTGAAAACGGAGAGCTTATTAAAACAGAACCCGAAGAATCGGATGGCAGTATCGGAGTATTCGACGGGATGATCTTAAAACAGGACGGCGTTTATGATAAAAACGGAGAAGTGATCGACAGCTTTGCAAGCCCGTGGCCCGATTATGAGTATGATGAGAGCAGCAAATCTCTGTTTGTCGCCGGAGACAGCGGCAGTATCGTGACAAAATTACAAAACGAAAGGATAACCGCGGTTTACGGATCGGAATACGGATCAATAGTATCAATGTACTCGTCGGAAGTGAATGACGAATTCTGCCTTGTGCTGCTCGTCGGCTACGGCTGGGGCGAAATCACCGACATTCTGGTATTGGATACGGATATGAACCTGCTGAACCGGATAAGCGGCGAACGTCTGGTATACGTCAGCAATTCATGGGGAGATTCGGAGTTTGCCTGCGCGGCGTCGGTGTATCCGGGCAGAACCGAAATATATGATCTGTCCGGTGACCTCAGGGCGACAATGCCGTTTGAGATCGAAGACAACGCCTACACCAGAAACGGTTACGCGGTTTTTTATGATCCTGAAGGCAAGCTGTATCTTTACGGAGGCGCGGACGGTTCGCTTTCGGAATACGATTATCCCGCGCCTGACAGGGAACGCGGCTATTACAGCTTTATAAACGAGAACGTGCTGACAGGCTACTCTTATTCTTACGCCGAAGATGATCCTTATCATGATTTTCCGGACAGCACAAGATATTGGCTGATCGACAGGATAACAGGCGAGACGAAGCACCGGACTGCCACCGACATGATCGTCGCTGAAACGGATGAAGAAACGTATATTTCCATTGCCGAAAACGGTATGACTTACGTATATGACGGAAGAATGAATCTTATCACGGCTTTTTTGAATCAATATTACGCCTGACGGGCGGGAAAGGACGTAAGATATGAAAAAAATAATCGCGCTGTTTTGTATCGTCGCGCTGATCTTTGCCTGCGGCTGCGGACAACAAACGACAGCCCCGGAATCGACCGGAGCGTCTGAAACCGGAGAGGGAACGCCGGTCGCGGCAGACGGTTCATTTGTTTTTACGAAAGAGAATTACCCACGTATGGGCGGATCGCTCGCGAACCTGCCGCTGGGCGAAGCCGTCACGGCTTCGGTACTCGGGATCACCCGCGACGAGGCGGACAGCATGATAGTATTTGCCGGTTCCACCACGGACAACTACAAAGCGCTCTGCGACGGTGAATTTGATATCCTTCTCGCCTATGAGCCGAGTGAAGAGGCAAAGGAATATATCGAGAATACCGGAGTTGATCTGGAGATGACGCCGATCGGCGTGGACGCTCTTGTTTTCATTTGCTCGCTTGAAAATCCCGTGGACTCTCTGACGCTTGATCAGATCAAGGATATTTACCGCGGGAATCTTACAAAATGGAGCGACGTCGGCGGTGAAGACAGCGACATCATTCCCTATCAGAGGAATTCCGACAGCGGCTCCCAGACACTGTTCGATAAACTTGTTGATCTGGGGGACGAGCTTATGACTCCGCCCGAAAACCAGATCATCGGCTCCATGATCGGTCTGCTTGAGGCGGTCGCAGATTACGACAACAGCAAAGACGCGCTCGGTTACACCGTATATTATTACCTTACCAACATGGAGACCGACAAGCTCTCTACCAGCAAGATACTGGACGTGGACGGCGTGACTCCCTCCAACGAGACCATAGGCAGCGGCGAGTATCCGCTCACAAATGATTTTTACGCGGTGATCCGCTCCTCCGCCGAAGAGGGCTCTCCGGAACGCGTGCTTTATAACTGGATCTGCTCCGATCAGGGAAGACAGCTTGTGGAGCAGGAAAAATATCCTGTACGGAAATAAAAAATCGCTCTTAACGGGAAGCTGTGGGATGAACGATATGCGTTTGGTCTGTACTGCGTTTTGTAAGATATATGTTGTTCCGCAGGGGACGTAAAAAACGCGTCATGGGCTGTCGATCACAGAACCGTCCCACTGATCGCCCCGCCGGTAATTGCAATGAACAGTTTTGCAATGTAAAACAATATAATCCACAGACTTTGCCGGTCTGTGGATTATTTATCGGATCCGGGGTAAATCAGAGGAACGGTTCGCACCCGTAATGAATAATATCCACTGACCCCTGACCACTGATTCCTGACCCCTGACCACTCCGCCGGCGCAGGCGCTTGTTTTGCTTTGCTTTGACCGGTGACCCTTCCACCGCTTTGCAGTTTATACAAGTGATCATGTCTTGTCTCCTTGTTTTTCGGTCTGCGGTCAAAGCATAGGTTTTTTGGGGGGAAATTGTCAGGAGCGCAGCGCCGGTCACGAAAATCGTTTTGGCACAGCCGGCGGATATTTTATAAAAACGACCCGAAGGATTACAATAAATCCCACTTTTTTTGGTTGTTTTTTTCATCCGGGTTTGTTATAATGGACACAACAATATGGAGGTGTTTATTCATGAAGTCTCTGAAACGTATTCTGAAAATGACCGGCACGCTTGCCTGCGTTCTGTTTCTGGTCGCCGTCTGCGCATTCTTTGCCTGCGCGGAGGGCGGAGACTCCGATCCGGAGCCCGAGATGGTGCGGTCTGAAACTATCATCAATCTTATGTACCCCGACGGAAGCGAAGAAGAATACTCCTACGGTCACAACGACGTAACTTTCAGCGTGGTGATCGGGAACGAAACGGTCGCGACCGACGTCACCTATTGGAGTGACGATGTACCGGAAGGCACGACGGTCAGGATCACTTCCATCCATGCGGAGAACTCTCTGTACGTTGAGCCGCAGCTCACTATATCAAAAACTGTTTATGAAAACGACAATCAGATCGAGATCCCCGTATACGCGCCGTCGTATATACAGGTGCAGCCCGTGGCAAATCTGAATGGGCCTGACAACGGCACCGGCGACTATTACATTTACAACGTATATATCAACGGTGTCCTGGAGAAGGAAAACGTGTGGGGTCATACGGACTTCTACGTCCCATATCTCGGAAGCTGGGAGATCAGAGATGTCCGGACACCCGCCGACAACGGAACGGACGGGTACACAACGTCATACAGTTTATCCTATACTGAGGACTGGACGGACAGGGAGATCGATCTGTCTCTTCCGCCGCTGGTGGATAAAGTTGACGTGAACGTCATGACTGACGAAACGCACGAATGGTGGGACGGAATTGATGAATGTACCTTCGACGTCCTTGCAAACGGCACTAAGATCGCGGACGACGTGCATGATTTCAACGCCATGCTTCCCCTGGGCGCGACTGTTACCGTAAACGATATCAGATTGACCGACCCATGCCTTGCGCTGCGCGCATCCGGAGCGATCACCAAGACGCTCACAGTGACAGACGATACCAAAATCTGGGTCAACCTTGTATCTCACAGGTGGTCCGCAGCCTCGGCGACGCCCGGCTCGGACGGAAATGACGGAGAGATCGTATATACGTGTTCCGTCTGCGGAGAAACGAAAACCTGTTCGTTCACGGATTCCGGAGCGAGCTTCGAAGCGTTCATCGGGGATCAGTGGGGGGATTACTTCACGGCGCTGACGAACAATGACGGCGCGTTCTCGGCTCTGCCCTATGACGGCGAGGCTCTCACGCGCTGGCGCTTCGAAAGGCTTTCAGACGGCTCTTACCGGATACTCAGCGCGGCTGACGGACTCGCGTTGACTGTACTGAACACGGTCGCCGACAACTATCGGGGATTAGGTCTGACGCTCGCCGAGCCGGACGGCAGTCCCGCGCAGTCGTTCTGGCTGCATTGCTCCGATCACGATTCATATTGGTACGCGATATACTCGACACTGTCGCCGGATTCCGTGTTCTGCTCCCAGGATTACGACACTCCGTCGCTGAGCGGCAGCGAGGGCTGGTGGCAGCTGCGCGTGATAGAGGACCTGGGCGACGATTTCCTCGGGGAGCTGCGTTTTTCGTACGACCTGAATAAAGCCGCGTCCGCACTCGGCTCGAACGTGGAGATAGCCGATTTTGACGGAGGCGCGGCACAGCGCTGGCGCTTTGTGCGGCAGCAAAACGGCGCTTACAAAATTACGAACGAGGCAAAAGGCCTTGTGATGACGGCGGAGCCCGCCGAAGATGCCGAGTCGCCCTGGAGGAACACGGGACTTGCCGCTGCAAACGGTTCGGCTGATCAGCTCTGGTATATATTCCGCCAGCCGGGATACGGTCGCGCAAAGTATTATCTGCAGCCTGCAGGAGCGGGCGGCGTGCTCGACCTTACGAACGGCGATATGACGTCCGGCACCACGATCGGAGTCTGGGAGCTGCACGGCGGCTATCAGGAGCAGTGGAGCGTGCTGCGGTACGTCGATCTCGGGTCAGACGCCTCCTCGGAGTGGCAGGTAGTGAACGCCGTTGTCGGCAAACCTCTTACCGGGTCCGACAGTCTGATTCAGGGCGATTACACGGATACGGACGCATGGCGCTTCGTAAAGCTTGAAAACGGCGCGTATACCATTTCGGACAGTAGCGGCAATCGCTTCTGGACCGTTGAGAACGGCGGCGCATTGAATTCCGACGTCATTCTCGCCGCTTATACCGGCGCATCCAACCAGCAATGGTTCATATATGAGGATTATTATAACGATTACGAAGCTTACGAACGGCACGGATATGTGTTTCTCCGGCCGGCATGCGCCGTGACGGTACTGGATCTCTTATTCTGCGACACGACCACCGGCACGAACGTCGAGGTTTTTGAGATGCACGGCGGTGATGCGGAACAGTGGCTGCTTCTGACCGACGCGGGCATATCGGCGGTCAGCTGCGCCGAGATCCTTGCGAACGAAAAAGACGCCGCACTGACAAACGACGCAGGATATAATTACGAGCCGATGCGCTTTGAGCCGTATACCGGCGCAGACGATCAGCTCTGGTTCCTGGAGCCGCAGACGAACGGGAATATCATGATCCGCAGCGGGCAGTTCGGCGAGTACTGGACCCTTACAGACGAATCCTCGGTCGAGCTCGCGGCGGCGGACGCCGGCGCGGAGCAGGAATGGCGGATATTCCGGGATCCGGACGGCGCTTATTATATCCGCGCCGCGGACGGCCCGTTTGTAATGAATTCCGACATCCGGCTTCGCGTGAGCGACACGAACGAAGCAAAATATCACAGATTCACGTTCAACGAGTATGGAGTGCTCGGTTCCGTTTCTCTCTCCGCCGCGACAGTCACGTATAACGGCAGCGTGCGCAGCCCCTCGGTCACTGTGAAAGACACCCGCGGGCAGACGCTGAAGCAGGGAACGGATTACATTCTCACCGTGCCCGGGGGCAGAAAGAACGCCGGCACGTACACCTACACCGCCGCCGGGAAGGGCTTTTACCGCGGAACGCTGAGCGCGGATCTCGTTATCCGCAAACAGGCGCTCAGCGCATCGCGTATTACGCTCTCCTGGACAGACAATGAGTATAACGGCGAGGTCCTGAAGCCGGCGGTCACGGTAAAGAACGCGGCGGGTGTTACGCTGACTGAGGGGACCTCATATACGCTCACATGGTCCGGTGACAGCAAGCTGCCCGGGACTTACACCGTGACGGTGAAGGGCAATGGCAATTTCTCCGGTTCGGTACCGATGACGTATACCGTAAGCAAACAGGCGCTCAGCGCATCGCGTATAACGCTCTCCTGGACAAGCAAACCGTATAACAGCGCCGAACAGAAGCCGACGGTCACAGTAAAGAACGCGGCGGGTCTTACGCTGACGGAGGGGACCTCATATACGCTCACATGGTCCGGTGACAGCAAGCTGCCCGGCACGTACACCGTGACCGTGAACGCAAAAGGGGACAAATATTCCGGCTCGGTACCGATGACGTATACCATCGGCAAACAGCCGCTTGACGCCTCGCGCGTGACGCTCTCGTGGACAAGCAAGGTCTATAACGGCGAGGTCCAGAAACCGACGGTCACTGTAAAGAATTCCAAGGGTCTCACGCTGACGGAAGGGACTTCCTACACCCTAACGTGGTCCGGTGAAAGCAAGACGCCCGGCACATACACGGTGACTGTGAAAGCAAAAGGCGACAAATACTCCGGCTCGGTACCAAAGACTTATACCATAACCAAGCAGCCGATTGACGCTTCGCGCGTGACGCTCTCGTGGACAAGCAAGGTCTATAACGGCGATGTCCAGAAACCGACGGTCACTGTAAAGAATTCCAAGGGTCTCACGCTGACGGAAGGGACTTCCTACACCCTAACGTGGTCCGGTGAAAGCAAGACGCCCGGCACATACACGGTGACTGTGAAAGCAAAAGGCGACAAA
>JAILQN010000089.1 GCA_024699005.1 Clostridia bacterium
CGGATCGAGGCTACGGTCCTCGGCAGTCTCGTGCCGATATCGAAAGCGGAGATATGCGCGATACATCCGGATATAAGCCCTACGACAGTTGAGGCGGTCCTTGCCCGAATGGTGAAGGACGGTCAGATAAAAAAGATCGGCGCATCAAGAAATTCAAGATATATAAGAGAGAATTAAAATGAAAGAATACGTTAAAAAACATCACGAATTGTCATACCTCGGAGAAAGGATCTATTGGTGGATCCTGCGGCTGCTGATGGTCTGGGCCATGATCTACAGCGCGTTTTTCAGGCATGATATCACCCAGGTCCTGCAGACCGGCGCGAACCTCGTGGGTATGTTCGCCTGGGAGATCATGCTGACGAAAAAAAAGTCGAGTTTTTTCTACTACGTTCCGACATACGTGCAGAATATCACGCTTCTGGGCTTCTTCCTGGGTTCGTTCGGCGGCGCCTACATGAACTTCTATTACAGTATACCGGCGTACGATATGATACTGCACGTTTTAGGAGGCGCAGAGGCGTGCTTCATCGGTTATGAGATCGTCACCGCCATCCAGAAGAGAGACAGGAAGATCGCCCCGGTCGCCATGATCCTTCTGTGTTCCTGCGGCATCTCTTTCATATTCGGCACGGGCTGGGAGATCTTTGAGTTTACCTTCGATCAGATCGCGGGCGGCGATTCCCAGCACTGGTCCATGGAACTGGCTAAGCAGGCTATGGAGAAGTACGGCTGCTCCATGCCCAACGTGATCCCTGCGCTCGACGACGCGAGATACGCCCTGATGGACACCATGGAGGATACTCTTGCAAACGTGATCGGCGCGGTGGGGATGACGGTCATCCTGAAAATAAATCCTTACCATCACAAGGGCGCGGACAGCGTCAATACTATGATCGAAGAAGGCAGGGAGTTCTGCCGTTATCAGAGAAAGCATAAAAAGGCAGATAAGAATGCGTGAAACGGAATTCGATAAGAAACAGGTCGTCAAATATCTTGTATGGACGTTCGTTATCGCGTATGCAGTCCAGATCGGAGCGGGAATACTGTATAACAGCGGCCGCAGAACGATCGGCCAGGCGGTGGTCGCGGTCATGATGTTCGTGCCGACTCTGGGCGTGCTGCTTTCCGGCGCTGGGCTTAAAGATATGGGCTGGAAGCCCATGCTGAAAAAGAACGTAAAAACGATTCTTATCGCGTGGTTCTCGCCTCTTATCCTGACCGCGGTCGGGGCGGGACTGTATTTTCTCATCTTTCCTTCTCATTTTGATCTGAGCGGGAGTTACTTAGCCGCAAGCGCAGGCGCGGAAGCTCTGAAGCAGATGGAGGCGCAGGGTATATCCTATCCCGTTTACAGTCTGATCGGCGTGGTCGGCTGCGTGACTTACGCGCCGGTTCTGAACACCTTTTTAGCGCTCGGGGAAGAGATCGGCTGGCGGGGATTTTTATTTCCGCAGCTCAAATCGAGATTCGGCGTGATAAACGGCAGGCTTCTGGGCGGCGTTATATGGGGCGCGTGGCACTGGCCGCTCATCTGGCTTATAGGATATGAATACGGCGCGGCAGCGGGCAACTCAGCCGGATATTTCGGCTTTCCGGTTACCGGTATGCTGCTGTTCTGCGTCATCACGGTCGGATGGGGGATACTGCACGATCATCTGTATGAAAAGAGCGGCAGCATCTGGATCCCGGCTCTTTTTCACGGTGCGATAAACGCCGCCGGGACCCTGCCCCTGACCGTATGCCTGACCGACACCGGTTCGGCGCGGCTGCTCGGTCCCGTTCCGGTGGGCGCAGTCGCCGCTTTGCCTTTCCTTATCGCCGCAGCGGTCGTTCTGTTCCGTGGAAGAGCAGACCGTCTGCAGCCAGATGGTGAAAACGTATGACTGTAATTGAAGAATTCGAGAATGAACTGATAAAAAACGGGCTGACTACGGAGAACCTCGCCGGGTATGAAAAGTTGTTGAAAAGGGTGCGCGGTAATGACATGCGTCTTGAGCATTGCTGTATAACCGCCCTTCGGTTTCCTTTGAACAGATCAGAGGATGCGCTGAGTCTGATAAAGTGGGGACTTGAAAAATATCCCCCCGACAGCTGGTTTGCCGCTTACCGCGTATATTATACCGAGGGGATGATCTGTGAACGCTGCGGACGATATCAGTCCGCTTATGAGGCGTATTCAAAAGCGTATAATGCTCTGAGTGACGAGCAGGCGGCTTACAGGCGGGCAACAGCGGGCGATCTTTTGTGGATGCGGCTTCATATCGACGGTTTCGGATATTCCGAAGAGCTTGAAAGATACTATGATCTGTTCAGAGAAACCGACGATATTCAGAAATCTTTTATAAATAACGAATTCCGCCTTTGCGTTGCCCGGATCGTGATCTTCCGGCATAAAGAGATGACTGAAGAAGCCCGGCGGTCTTATGAAAAAGCGCTTATGCTCTGCGGACCGGATGCGGTAAGCCGGATGAAGGATATTCTGGATAAACATGGCGCCGAAGACGTTCTGACCGTTACGCCGGAATGCTCTGCTTTTCTGAAAAGCGTAAACGCTTGGAACTTGGAACTTTGAACTTTGAACAGCCGCGGCAGCGGCGATCGGAGGTTTTGATTCATGCCGTTCAGGATCATAAGAAACGACATCACAAAAATAATGGCGGACGCCATCGTAAATACCGCCAATCCGGAACCGTGTTACGGCAGCGGTACGGATCTGGCGATCTATACGGCGGCGGGAGCGGAAAAACTCCTTGCCGAACGAAATAAGATAGGCAGGATCGCGCCGGGCGAGGCGGCGGTCACAGCCGCTTTCGCGCTGCCGGCGAAATATATAATCCACACGGTCGGCCCCGCCTGGATCGACGGCGCGCACGGGGAGTTCGATATCCTGCGTTCCTGCTACAGGAAGTCGCTGCTGCTGGCGGATCAATTGGGATGCGGCAGCATTGCTTTTCCGCTGATCGCCACCGGCGTTTACGGGTTCCCGAAAGATAAGGCGCTTGAGATCGCGCTTTCCGTTATCCGGGAACATCTGGAGGACTCCGACCTTGACGTGACTCTCGTGGTGTTCGGTCCGGAGGCTTTTAAAATCGCTTCCGGTCTTACGGAGCGGGTCGAGGAATATATAGACGAGAACTACGTTGAAGATCGGATCGCGTCGGAATACAGAGTTTCGTATAATATGGCGCCTTCTGCGCCGGCTCCGTACTTCAATGTTCCGGAAACCGACAGAAGACGCAGGCTGCGTGATCTCAGACGGCGTTCGGGCAGCATTCATCCGCAATCGGACGCTTCGGAAACGATCCCGGCTCCGAGCCGCGTCCCGACGGAAGACAGGGAAACTTCCGCCGGGGCAGACGTTCTTTTTTCGGCGTCGATCGCTCCCGGTCTCTGCGCTCCGAATCAGAAAAAACTCTCCCTGGAAGATGCCGTGAACAACCTCGGCGAGAGCTTTCAGCAAAGGTTGCTGCGGATGATCGACGAGAGAGGTCTGACCGATCCGGAAGTATACAAACGCGCGAACGTGGACAGAAAGCTGTTTTCAAAAATCCGCTGCAGCGAGGATTATATCCCGAAAAAGAAAACGATAATCGCTCTCGCCATAGCGCTGAAGCTGAATCTGGACGATACAAAAGACCTGCTCGCCGCCGCGGGACTTGCGCTTACCAGCAGTTCCAAAGCAGACGTGATCGTCAGTTTCTGCATAGAGAACGGCATCTGTGATACCTTTGAAGTCAACGCGCTGCTGTTCAAATTCGATCAGCCTCTGCTGGGGTGAGTGCTGATAAGTTTTGCGTTTTGTGTGTTGCGTGTTGCGATTTATGATTTTGAACGCAATACGCAAAACGCAACGCGCAATACGCAGAAGATGTCGCTTTGCAGGCGACCATTACCTTCTTCAGTCGTGTTATCCTTGCATCACCAAACACAAGGAGGAAACAAAAATGAAGAAGAATTTAACAGAACTGGTAATGATCCTGGACAGAAGCGGTTCCATGGGCGGACTTGAGAGCGATACCATCGGCGGCTACAACAGCATGCTTAAAAAGCAGCGCGATACCGAAGGCGAGGTCCTTGTATCAACGGTGCTTTTCGACGACCGCAGCGAGGTGCTTTACGATCGCGTGCCGCTGGATCGGATGCCGCAGATGACGGAAAAGGAATACTATGTGCGCGGATGCACGGCTCTTCTGGACGCTGTTGGCGGAGCGATACGTCACATCGGCAACGTACACAAGTACGCCAGAGAGGAAGACCGTCCCGAAAAAACCATCTTCGTTATCACCACCGACGGGATGGAGAACGCCAGCCGCGAATACTCCTACGACCGCGTAAAACAGATGGTGGAGAAACAGAAAGAAAAATACGGCTGGGAGTTCATCTTCCTCGGGGCGAATATCGACGCCATAGAGACAGCCGGACGCTTCGGCATCGGCGCGGACAGGGCTGCCAATTACCACAGCGATCACGCCGGAACGGCGCTGAATTACGAGGTGCTTGCCGACGCGGTCTGCGAGATGCGCGCATGCGCCGCGCCGATCGGCGCGGGGTGGAAAAAGCGTATTGAAGAGGATTTCAAAAAGCGCGGTTCGCGCAAAGGGGGAAAAACATAATGTACGGAGCGATATTGGGCGATATGATAGGCAGCCCCTATGAATTCGACCGGGGCGATAAAACAAAGGATTTTCCGCTGTTTATCGATGACAGCGAGTTCACCGACGATTCGGTCATGACGGTCGCCGTGGCGGAGGCTCTGCTGGATACTATGGATTCCGGAGATGATATAACCGTAAGAGCAAAACTCGTAAAATCAATGCAGAAGTGGGGGCGCGCATACCCTTACGCGGGGTACGGAGGCAATTTCCGGCTGTGGCTGAGAGAAAAATATCCCGAGCCTTACGGCAGCTGCGGTAACGGTTCCGCGATGCGCGTTTCATCCGCCGGCTGGTTCTGTGATACCCTTGAGAAAACGGAGCATATGGCGGAGCTTACCGCCGTGGTCACTCACGATCATCCGGAAGGCATAAAAGGCGCCGTTGTAACGGCGGGCTGCATATTCCTCGCAAGGACCGGCGCATCCAAAGATGAGATCAGAGCTTACGCGGAGAAAAAAGGGTACGATCTGTCAAGAACGTGCGATGAGATACGCCCCGGTTATTACCATACGGAGCTGTGTCAGCGTACCGTCCCCGAGGCGGTCACCGCGTTCCTTGAGGGAACGGATTTCGAGGACGTGATCCGAACGGCTGTCTCTCTGGGCGGCGACTGCGATACTCTTACCTGCATCGCGGGCGGGATCGCGGAGGCGTTTTACGGCGTGCCTGACGAACTGAAGACAGAATGCAGGAACAGACTGCCGGATGATATGCTGCAGGTGCTGGACAGATTCTCGGCGACAGTACACAGGTAACAGGTGGAAGTATAGTGGATAGTGCGTAGTGGATGGTGGATAGAGTGTCAGTGAACAGCGAACAGTGAACAGCGCGCGATTAAAAGTGCGATATAAATATACAAGTACCGCGCGAAAACCTTTCAGCCTGATATCTGCTCACTGACCCCTGACCACTGCCTCTTGCCTGCCTGCTGCCTATCCACTAACTACTATCCACTATCCACTGTCCCTGCCCCCTGTCACCTGATACAACCGTTTTCTTCACTTAAAAGAAGAAATATAATATTCGGGAGGGTTTATTATGGCGAAAGTACTTTTACTCAACGGAAGTCCGCGTGCGCACGGCTGCACCGCGACGGCGCTTGCGGAGATGATCGGGATCTTCGAAAGGGAAGGTATCGAAACGGAGCTTATACAGGTCGGCGGGCAGACCGTCCGCGGCTGCGTATCCTGCGGCCGCTGCGCGGGGCTCGGACACTGTGTATTCGACGACCTTGTCAATGAGGTCGCGGGGAAGCTGGCGGAGGCGGACGGTCTTGTGATCGGCAGCCCGGTGTATTACGGTTCCCCGAACGGAGCGCTCCTCTCCCTGCTGGACAGGCTGTTTTACAGCACCCGGGATACGTCCAAACAGATGAAGGTCGGCGCCGCCGTGGTCTCCTGCCGCAGAGGCGGCAACACCGCCAGTTTCGACGTACTGAACAAGTACTTTACCCTCAGTACCCTGCCGGTCGCTTCAAGCACCTACTGGAATCAGGTGCACGGATTCACTCCGGAGGACGTAATGAAGGACGCGGAGGGCCTGCAGACCATGCGCAATCTTGCCCGCAATATGGCGTTCATGATCAGGGCTATCGCCGACGCGAAGGAGAAGTACGGCCTGCCTCAGGAGGAGCACGACGCGTTCACCAGCTTTCAGGACGGGAAATAACAAGCGAAACTCCGAAAAAAAAAGCCCCCACGCTGCCATCGGCGGCGCGGGAGCTTTAAAACGCCTGATTCTTCAAGTGTAAATACGTATCGTGAATATTTAAACGGAGCTTATTGACAAATGCTTTGACTTCATTTATACTTAATATACGAAAAAATCTCTTTCAGAAGGGAAGAATTGTATGTCAAAGCTCAAAGAACTGAAGGATAAAGTATTCGCTCCCAATCCGAGCTTCACGTTCAAGG
>JAILQN010000104.1 GCA_024699005.1 Clostridia bacterium
TTATGGTAGTGATAGCCCCTGCGGAAATACCAGAGCATCTTTTCCTCGCAGCCGAGAAATCTCCATACCTGTTTTGCGGCAAGGGATGTCTGCCATGAGCCTACGGGATTCGTCCAGATATCGCTTGCAGCCTCAGCGACAATCAAGATTCGCGGAGCGACGAGAGCTTTCAGGAAATGGCAGTCGAAGGGCAGTTCGCCCTCGCGCCGGGCGAAATCCTTCATGTGCGGGCCCAGCCACTCCGGGAAGTTTTTCGACATATCGGCGAGCGTCTCGCTCCTTCTTATTTCTCCGCCCTCGGTCTTCGCGCTCATATGTATGCGGTAGCAGCCGCAGGCGCCGCAGTTGGTCTCGTTCGGGCAGACGATAGCCGCGCGTTTGTCAAGAACGCCGGCAAGCATCGCCGTTTTGCCGCCGCGGGAATGACCGGTGAACGCGACGGTTTCCATGTCGAAGTCGCCGATCTGCTCCAGGGCGTCCACGACGCGGGAGAAGCCCCACGCCCATGCGCCAATCGCGCCGAAGGTGAAATCGGGATAAGCGTCGTAAAGCTGTCCGATACGGGTTCGCTCTGATGCGACGTCGTGCGCCAGCTCGCAGCGGTTGAATATAGCCAGGGCAACGCCGTTCTCCGTGAAGGCGTTGATAAATTCCTTGTCGTACGCGTAACCGAAACAGAGGTCGCCGTCCACGGCCACAGGCGGTTTTTCGCAGTTTGCGGGCCGGAACAGATTGAGGAGGAAAGAAACCGTCTTTCCGTTTACGTGAGATATGATCCTGTATTGACCGCGTATGCCGTGCCCCTCGTAGATCTCCTCGATCTCCACGCTGTCCGGCGCCGGGGGGATCGTTCCGTACTGAAGCTCGACGGCGGTTTTGTATATCTCCGCCCTGCGTTTTTCCCAGTCTTCGGGAGTATTGACACGCTCTCCGTTCTCAAACGTGAACAGATCGGGCAGACGGGAGAGGACTTTGTAATCGGTGACCTGTATGAGGTCTTCGGTGACGTTGAATGTGTTCATAGTTTTTGATTTAGTGTTCAGTGATCAGTGATCAGGGATCAGAGCGCGGGGCAGATAACGGTGGACATCAGCGGATGCCGCGCGAAAACTGTCCCTTGACCACTGACCACCGTTTACTGTTAACCCAGTTTAGCTATGCTTTCGTTCAGAAGCCGGATCTTCTCAGTCAGAGCCTCCGCCTGCTCGCGCTGTTCGGCGACGACTTTTTCCGGAGCCTTCGCGACGAATCCGGGGTTGTTGAGCTTTTTATTGACGAAATCAAGCTTGCTCTGAGCGTTCTCCAGCTCCTTATTGAGGCGTTTGCGCTCGGCGTCGAGATCGACCAGTTCGGCGAGGGGCAGATATACCGTTGCGTCCGCAGTGACAACGGAAACGGCGCCGGGAATATCGAACGCCTCGCCGATCTCGACCTCTGAAGCGGAGGCGAGTCTCTTAAAGAATGCCTCTCCGCGTTTGAATACCGACCGGGCCGCGGAGGCGATGTGGACCGACGCTTTCCTGGACGGGGCGACGTTCATCTCCGCTCTGCGGTTGCGGATGGCCTTGATCGCGGTCATGATCTTTTCCATGTCGGCGGCTTCCGCAGGGAAGGAGAGTTCAGGAGAATAAACCGGCCAGGGGCTTATCATGATGCTTTCGCCGTCATGAGGCAGAGTCTGCCATATCTCCTCCGTGATGAACGGCATGAACGGATGCAGCAGCTTGAGCGTGTTCGACATGACGTAGACGAGCACGGCTTTGCAGGTCGCCTTTGCTTCGGCGTCGTCGCCGTTCAGTCTGATCTTCGCAAGCTCTATGTACCAGTCGCAGAGCACGTCCCAGATGAAGTCATACAGCTTGGATACCGCCATGCCCAGCTCGTATTTGTCGAGCGAGTCGGTCACGTCCCTGACGACGTCGTTGAAGGAACTGAGAATCCACTTGTCCTCAAGCGCGAGCTTGTCCGCGTCCGGGATATGCGGCGCCGGCTCGTCCTCGTCAAGGTTCATGAGAGCGAAACGGGAAGCGTTCCACAGTTTGTTCGCAAAGTTGCGCGAAGCTGTGACCTTCTCCTCGGAATAGCGCATGTCGTTCCCGGGGCTGTTGCCGGTGGCAAGAGTGAATCTTAAAGCGTCTGCGCCGAATTTTTCTATCTCTTCAAGCGGGTCTATGCCGTTGCCCACGGATTTTGACATCTTGCGCCCAAGCGCGTCCCGCACGAGTCCGTGGATCAGCACCGTATTGAACGGCTCGGAGTGCATCTGCTCACAGGATGAGAATATCATCCTCGAAACCCAGAAGAATATTATGTCGTAACCGGTGACCAGCGTGTCGGTGGGGAAGTAGTGCCGCAGCTCGACGGTGTCTTCGGGCCAGCCGAGGGTGGAGAATGGCCAGAGCGCGGAGGAGAACCATGTGTCAAGTGTATCCGGATCCTGTTCGATGCTTTCGGAACCGCAGTGCGCGCATTTGCAGGGCGTCTCTCTTGCGACGGTGATCTTGCCGCAGTCGGCGCAGTACCAGGCGGGGATCCTGTGCCCCCACCAGAGCTGACGCGAGATGCACCAGTCCTTTATGTTCTCCATCCAGTGATAATATATCTTGCTGAATCTGTCGGGAATGAAATTGGTTCTGCCGCTCTTTACGCATTCGATCGCGGGACCCGCCAGAGGCTCCATCTTTACGAACCACTGCATGGAAACTCTCGGCTCAACGGTGGAGTGGCAACGGTAGCAGGTGCCCACGTCGTGAGAGTAATCCTCTATGCTGACAAGGGCGCCTTCAGCTTCGAGATCGGCTACGACGGCTTTACGCGCTTCGTATCTGTCCATACCGGCATATTTCGGATAATCGTCGGTTATCTTCGCGTCCGGAGTCAGCACGTTGACGACCGGCAGATTGTGTCTCAGGCCGACTTCAAAGTCGTTCGGGTCGTGGGCGGGTGTGATCTTGACGACGCCGGTGCCGAAGTCGATATCCACGTAGTCGTCTGCGATGACGGGTATCTCCCTGTGAACGAGCGGCAGGATAAGAGTCTTGCCGACGGCGTCTCTGTACCTTTCGTCATTCGGATTGACGGCTACCGCGGTATCGCCGAGAAGGGTCTCGGGACGGGTCGTTGCAAGCTCCAGATAACCCGAGCCGTCCTTGAACGGATAGCGCAGATGCCAGAAATGTCCCGCCTGATTCTCGTATTCGACCTCCGCGTCGGAAATGGAGGTAAGACACTTTGGACACCAGTTGATTATCCTCTCGCCGCGATAGATAAGGCCCTTTTCGTAAAGACGCACGAATACCTCGCGTACGGCCTTGGAGCAGCCTTCGTCCAGAGTGAAGCGCTCGCGGTCCCAGTCGCAGGAGGAACCGAGCTTCTTGAGCTGTTCGATTATCCTGCCGCCGTACTGCTCTTTCCACGCCCAGGCGCGCTCAAGGAACTTTTCACGTCCTATATCCTCTTTGGAAACGCCTTCCTTGCGCATGGCCTCGACTATTTTCGCCTCGGTGGCTATGGACGCGTGATCCGTGCCCGGCAGCCACAGGGTGTCGTAGCCCTGCATACGTTTCCAGCGGATGAGTATATCCTGCAGCGTATTGTCCAGGGCGTGCCCCATGTGCAGCTGACCGGTGATATTCGGCGGGGGAATGACGATGGTATATGTTTTTTTGTTCATATCCGGCTCTGCATGGAAATACTTCCCGTCCAGCCAGAATTTATATATCCGGTCTTCAACGTTTGAAGGTTCGTAGACCTTGGCGAGTTCCTTTTTCATGCGTACTCTCCTTTTTGCAACTTTTCTCGATATTATAGAATAAACAGGGCTGTATTGTCAAGCGGACAGAGGATAAAAAGGCTTGACTTTTTCTGCGATGTCAATTGATATGAACCATATCGTTCAAAAAAAGAAAAGGGCTTGGTATGGGTTGCGAATAGTGGGCATCCGAGCCGGAGCCCG
>JAILQN010000173.1 GCA_024699005.1 Clostridia bacterium
GGAGGAAGCGTCTCAGCAGCTCTGCGGAACAGAGAATTTTTACGTTGACTGCTCATCCAGCTTTTTTTGGCTGAGTGACGATGAAATAAAACGCATTATCGGGCGCTACGGTACCGGAAGAGTGCTTTTCGGATCGGATTACCCTATGTGGTCGCCGAAAGCCGAGCTTGAAAGATTTCTTGCTTTGGGATTGTCCGGAAACGAAAAAAGGCAGATTCTCTCCGAAAACGCAATAAAAGTTTATAAACTCGATTATTCCGTGAACAATGCCGTTGAATAGTCACAATAAAAAGAATGATTTTATAAGAAGTCCGACCAAAACGGCATTCGGCATCGACCCGGATGATTTTCTTTTCTGCTATATAGATAAGGACAAAAAAGGTCGATCCGGTCATTGTTGATCACAGCGATATCTACCCGACAGAGATCAAAAAAGTATCAATCCCACTGAATCGAATAAAAACTTCAACGTTCTTGAAAAATACAATCTTAACGTCAACCCCGGTCTGATAATCGACAGCTGCAAGAAGATCAGACCGGTAAATAAGAAAGCGTACCATTTCCCGGTATATCTGATCTGAGATCACCACCGCACCTTATATCGAGGCGAAGAGGATACCGGCGGGGACGGAAGGGTACGCGGTTTTATTAGGGGCCGGCGCTGACCGCCCGGTCAGTGAGGAGTCAGGAGTCAGGAGCGGGGAGTTGCGCGTGGTCACGATATAAGCAAAGCGGAGCCCGAAACGGTTCCGCTTCCTTCACGGAAAATTAAGCGATATATTCGGGATCGACGAATCGGAATTGTTGTTCGGCAATCGGGACGAATGCGATTCATCAAGAGAAGTTGCGGAGAGAATAGCGACACTTTCTGAAGATCAGCGAGAGGTGATCAATAAGCTTATTGTTATGCTTGCAGATAAATAAAGTTCCAGCGGTGCGAATGCACCGCTGGAATATTTAGATAATGGAGTCGTAGGTTTCGATTATATAGTGTGTTGTTGTAGTTTTATTGATCTAAACACTCAAAACTAAAAACTAAATAACGCCCTTCTGCAGAATGATATTCGCATAGATCGCGCTTTCGCCCGTGGCAATGACCGCGTAGGCCTTGCGGGCCTCCTCATAAAAAGCGAAACGCTCGATCTGGCCCATTTTTGTTTCGGGTTCGTGACGCTCTATGATTTCGGCGTATTCCTTCCAGATGGGCGGATCGCCGAGTTTCACCGCGTCGTCGGGAGTCAGAGCCATAAGCTGGGCGGGGCAGTCGACGTATTTGTCCAGCGGGATGACCGTAAGAATGGAGTCCAGAAGCTCCGGCACGCCATGGCCGTCGGCGCGGATAAGGCGCTTCGCGTTGGAGGCGGCGGGGAAATTTCCGTCGCCTATGACTATCCTGTCTCCGTGACCCATTTCACAGAGGATTTTTAAAAGTTCGGGAGAGAGGATGGGAGGGATATTCTTTAACATTGTACGTTTCCTTTCTTATGTGCAAGCGGTGATAATGAGCAATGTGTAATGTGTAATGTGTAATTGCGCTGAAAAAGACGGTGACAGCTGACAGTTCACCGCCCTGTCAGAAGAACGTAAAACGTAACTCTTCTGGGGCGGAGTTAAGTTTCATTTTATACAATCTTAAGCGCAATTACACATTACACATTACTAATTACACATTAAAGAAAATCGCTTCTGGGTTTAAGATCGAATCTCTTCACAAGGCCTCTGAGTCCGTCGTCGGAGATCTCGTTGATCACCTGTCTGCTGGACACGGCAAGCCAGCACTGGGCAGTCTTCTCGACGGTCTCTATAAGCCCGAACGCCTCGTCTATATCGACGCCCGCGCCGTAGATGCCGTGGATCGGCCATACGACGAGCCTGAATTCCTTCATCTTTTCCGCGGTCGCTTCGCCTATCTCGTTCGTGCCGCAGACCATCCACGGCAGCACGCCGATACCGTCGGGGAAGACCACGATGCACTCCGTGTTCATCTTCCAGAGCGTGCGGGTGAAATCGCGTTCGTCCAGAGAGTGGACGTAGGTCATGGCGAGGGTGTAGATCGGGTGGGTGTGCATGATCACGCGGTTTGCCGGATTGACTCTGAGCCTCTCGATATGGCTCATCATATGCGCCGGGAACTCCGAGGTCGGTGCTCCGCCGTCTTTATATCCCCAGAGCACCTCCGCAGACTGTCCGTCGTCGGCTATCCTGACTATACCGAGGTTCGTTTCAGGATCGTCCTTGATGTTCCTGAAATATTTGCCGGTGCCGGTGACTAAGAATATCTTTCCTGCCAGCTCCTTCGCGTCGAAACCGGTAGGAAGGGTCCTTATGACGGCGTCTTTGTCAAGGTATCCGTAAACTTCCTCTTCGTCCAGAAGCACGCTTATGTTTCCGCCGTTGCGCTCAGCCCAGCCGAGGCGGTACATATTGGCGGTGATGTTGCGGATTTCGGTGAGAAACGGTGCGGTCAATATATCTTTCATCTTCTGAGAAGCTCCTTCTGTTCGTAATCAAGCACTTCGGAAATATAATCGGCGGGAGTGCCCTCGCGTTTGAGATACTCGTTCCAGACGTCGCCGAAGGGGGCAGTCTTGAGCTCTTCCTGCATAACCATCAGCTCGGTCAGGCGGTTCTCGTTCTGCAGCTTTCTCATCGCGTCGTTCGGCTGCAGCAGAGCGAACAGCAGGGCCTTTTTGATATTCCGGACGCCCGTGATCCAGGCGGAGATGCGGTTGATGGACGCGTCGAAATAATCCGTGGCGATGAACACCTTGCCAAGAGCGTCGTTCCTGACTATCTCCTTCGCCATCTCTTTCGTCTCGTCGTCGAACAGGATCACGTGGTCGGAATCCCATCTGACCGGACGGGTTACGTGCAGGGCGAGGCGGTCGTTGAACAGCAGAAGAGAGGAGATCTTGTCGGAAACCATCTCCGTCGGGTGGTAGTGGCCGTTGTCCATGAGCGGGGTGATGTGCCTTGTGGCGCTGTAGGACAGGCAGAATTCCGCCGAACCGACTGTATAGCTCTCAAGACCTATGCCGAACACTTTGGATTCGAGGGTGATGAACACCTTTGACGGGTCGTGGGGTTCGGCGAGGATCTCGTCAAGGGAGTTGGCGAACCTTGCGCGCGGGCCGAGCCTGTCGGCGGGGATGTCTTTGTATCCGTCGGGGATCCATATATTCATAAGACAGTGCGTGCCGAGCTGCTCCGCAAAATACTGACTTATCCTGACGCAGGCCTTGCCGTGCTCTATCCAGTAACGGCGCGTCTTTTCGTCGGGGGATGAGAGAGTCAGATTGTCCTTTACCATCGGGTGGGAGAAGAAGGTCGGGTTGAAATCCAGCCCGATCCCGCGGGCTCTCGCGAAATCCACCCATCTGCGGAAGTGCTTCGGCTCTATCTTGTTGCGTCCGACGAACCCGCCGTTTTCGAATATCGCGTAGCAGGCGTGCAGGTTAAGACGCTTTTTGCCCGGTATCAGCGAAAACGCTTTGTCGATATCCGCCATCAGCTCGTCCGGTGTGGACGCTTTGCCGGGGTAGTTTCCGGTGGTCTGTATGC
>JAILQN010000183.1 GCA_024699005.1 Clostridia bacterium
AGTGAGGAGTGCGGAGAGAGGAGAGAGGAATTGTCAGGAGCCGATAGTATTATCTTTATATCTCCTGTGTCTCTCGAAAAAACATATTCACCGCTTATAAGACCGTTTACGCGTATCTCATTTCCGTTATCAGTCACGCACGTCAGCGGATACAGAGCGAACCCCGCGGAGGCGATACAGGCGCAGCAGCCGAAATGTGAGCCGTCGGCAAACCGTTTGAAGCCTCCGATCCCGCGGGCGCGTCTTCCGTCGCAGAGTGGGGAGTAGCTGTCAAATACCATTCCCGGCAGGAACGTTTTAAGTTCGCCGCTGTATTGTTCATAGCCGTTTATATTGAGCGCTCCGGCAAGGGCGTTCAGCGCGCTTTTGCGTAGCGCGTCGAAAAGCTTTTTTTCACCGGTCGCAAAGAAAAGCCGGGCAAGCAGGCGCATAAGCGTCACAGTGACGCACGTCTCCTGCATGATCTTATCGCTCGGGAGCGTCTGGCGGATCGTTGAATTGTCAAACAGCTCGTGAGTGCATCCGCAGGAGCCGATGGCCGTGTAATCGGTTTCAAGGATACTGTGTGCGAAACTGACGACGGCGTCCAGACAGTATTTTTCTCCCGTCAGTTCGTAATAAGCAAGAACGCCCTCGAAAAAGCTTATGATCTCGTAGGCTTTCTGCACCGGGAATTCAAACGGCGCTTTGCCGTCAAATACGCAGTCGATCAGGTTTCCGTCGCTGCAGCCTCCCGTTTTCAGGATATATTCCCCGAACTCAAGATATTTTCTGTTTCCCGTGTCTTTGTAAAGGCGCAGGAACGGTTCGAGGATGCTCGCGGAGTTCACGCTGCCCCAGATAAGCCCGGTGTCGAGGATGTTTATCTTTCCTTCTCCGATCCTGTCGGCAATATAGTCGGCGTGAGCTGTCAGAGCGTCCGTTATGCGGTTTTTCAATGATTCGTCAGCGCAGATGTCACAGAAGTGCTGAAGCCCCGTCATAACGTATTTCCTCGCCCAGACATCCCAGCCGTAGAACTCTTTTTCCTCACTGTATGCGCTGATTCTGCCGCTCCGTTCCTGTCTGGCGAGCAGACCTTCGACAGCCCGGGTGAGGGTTGAATATAACTCGCCGGAGCGGGTGACCTTCCATACAAGGCAGGCGCCCCGCATCATCTTTCCCCAGTATTCCCCGCGCCAGCCGCGGTCATGATCGTCGATCGAAGAAGAAAAAACGTCGACGCAACGCTTCCACAGACCGGCGTCCAGAAGCTGCCGCTTCATAATGATATCGAGATAGTCGGCAAAAACGCCGTTGATTTTCAAGCTGTCGGCAAACATGGTCCGTCTCCTTTTTCGCGCTGCGTTTATTGATACGCAATATTCAATTTGCAATTATATTGATTTACTGAAAAAAATCAATAACCATATTTTACACAGCACGCAAAGCGCAATACGCAGAACATTTTATATTGCGCCTTATTAAAACTCGTGATACAATACAGACAGATATCGGTTAAAGGAGCGATGTTTATGTCCGCATATTCCGTTGAAGAACTAATCCGCCGTCCGGCTTTTTGCTGCGGCTGCGGCAAAATCCATACCGCCCACCTGAAGGACGCCGTTATCGGCGCCGGCGCCGTCTGCGAGACTGCCGCCATGCTCAGAAAGCACGGCGGGACGAAAGCATATATTCTCGCGGACGAAAACACCTTCGCCGCGGCGGGGGAGCGGGTGATTTCGAATCTTGATAAAAACGGCGTACGGTGGTCGCTGCATCTTTACGGGAGCGAACGGGCGGAGCCTGACGAAAAGATGATCGGGTCCGCCGTCCTGCATTTCGATCACAGTTGCGACTCCGTGATGGCGATAGGCAGCGGTGTGCTGAACGATACGGCCAAGATCGTATCGAAGCTCACCGGTCTGCCGCTGGTGACCGTTGCGACCGCTCCATCCATGGACGGTTTCGCATCTTCCACTTCCTCCGTCGTACGCGACGGGCTGAAGGTTTCGGTTGATTCCTCCTGCCCGGTCGCGGTTATCGGCGATACGGATATCCTGTGCGCCTCGCCCATGCATATGATGCTTTCGGGCCTCGGCGACATGCTGGCGAAATACGTGAGTATATGCGAGTGGCGAATAGGCAACCTTGTGACGGGCGAGTATTATTGCGGGGAAGTTGCCGCGATGGTCCGCGCCGCGCTGAAAGCCTGCGTTGATAACGCCGACGGTCTGCTCTCCCGCGATCCCGTTGCGGTCGGCGCGGTCATGGAGGGCCTGGTGCTCTCGGGCATTGCGGCAGACTGGGCGGGCGTGAGCCGTCCGGTCTCCGGCGTGGAGCATTATTTCTCTCACATATGGGATATGCGGGCGCTGGAATTCGGCGCGCCTTTCGATCTGCACGGCATACAGTGCGGCGTCGGCACGCTGTACGCTCTGCGCGGTTATGAAGCTCTGAAAAAAATGACTCCGGACGCATCGCTTGCAAAAAAAAGGTTCGCGGCTTTTGACCGCGAACGGTGGGAAAATGAAATGAGAGACTTCCTCGGCGGAGCTGCGGAACCGATGATCGCAGCGGCGAAAAACTCGGCGAGGTACGATCCGGCGGCTCATGAAGCGAGGCTTTCCGCGATCTGCTCAAAGTGGGACGGGATACTTGACGTAATTGAACGGGAACTGCCGTCCGCCGTCTGGCTGGAGGACCTTCTGCGCAGCCTCGGCGCGCCCTGCTCGCCGGCGGAGTTCGGGCTCTCCGACGATATAATCGGGCCGACTTTCCGTTTTACAAAAGATATCCGCGATAAATATATACTGTCCGCACTCGCCTGGGATATGGGAGTGTCGGAGGAGATCGCGGAAGCTGTTTGTACGTGATCTACCTGATCATTTTTTGAAAAAATCCGGGTTTTTATGCGGCGTTCCCGCCCGGAGCGCGGAACAGTGTGCCGACCTTTTCCGCCGCGGAACGGAACAGCTCCGCGATATCCTCAAAGAAAACCGCGATACGCGCCTTCACGAACACGGGGCGCCGCAGAAGAAAGCTTCTGTATTCCTCCGCATCCGGAACCCTTCCGTGTTCTTCCGCAAATTTCTCAACGTATTCTTTCCCGTCCGCGATCACCGTCTTAAGCTCCCGGTAAAGCCGCGTTTTGTTTCCGTCGGAATCGATCAGCCAGAACCCTCTTGACCTGCCGTCCTCCAGCTTTTCGTTGCAGTACATTTCCCAATACAGACAGAACCCCACGTCGCACTGCAGAAATTTCGCCAGCATCCTGATATTTGCCTCGCAGTGGCGGCGGTCGTTGAAATCATACCGCGAGGCGGGGATCGCCGCTTCGCCGATGAACACGCGCGGACCGGGAACGCCGCTCTTCTCCGGCAGATTCTCATAAATATAATCGATCGTCTTCCGGATAGTCCGGGTGGACTTGTTCAGCGAATCGTAAGCGGAATAGGATACGTAATCCACGTCCGTATACGGCAGAACGCGGTTGACCACCCGGTCGTATCCTTTATCCAACGCGTCAAAAGGGCGGTTCAGTTCCAGATAGTTCCATACGCAGACGTCATTGTGGGGCGTATCGCGTTTTGCGTCGTCCACGGCGCGCTGACGGTTTTTGATCCATTCGGCCATTCCCTCGGTTATCGCGTCGTCGACCTTCTCCAGATCGCCGTTATATCCGCCGAGATAATACCAGTCGCCTTCCCAATGGCCTATGAAAAACTGTTTTCCCGTGCCGTTATAGGTCCGCAGCAGTTTTTGCGTAAAAGCATAGATCGCGTCGTAATCGGCGCGCGCTTCCGCCTCGCTGTAGCCGTCCCTGAAATACGCTTCCGAGCGGTACCACATGAAAACATAATCGAAATCACGCCCTTCGAGCACCCGGTCGACAAGCCCGTCGTCGCTGCCTGCGTTGAACTTGATCATATTGGAGCCCCATGCGACGATTGCATCCGAAAGCTCGATCAGGGGATCCTTCTCCGTGAACTGATAACCTGGCGCAAACGCGTTGGTCCCGATCACGTAGTTGTATCGATCGATCTCCTGCCGCAGCGCGTCGCTCAAGGAGCTTTCGGCGGCGGAAGAACCTTTACACAGCGCAGCAGACGCAGTCATCGGCAATGACGTCAGGATCACCGATATGAGTATCCATGAAACGATTTTTTTCATCGTGAGGTCTCCTTATATTTCATGAGGTTCTCCGTCAGAGCAAAAATCAGCATTTCCCCACGCGACTGACCGTTTCCACGGTCGGTTTCATTTTTTCAGGCGAAAGGGAAAACGGGACCGCGTTTCAGTACATCAGATCGAAGCTGACGCCGCCTTCCGCCGGCGCAGGCGAGGTCTCGCCGTAGAACCTCCTGGCGGATCTTTCGAAGAGCAGGGTGACGTCGGAATCCGTGATTTCGGCGTTGCGGAACGTGACGGTCACGGAACAATCCGGGAGATAAAGCTGGTTTTTAAGGACGTACCTGTATTCCGTCTCCTCCCCGGTCACTTCGAACGAATACGAGGCGGCGGGGATCTCGCAGTCTCCGTTCCAGACCCTGACGGTCAGCGTGCCGGGTCCGGATGAACAGGGACGCGCCTTTATGCGGACGTCGACCGTGTCTCCGTACTGGATCCCGCTCATCGCTTTGCCCTTCGCGTTCGTCCTGCCCGTGACGGAATATCTGATCCTGCCGGTGCCGGAAGCCTTGTCATGCCCGGCGATATCCACAGGGACGACCTGCGCGTGGAAGGGCTGCAGATAGACGGTTCCCTCGAAGGAGCCGTCGGCGTTCACGGATTTGAGCAGCCCCGCGCTGCTCTTTTCTGAGCCGATCTCGACCACGTCGAACGCCGTATCGCCGCTCACGTAAGCCGCGGCGTTTCCTGTCCCGCCGGAGGACGCGCTGCGGGGTATCTTTTCCTTCTGCAGGCGATCGACGGCGTACTGCTCGTTCGCGTCCATCTTCTCTCCGCCGTCGGCGCCGCCCGCCCAGCTCATCACGTGAGTGAACATCGCGCCGTTGTTGAACAGATACTTCAGCTGGTTGTACGCCTCGAATTTATTCGTGTTCATCGCGCTGTACTCGCCGAGGGTTATGTTTGCGTGTCCTGATTTTTTCGCAAGAGCCAGGAACGAGTCTTTGTCCCTGAACCAGGTGAAATAACGCGTTCCGCCGTAACCCGTGCCGTCCGCCAGCACGACGTCGATCGGCGAGATCCTGGTGTCGGCTTCTCCAAGGAAGCCGGCGACGGCGTCGCCCTCCGGGATCTGATGCGCCTTGATCAGTTCCGGCGGGAACCCCGCCAGCAGCGCCTCGCGGTAGGCCTCGACGATCCTCTGACTGACTATCGTGCGGTTATAGATTACCCACTGATTGAAATATTCGTTGGCAGCCGAGGAAGAAGACGGGTATCTGTCCCAGTCGCCGCGTCCCGCGTTTCTCGGCGCGTCAAGCGCGGCGAAATCCGCGAAGCCGGTGCCGAATCTCCGGTTCACGTTCTCTATCGTGCCGAAAAGATCCTCCATATAGATCCGGAACCCCGCGATCATATGGGGATTGTAGTCGCCGACGGAGCCGTCGCCGGAATCTATCTCATGCTCATGCACGGGAGAGACCGCGGCGGTATACTCCGGCGCGTCACGGTAGAGGACCGCGAGGTCCTGAAGATAAGTGCGCCGCGTCCAGTAGTTGAAGCGGTCCATCGCCTCGATATACGGCGCGTAGGTGCCGTTGAAATAAGACGAGCCGAGTTCGACGTAATCCGTGCGCTCGTTGTTCTTTGTCAGCACGGCGTAACCGTTGAGCCCGCTGTCGGGATCCACGTAATTGATCAGATTCCGCATACCGCCGGTCTGGTTCCAGCGGTGAGTCGCGCACGGCTCCCACATGTTGTACTGAGTGTTGTATTTGCTTCTGACTCCTGCGTCCGGCGTCATCGTGAACTGAGAGATATCGTTCACACGGATGGACGCCGTATCGCCGGGGGAGGTCCCGTTGTGCGCCGGGGTGCCGAATTCGAGCCGTATGTGCCAGAACTGACCGTATTTCACGTAGCCGTCGTTCTGCTTTGCCGCGGTGCTGAAGAACGTGTTTTCCTTTTCACCTACGTTCACCTTTTCACCGGCGCCGTCCCTGTACGCCGTGACCTCGGAGAAAGCTTTATAAACGTCGTTCGCGTCAGCGGTCGTTATCAGCCCGCCGAATGCGGAGGCAAAAACGCCGTTGTACCGCGCAAGATCGATCGGGAGCTCCGCGAGCTTACCGTCTTTGTATTCATAGGCAAGCACGTTGCCCTCGGAGCAGATCAGAAGAGAATCCGTCGTATCCGATACTCTGTCGGATGAGAGCAGAACGTTCGCAAACAGCTTCACGGGCAGCGGCTCCGCGCGAAGCAGACTGCCGTCGGCAGCCGAGAAGAATTCCACCGCGCGGTCTTCGGCTTTACCGTTTCTGCTTGTCACCGCGAAAACGGTCTCCCCGCCGAAAAACGCTCCGGCCGCGATCGCGTATGGCGCCTTCCCCGAGGGGGCCAGCGCGAACAGGAACGTGCCGTTCGCGTCAAAGCATTTGAGCCGGTCGACGTTTTTTGCCCGGTACGGCGCGGTGAGGATCCGGAACGAGTCTCCGGAACGCGCGGCCGCCACCTGTACGCCGCCGCGGACGGAAGAGTCATACGCGCTGAACTGCGTATGAAGCGTCTGATATTGGTCGAAAACCCGCACGACCGTATAATTATCTTTGTCTTCGCCCTGCCCGGCGACTATGGCGGGACCGAGCGCCACCTTCGCCTCCACGCCCTGCTTCGCGTAAGCGGAGACGTTGGCGTTGATATCAAGAGCCGGATAGGTGTAGGCGGTGACGGTACGCTCATCGTTTTGGTACACGTTCGGCAGCAGAACGAACATGTTTTTTGAGTAATCTGCGGCTTTTTCCTCAGACAGGAAGAGCTTTTCGGCCTCTTCTGCGATATAATATCCGCGCGTCGGATCGAAAGCTTCGCCGAGGGAGAAGAAAACCAGTCCGGAATCGGTGTAATACACCGTGAGCCCGAGCATCCGCGCGAAGTCCTTCACGTTGACGCATCCGCCGGTTTCGGCAAGATATTCTATTTCGGCGGGCTCCGCCTCCCCGGGCTTCAGGAACGCCCGTCCGTCTTTCACGGAAATAACGTTCCCGCCGGCGGACAGCTCCGCGCCGTTCTCCGTTCCGGACAGACCGCACCCGAAAACGTCCGCGGCGGCGGAGAGCGGGATATAGTACCCCGTCTCTTTCTGCACAACGCTGTTTCCGATACTCACGGGGGAACCGAGAACGTACGCGGTCGAAACGTCCTCACCCGCGCGGAAAATAACGATCTTGTCGGATACCCGGTCGAAAGCGGCTGCCTGAAGGCTTTTTGTGTTCGCGCCGTTTATGATCTGCGCGTTGAGATCCGCCGGAATCACGTCCGCCTCCGCCGCCCGCGTGATCAGTGGCATGCTGAGCCGGTCGGTGACGCTGACGAAAACCGGCTCTTCCGTCTCCGGCTCTTCCTCAGCCGGTTCCGCCTTTTCCATAACGCCCTGCGGCGCGTTATACGGCCTGGTGCAGAGGAACGCGATATTGCCTGCCAGCGTGAACAGAGACAGTAT
>JAILQN010000191.1 GCA_024699005.1 Clostridia bacterium
GCGGCGTCGGCGGCGTTTGCGTTAAGAGCGTCATCGGCATATACGGTGTCGTTGATACCTGCGATATACCTGTAGGTGTTGATGGTCGCCACAGCCTTATCGATCTCGCGCTGTTTCAGCTTTCCGGATGAATAAGGCGCCACTGCGGATGCTTCGACGTCGAACGCGTCTTCGGCGCGGTTGAAATCAACGCCGTGCGTCGCTATGTATTCGGCGATCTCCAGCTGTGTATGACCGTTTACTTTAAGAGTCTGATAGTTCTTTGCCGCGAATGTCGGGATAAGGATCTGAGTGACGATGATCAGTGTCAGTATGGCTGTGATGATGGCATAGGTTGCTTTGTTGTTTTTCATTTTTGATTCATTCCTTTCGGTTTTTTCTTTTTTGGATTTTTGGATTTACCCCGCTTTTTTCGCGTGATTTCCGTTTGCATTTCCGATTATACAGACAAAAATCCGGATTTCAACAGTCCGGAAACCAAAGTGGATTTTGGAGCAACGAAATTGATAAAAACCGAAAAAATAACGATTGACAGCCCCGAAAACAAACCCCGGCTGTCATAAAAAAACGACAGCTCCTTATCCGGGGCTGCCGTTCTGTTGTTGAGATCAATAATCGATTTCTTTCTTTTTATGAGAGAAGATCTGTTTCCCCATCCTTATCCAACCAAACGCCGTCGAATATTTCGGACGGCCCCATTCGCGTTCATCTTCAAATATTATCCCTTTATCTTTTATGATCTTTGTGATGTATTCTGTTTCATCTATGAAACCGTCGTAATCGAATCTCTTTTCGGACCAGGCTGTCTGGGCGACGGCAATTACCCTCGGGAACAGGAATCTCTCAAGTTTTTTGTTCTCCCGGATGTATTCCGTCCATATCGGCGTCTCAACGCCGATCACGTTTTCGTATCCCGTTTCAGTCAGTCCTTTCAGTTTTGCGGGGTCGAAAGCAATCGTCTTTCTGAAGGGGGTGATCCGGTAATCGTAGTCCATATAATAACTGCCGAATGGCGACAGGATCATCTTTCCGCCGCCGTTGGCGAAATCAGCGCTCGGCTTTCTGTATGCCTCCATCCAATACTGAAGGATCGCGCGTCTGTCAAGGTTCTTTCCCTTCACGGCGTCGTTCCATACGATCGCTTTTTTGCCTTTTTTGTCGAGGTAATCGATCATTCTGTTCATAAATGAATTCTGGTATTCCGACCAGCCGGAATAACCGCCGGCGTCTTTAGCCGCTTTGCATACGGGGCAGTTCTTCCACTGTTTGTGCGGAGCTTCGTCGCCGCCTATATGATAGATATCATACGGGAAGATGTCGCAGAATTCATCAATGATATTCTCCAGGACTTCGTAAGTTTTTTCTTTTGAAGGACAAAGAATATCCCCGAAAATCCCCTGATGGGTTTTTATCTCAACACTGTCGTTTTTGCATGAAAGCTCCGGGAAGACACTCAGAAGGGCGCTTGTGTGGCCCGGCATGTCGAACTCGGGCACCACGTCGATATATCTCTCTTTGCAGTAAGAGACGATATCCCGCATTTCTTCTTTGGTATACACCCGTCCGTAGGGCTTGTTGTTTATCGTGTCGCCGAAATCGGAGAAGGGGCGCACGGCAGCCTTCGTGTTGAGTTCCGGGTAAGCGGCGCTTTCGAAACGCCAGCCCTGATCGTCGGTCAGGTGCCAGTGAAAAATATTGAATTTCAGGAGCGACATAACGTCGATGATCTTCTTTAACTCGTCAACGGTCTGCATATGTCTCGCGGAGTCGATCATGAAACCGCGCCAGGGGAACCCGGGTCTGTCGCGTATCCTGCAGACCGGCAGACCCTCGCCCTGCAGCGCGAGCTGTTTTAAAGTCTGACGCGCGTAAAACACGGCGCTGTTGCTGCCGCCCGCGATTATTATCTTATCGTGTGTGACCGTCAAAACGTATTCCTCTCTTTCCAGAGAGGAGTCGACGGTCACGTTTTCTTCTGTGGGCGCGGGAGTGTATCCGTTATTAAATTCTGTTTCAAGCGGAGCCGGTATAATCTTCATAATTTCACCTCGGAAACCATGATACCATTTTTTGTCATGAGATTCAATATTCTCTTTTGACAAACGGGAGTAATGAAATGAAAAAACTGATTTCTTTATTATTGGGGGCGGTTCTGTTGTTTTCTGTCACGGGATATGCCGCGGAGTCTTACGCGACTCCGTTTGAGAGGGGGGATCTCGGCTGCGGCGAATTCCGTATCCCCGCTTTGCTGACTCTTGATGACGGCAGCGTCTGCGCTTCGGCGGATATGCGGTGGGACCACGGACAGGATTCACCTCAGAACATCGAGACCGTTTTTGCCCGTTCGTCTGACGGTTACGGGAACTGGGAGTACGTGATCGTGAACCGGTTCGACGATTACGCCGACGGCGCCGGCTCCGCAGACAGCGCCTCCTTCATAGACAGCGCGATGCTGCAGAGCAGGAGCGGCAGACTGTTTCTGCTGACGGAAGCGTACATGTCCGGCGTAGGCATCATGAATACGAAAAAAGGCAGCGGCTGCGTAGAATATAACGGCAGAAGATATATCAAGCTCGCGAAACGGGGGGAATCCGATTACGGTTATTTCATCGCGGATTTCGAAAACGGATACGCCCCTTTGCTCAGAAACGGTGTGGCGACGGGATACAGCGTCGACCGGGAATACCGGCTTTATAAAGATCGCGAACCGCTGAGTATTCCTCAGCTCGGCGCCGACGGTGAACCGACGGGCATTGACGTTCCCCAGAGCGTGTTTTACAGGGATTCGGAATTCCACGTATTCGGGACTCCCTATCTGTGGCTCAGGACCAGCGACGATTCCGGCAGGACCTGGAGTCCGCCGGCTGTCCTTAACCCTCAGGTGACCTCGGAGGACGATTATTTCCTCGGCGCGGCTCCCGGAAGGGGCCTTGCGGTGACCGCGGACGGCAGGGAGAGGCTCCTTTTCTGCCTGTATAAATCCAACGCCGGAGGCGGCGAACAGGCCGTGACGATATATTCTGACGACGGCGGCGTCACCTGGAACCGCGGAAGAGAGGTCGGGAATTCGGCTTTTACCCGGAAGACCAGCGAATCTCAGCTTGTCACGCTGCCGGACGGGACGGTACGTATGTTCTCACGGAATATGTCGGATTATACCGCCTGCTGCGACAGCGCCGACGGGGGAGTGTCGTTCACTAAATCTTACGCCTGCCCCGATATGTACGGCACAAAAAACTGCATGGTATCGTTCATCAATTATACGCGGAAGATAAAAGGCAGGGATATAATCGTTTCATCCTCCGGCGGTTCCGCCGAAGGGAGAGCGGACGGTGTCGTCAGAGTGTTTGCCGTCGGAGCCGGCAACAGCCTTGAAATGCTTTCGGAATATCACGTCAACGACGGTTTTTACGCTTATTCCTGCCTTGCGGAGCTCAGAGACGGCAAGCTGGCGCTGCTTTACGAGGACGAAGCTTCGCATATCAATTATATGATACTCAAGGTCGATGAAACGGGCGGATTGTCGGAGATCAACGGGAATGATATACAATATAATAAGAAAGTGAGCATCCGGCTGAAAATCAAAAGGTTTTTTGAAAAGATATGGATTTCGGCAGAGCGGTTATTCAAAAAATGAACCGATGAATCAAATAAATGGGTCTGTAAAAAAACGCGGTTTTTTACAGACCCATTTATTATGTTATTTTATGCAGACCCAGTCCGGATCATCCGTTCCACGGCGTGCAGGTGAATTGCATCCGGTCTGGTGACGCGCCGTTTTCCATTAGGAATATATCAAGATCCGCATCGGATTCAAGACGATCGCTCTCTGCGATAGTGATCAGGTTAGTTCCCAACAGCACTTTAAGAGTTGCGGATTTGTAGGTTTCAACGATATATCCGTCCGCGGTTACTCCGCAGCCGCCATGTCTGCCGATGAAATATATTTCGACCGGCGTTTCGCCGTCCAGCGAATATATCGCGAGGATATCGTTGTTTTCCTGATCAAGGATGATAAGTTCATCGGTGTCGTCGTTATTTATGTCTTTTATCTCGTATCCGTAAGCGGGGTAGTCGATCGTGTATCCGAGATCCGCCGCCCGTTCAACGCGCGTTTCTCCGAAGGCTGCGATCGTTGATTTGTAGAGTTCGAAGAATGATGGTGTATCGAGTTCGATGATTCCGACAGTGGTGGTTTCAGCCGGGGCTGTCGTGATAACGGCAGCGGTCGTCTGCACGTCGGTAATTTCAATCATATTCGTAAAAGAAATCGGCTCGTCAATATTTATCAAATCCGTGAAAGAAAACGACTCTTCGTCAATATTTATCAAATCCGTGAAAGAAAACGACTCTTCTTCAGTTTCTGACATGGACTCAGTTGCAGTTACATACAGCGTCGTCGCAGCGGAGTCGTCAGAATGGTCTTTTTCGTTTCTGAGAATAAAGAATAACGCCGCTGCGGCAGCCGCAATAACGAGTACGACGGCTGCGATGATTACAATCGATTTCGAGTTGTTTTTCTTCGGCGGGGCGGGGTAGGAATACGGCGGTTGATAAGACGGACCGGGACCGACAGCAGCATTATAACCGCCGTTCTGATCGATCCGCGGCGCTGGCGGCTGTATCCGCTGTGTTACGTCACCGTTCCGATCATTCCGCGGCGCTGGCGGCTGTTTCCGCTGGGCACCGGCGTCGTTCCTGTAATTCTGTGGCGCAGGCGGTCGTTTCTGCTGCGCACCGGCATCGTTCCGGTTATTGTTCCGGGGAGGTTCGGGGCGGTTCTGCTGTTCCGGGGGAAGCGTAAGGATGATCGTTTCGTCCTCCGAAGCGGTTTTGTCCGCCGCATCCCCGTATGCCGATATTATCTCCGGATCGTCTGTCAGCAGCAGGATATCCTTCCTGCCGTCGGCAGAACACTCCCGGCAGTAAAGATCGTTGCCGGGTGTTGAATCTTTTATCGCTTTTCCGCATTTTACACAATATTTGGCCATCTCAGTTGTATCCCTGTTTTACGTTGGGGCAAACCTAACCGGCGACGGCAAGTCTTAAAGCGTCCGCGATCTCGACGTGGTATTTCTCCGCGAGTCCCGCAAGTGTTCCGTCAATCAGGAGTTCCTGCATGTATCTATTGATAACGTCGACAAGATCGCTGCCTTTGCGGCATCCTATTCCGTATTCTTCTTCTGTAAGGAATACGCCCACGCCGAGGTCGGCGTGATCGGTACCGGCGCCGGTCATTGCGTAAGCCGTTGTGCTGTCGATGATCGCGGCGTCGGAAGCACCTGACGCGACCTCATAAAGAGCGTCGTACTGAGATGTGACGGCAGTGAATGAAAGGCCGTTGTCCTCAGCAGCCATCTGACCGGCGGAACCGGCTTCAACAGCGAAAGAAAGGTTGGCAAGAGACGCAAAAGTCGTATAGTAAGCAAGCCTGTCGGCGGGCATAACGACGACCTGCTTGTTCTGAGCGTAAGCTGTGGTGACATCGCTGTTGAGCCTGACTTCGTCGGTAATGGTCATGCCGTTCCAGATGCAGTCGATACCGCCCGCGTTCAGTTCAAGGAACTTGTTGTCCCAGTCGATCTCCATGAACTCGACTGTGACGCCCATTCTGTCGGCGACGGCTCTGGCGCACTCGGCGTCAAAACCGGTCCATTCGCCGTAATCGTCTTTATAATCCATGGGGGCGTAATCGGTGATTCCGACAACAAGTTTGCCCTTGGCAATGATGCTCTCGACGTCGGAGTTGTCCGCGGGGTCGGTGGTCGCGGCGACGTCGGCATCGGTCACGGGCTGGGTTATCGCGCTGTCGGCACCGGTCAGCTCTGCGGAAGCATTAACAGTCGTTTTTGCAGACTCCCGGGAATCGCCCGTTCTGTTTCTCATTACAAAGAAAAGTGTTACGGCGGAGGCCGCTATGACAAGTACTGCTACCACGATGATTATGATCAGTTTTGAGTTGCTTTTCTTTGGCGGGGCAGTATAGCCGTAAGGCGCCTGATTGCCGGGGCCGTAAGCGGATGGCTGGTTATTGCCGCCCTGATAGCCGTTCCCGGACATCATGGGTTGTCCCCATTGCCCCCCGGGGGTGGGCTGGTTATTGCCGCCCTGATAGCCGTTCGCGGACATGGGTTGTCCCCACTGCCCCGCGGCGGCAGGCTGGTTATAGCCTCCCTGATAATTATTCTGAGGCGTTGCGTTCCGGTCCGGCATTCTGCCGGAGGCGGGATCATCCGACTGGATGATCTGCGCTCCGCAGTTGCTGCAGATCGAGCTGTTTTCGGGCATTTTCGCGCCGCAGTTCGGGCATAACATTTATATGGAACCTCCTGATGATATTATCATGTTCGGACGACGGAATACCGGATATGAATCATATGTTTTGCACAACGAAACATGATCTGTCTGAAGTGTAACACATAACACGGGAAATATCAAGCAGGGTTTAAGCTGCATAATGAGAAAAACAGAAAAACCGTCAGGATGCCTGCACCGGAATAAGGCAGTGATCGCTGAGCATCGGATCAGTCTGTTTTTGTCTCTGTCCCGAGCGTTATCATCAGATGTTCATCTTTGATCTCTTTGTACAGCGAGCATCCTCTGTCTCTTACGTCGCAGACCCTGATAATACCTTCAAGTCCGCTGTTCCCGTCGATTTCTTTAAGCATATCAGGTACCTCTCTGAGCTTTTCCGGGGCGAAACGGAGAGTTTTGCCGTTATTGAACACCGCGGTGTAAAGTATCTCTGCTTCCACCAGATCCTGGAAGATATGGCTGCCGTAAGAGAGCTCCGGGTTATAACCCGCTTTTGTCTCTTCCATTTCGCAGACGACGTCGAAGCCGCTTATATCCGCGAAAGTCGTGGGCACGCCCAGCTCCGGCGACGACGTGCCGACCCTGCCCGGGACCATAAGCATCATGTGTCTGCCCTCCCCGCGGTAGTGCCAGTTTATTCTGCCGATCATTTTGGCAACGGAGTTTTTCTCGCGGTAAGGCATATTATAATAAGCTTCGGGATCGACGTATACGATTATATCAAGTTCCGAGGTCTTGGAAAAGCCCATGGACGCCCCCTTGCTCTCAAGCAGTATGTCCTCCGGCGGGACGTCCTCCGGGACCGCGGCGCCGGATCTCTCTTTCAGCACCTGCAGCGGTCTGCACTGCAGCAGGTTTACCGAGTATTCGCCGTTGTCCGAAACGTTCACCGTGAATTCCGTGTCCACCGGGTATTCGTATTCGTCCTGTATGCATCTGAGCATCCTGCGCATCTGCGACATGAGAGTTTTGTTGCCGACGAGTCCTTTGCATGAGATGAACATCACGGATTCATTCCTGCCCATGTTGTACAGTCTGTGCTCCGCGTCGTAATCGTGCTGGAGCAGTATCTTTTTAAGATAAGCGGGGAGTTCCGGCTCTATCGTACGGAGCGGAAGACGCTCCATTGCGTGCTTTGCGGTATTAATCACCTCGATTTTTCCCTGGGAGAACCTGTGCCTGTCGGCGTCGTTCGAATACGGCGTTTTTTCCGGAACGTCCAGCCCCACGAGCCGCGGATAGGAACCTTCAGTTCTGTCGACGGCGGAGGTGCCCAGGCCCATGACCAGCCGCAGCATCCCCGCGGACGGGTCCGCGTCTTTCAGGAACCGGTACGGACTGTATGAATACCCCACGCCCGCCGCGCAGGGCATATAATAAGCGCCGTAATACGAACCGGAAACGCGCTGGACCAGCAGAGACATCTGCTCGTCGCGTTTGTCCAGTCCGCGGCGTTTGCGGTAATCGAGGGCGGAAAGGCTCATTGTGCTGGCGTAGACCGTTTTTATCGCCTTTTCAAATTCGTTGAGCCTCTCTTCCTGCGTGCCTCTGTTTATGCAGAAAACGGATTCGTATTTTCCTGCGAAGGCGTTCCCGAAGCCGTCTTCCAGGATGCTGCTGGAGCGGACGATATACGGGTCCTGTCCGTAATACTCGATTATGCGGCTCAGCTGCGCGCGTATCTCCTCCGAGAAGCTGCCGTTCATAAGATGAGAAGCAAACTCGCCGGCAAGAGTGAAATAGCCTTCGTCGGTGCGCTGTTTTATGCGCAGGTCCCAGAAACGGTTGTCTACTATATATGTATAATAAACGTCGGAACCTATATAGAAGGAATCGTGCGGCTCAAGTATCTCGTCGATATCCGGCGCGTTGTTCCTGATTATCGCCCGGGCGAGCAGCATCCCGCAGGCCTTGCCGCCGATCATCCCGGTGCCGATCATATGATCCCGCACTGCGAAATAATCCTCCGGCGTGAAGTGCTTTTTGACCATCTGACGCATCTTTTTGTCCCGGGTCATCATGATATCGCACATATTGGAGCACTGCGCCGAAATATCCGCGCCGCTTTCATATAATATCTCGGCGTTTTTGAAGGATCTGTCCCAGGAATCCATGAACTGTTCGTCCTGGGAGCGCTGAGCGTTGCCGAGGACCTGATAAAAACGGCTCGATTTCACGCCGTCCAGTATCGGACGGAACCTGCCGGTCTCCGGCTCATAGGTGTGGGGGAGGAACATGGTGTCGGAGCTTCTGTTCCACACTTTCTCCGGCCGCACGTAAACCGTATGTTTGTCCGAGTAGACGTCGAGGAAAAGCTGAGTTGTGTCAAGTATCTTGTTGATGGCGTGGACGGAGTGTTTGCCCCTGATTATCGGGAAAAAGGCGACCGTGTCCAGGATGAACAGGAAGGGGCATGTCACCTTGAAGAAGTTGCCCATCATAAGGTCCGTCGCCCACATCGCCTGCAGCTCCGAAAGACAGTCGAAGATATAAAAGGCGTCTTTGCCATGCGCTTCTATCTCGTTGTGGATGTCTACGGTGAAAGTCTCGAATCTGTGGGACAGCGGCACCCGGATGGTTTTGACCTCCGGCCGGTCCTCCACCAGCGGTTCGTGGCTCGCAAAACGGAAATAGATGATGTTCCTGCCGTCTTCTATCGCCTGAGCAAGATAGGGTTCCATGAACAGGCGGAACTGGGAGAGGTCCGACACTCTCCACACGACGTTGTCCCCGAGCCGGATATTGTCCAGCGCGGCGTCCATCTCTGGAATGCCCGATTTTATTCTGTCAAAAGCAGCCATAATGTACCTCCGGATAACCGAAAAAACAGAAAACGGCGTCTTCTTTAAAAACAAGAAGCGCCGTTGCTTTTTCTGTATTATATCACACGCGTATCCGCGTGTCAAGCGGAATGAAACCGGCATAAAAATAATGGACAAAATCAAACATATAGTATTTTACAATAAATTTACAGTTGATATGTTGTATAAAAAACATATAAAGGAAATGTGTAAATTAGGTTACACAAATATGAACAAAATGTAAATTAAACAAAAATAAAAAAATATTTTTGTTCATACTCTTGATTTAATAATAGACAGGTGATATTATTTTGTACGCAGAATAGATGTAAAGTTGTATTTTGTCTAACTTTGCATTTCTTTACATTTGACCCGCTGCCGTTGCGGTCTGC
>JAILQN010000204.1 GCA_024699005.1 Clostridia bacterium
ACGAGATAATCGGCGGCATCATTGACGTATGCGTCCGCGAGAATATCGCGTCCGCCGTTTTCACGGGGATCGGCGGCTGCAGCCGCGCCGAGATACAGACCTTCATTCCCGAGCAGGGCGCCTTTGAGACCGAGACCGTCGGGGGGATGCTGGAGCTCGTTTCCCTGACGGGCAACGTCACAAGCGACGGCGACGGGAACCGCCGCCACCACACCCACGGCGCGTTCGCCTATAAAAGCGGCGGCGAACATAAAATGACCGGCGGTCATATAAGATCCGTGACCGTTCTTTATACCGCGGAGATCGAATTGAGACCTGTTGACGGCGGCAGGATAGGCAGGCGCCGCGACCCGGAGACCGGAACGGGATTCTGGGATTTTGAATAACAGAATGAAAAAACTGGGGCCGTGCGGACAGTCGTCATTCTGCTGCTGATGATTTGCGTATCCGGGATATGATCACGGTATAAAACGTTTTTTCAAAAATAATTCCCTGTTCACTCCCGGCGAAGCGTCATTCACTCCGGCCCGCTTGCATTTTGCGGCAGATTCTGTTATACAAAACCCGCAGGCAACATTCCGTTTATCATAATTGAATTGAAAAAATGAAAGGATGAACAATATGAAGACGAAACTGAAAAATCTTTTGAGCGTAACGCTCGCGTGCGCGATGCTGTTCACGCTCCTGTCCGCGTCTGCTTTTGCCGAGTCCAGTCAGATCACAGAGGTCTTTTCGGCGCAGCAGTTCTCCAACGCCGGCATAAACGAATTCCTGAAGGTGTTCCCGCGGCTCGCCGGGTGCTTTGATGCGTTAGGCAGTACGCCCCCTGATTCTCCGGCTTATCTGGAGGTGGATTCAAACGGATTCTCCTTATCCGGAAACTTCTACTGCTACCTGAACGGCGATAACGGCACGGCCACATTCGAGGAGTACTTCCACGCCAACGGCATCGACGTCTATCCGCAGACCCTCGGCGCTTATCTGGCGCAAAACGGCTTCGGTGAGATTGCATCCGCGCTTCTGGCTGCCGACGGCTGGTCCGATTTCGATACAGGCGAAGGCCCCGCGTTTGATTTTGACTGGGGGCTTGACGGGATCGGCGGTCTTGCGCAGAAGTATGCGGCGTTTACCGGCGTGATCGGCACGTTGATCGACGCCGCAAAGCCGCTGTTTACCGCCGCGCTCGGCACGCAGGATCTGTACCTGAGTTTCGACGGTGATACTCCGGTGCTCAGTATCGTGTGCCCCTCGCTGCATATGGAATATCCTTTGATCAAAAAGGATCTCACAAACGTTGTGTATTCGGATATCACGGGCAACGTCGTTTTTGCGTCGCAAAGTCTGTACAGCGGTTTTTTGCTTCCGCTGTATCGCGCGCTGGGCATGGGCACGGTGATCGATTACACTTTTGCCGGTTGGGATCAGAACGCCGACGCAGAAGCGCTGGCAGCGCTGCTCTTCGATCCGCTTTACGCGCTGGTATCCGTCGTGCAGAACGATCCCGCCACCCGCGCGGCGCTGATCTCGTTCTATGGATCCGGCTGTGAGGAGCGCGTCGCTCAGATCGGCAGCGGAGGTACAAATTTGTGGAGCAAGATCACAATCAGCGACGCCGCCGTTGATTTTGAGGTGAGCGGCTCGATGGGCTCGATCGCCGCTATCAGGAACGCGTTAAACCAGGCGCTGGTGTTTTTAATATGCAATTCTGACGCTGTGGATTTTCAATTCGATGCGGAAATATTTATTGACGTGGCCGGCGTCAAAGACCATCTGAACGCGATGCTGCCCGCGCTGACCAACACCGGATCCGAACATGCCACGGAGCCGACGACCGAACCTGAGACCGAGCCGGCAACCGAGCCGGCGACCGAAGAAAACGACGGCGGATTCGCAGGCTTCTGGGTGCGTTTCATGAACACTCTCCGCGGTTTCATCGATTGGGTTCTGCGCTTATTCCACAAACCGTGAAACGAATCTTTTTACAAAGAGACTGTAAAAAACTGACCGTATACAACGAATTATCAATCAAGGAATGGTTTCAGTGAAGTTTTTTCTGTGAAAAAGTGAAGTTGTTCAAGCTCACAGTGAAGTTTTTCACCGCATGGGTGAAAAGTGAAGTAAAGTTTACCTTACTTCACCGTCAGGTGAAACTTCACTCATGAAATGAACTTCACTTTCAAAGAAAACTTCATTTGCTACAGGCAAACTTAACCGGGGCTGTAAAAACCAAGTTTTTTACAGCCCCTTTGTTCACTCCCCGCGAAGCGCGATTCACGCTTTTCCGCTTGCATAAATCTGCGAGAAACGGTACAATCAGATAAAGAAAAAACAGGGAGGGCGTCTCCATGAGAATTGCCATATTGGACGACGAAGCGCATGAAAACGCGAACCTGCGCGCGCTGATAGAATCATACGCGGCGCTGAAGGACTACGATATCCGCGTGGACGATTATACGGACGGGAACGTACTGCTCAGACAGGGACGGTACGATCTGTATTTTCTCGATTTCAAAATGGACGCCATGGACGGCATCGCCGTTGCCAAAGGCCTGAAAGAAAAGTTCAATCATGCGGTGACCGTCTGTTACCTCACCAATTATGACAGCGCCGCCGTGGAGGTCATCAACAACCGCATCCATGCGGACGGCTTTCTGCGCAAACCCGTGGAAAAACAGAAGCTCTGCGAAATGCTGGATCTGTTTTATAAAATGAGCTATTTTACCCGCGTCGAGCTCAGACGCGGCACCGGCTTTGAAACGGTTTACTCGCAGGAGATCCTTTACGCCGAGGCAGACGACAAACGCGTGATATTGCATCTTGTGGACCGGGACGAGAGCTTCAATTATCTGCTGGGAGAACTTGAAAAGCTGTTGGAAGGCTGCGGTTTGTTTTTCCGCATCCACCGCTCGTATATCGTAAACCTGATGCACGTGCGCCGCTACGACGCTTCGCACGTCACGCTGAAAAACGGCGTCATATTGCCGCTCAAGGCCCGCGGCTTCAGGGAAAAATATCAGGACTTCATTTTTTCTCAGCACAGCTGAAAGGAGGCGCTCTTATGCATGCGATCGCGGAGATCATCCGCTTAAGTCCGGTCATTTTCGGGCTGGTATCCGTAATCAACAATATCCTTTTGGTAGCCGGCTGCATTCTGGTCACGTCCGGATTGTTCCGCCTGAAAATGCGCGCCCCTTCGGTCACTCTTGTGCTGTGCGCGATCCTTGCCGCCGCCGTAGGCGCGTTCCGGCCCTACGCCGCGACGCACGAACCTTACTGGCTGCTGAAGATTTTTTCAACGCTTCTGCTGCTTCTGCCCTTCGTGTGCATGGCGATCGTGTTCAGACCGAAAGGCCTGTGGAAGAGCATGCTGGTGGTTGTCGGATATACCTTTGTTGAATCCGTCAAGTTTTTGCTGCTGTATCTGTTTTTCAACTACGACAACAACGCGCGCGACGAGGCTGTGGAAATGACGGTGGAGCTGTTTGTAGACGTGTTCTTCTTCTTGTTCGCTCTCGCGTTTTTTCTGCTGTACGCTGCAAAAAAGCAAGACCGGATGGAGATCACCCGGCAGGGCGCAGGATTGTTTCTGCTGGTAACGGCAACGGTATCGGTCTTTATGATCTCGCTGGGGTTGCTCAGCCGCGATTATACGCAATCCAATCAGGCGGCGTTCGTTTTTATGCTGCTCAACATCCCGCTGCTCACGGTCACAGCCACTTTCGGCATGGGCATGAATCTGAAAACGCGGGCAGCCTCGGAGGTTTACCGCGCGCAGCTCGATATGCAGGTGCAGCATTACGAATTCATGGCGCGCATGAACGACGATCTGCGTGTTTTCCGCCACGATTTCCCCAAAAAAATGCGGCCTCTTATCGCGTATCTGGACGATAACAACGTCAAGGAAGCCCGCGCCATCGCCGGACAGTTTGTGGATTTCATGTCGACTCAGGGCGAGCGTGTGTGCACAGGCAACTATCGTCTCGATACGGTGCTTTTCTGCGAAAAACAGGTAGCGGAGCGTGACGGCATCACCATAGACGTGCCTTACGGAACGGTGTTCCCTGCCGAAAGCATCGAGCCCGACGACCTTTATACCATCTTTCCGAACGCTCTGGATAACGCGATCGAAGCCTGCCGCCGGGTAAAAGGGGAACGCAGGATCGAATTCCGGTCCACCCTTACGGAGGATGCGGTTTACGTGACCGTACGCAACCCCTATTCCGGGGAAATAAAAATGAAAAACGGCATGCCGCAAACCGGCAAAGCAGATAAACAGAATCACGGCTACGGCCTGCGCAACATCAGAAAGGCCGCGTCGCATTACGGCGAGGATAACGTGATATGCAGAACCGAAAACGGGGTCTTCGAACTGCGGCTCATATTGGAAATTCAATAACCAAACAATTATAAGAATTGAAAGGATGAACAACATGAAGAAAAGAATGAACGCGTTTTTGAGCGTATTTCTTGCATGCTTGATGATGATCGCGCTCCAGCCCGCGTTTGCGGAGGATGCGCCGGAGACCGTTGCTTCGGGCTGGTGCGGCGCGGAAGGCGCAAATCTGAGCTGGACTTTGGACGACGCGGGGCTTCTCACGATCAGCGGGACCGGCGCGATGAGAGATTATAACGGTTACAATGTCATGCCGTGGTTTGATCAGAAAGACCTGATCCAGCGGGTAGTCGTGGAAGAAAACGTGACCACCGTCGGCACGTCTGCCTTTGCGTGGTGCACTTCGCTGACCGACGTTACTTTGCCGATGGGACTGACGGCTGTGGGCAACAACGCCTTTTCGGGCTGTGAAGCACTGTCCGGCGTTGTCTTCCCGGACAGCGTGCAGACGATAGGCGAATATGTGTTCTACTGCTGTAACGCGCTGTCGGACGTCACACTCCCGGCGAACCTGACGCGTATAGAAAAATGGTCGTTTACAAACTGCAGAAGTCTTAAGCACATCACGATACCTGCCGGCGTCGTCTTTATCGGCGATCTTGCGTTCAACAATACTTCGCTGCAGGAGATCATTCTGCCGGACGCGCTGCGGGAGATCGGAGAAAACGCTTTTGATATTACGGAGATCTCCACAGTGACGATCCCGGACGGCGTGTCGAAGATCAGCAGGTACGCGTTCAGCCAGTGCTTCAACCTGAAAAGCGTCGTGCTGCCGCTGAGCGTTACGGTGATAGAGAAGGACGCGTTCAGGTCCGATTCTCAGCTTCGTGATATCTATTACGCCGGCGTCAGATCCGACTGGGAGCAGATCGTGATCGACGACGAATGCTTTTGCGACTTCGCTCCTCCGCCGGTGATCCGTTTTTCAGACGGTACACACCTCTGCGCGCCCGGCAACCCGGTGAGGGAAAACGAGATATCAAGCACCTGCGGAAGCACAGGCAGCTATGACGAGGTCCGTTACTGTCCGGTCTGCGGCGAGGAAATGTCCCGCACGCCGAAGGTCATCGAGCGGAACCGGCACTGCTGGGGGGATTGGACTATCCTTACCCCGCCCACCGCGGACACGGAGGGGCAGATGGAACGGCGCTGCGTCTTTGACGTCACTCATGTTGAGACCGCGGCGATCCCCGCCGGAGAATTCGGCGAAGGCGTGCTGCTGCGCGGTTACTGCGGCGGCGAGGAAGACGGCAAAAACCTGATCTGGACCCTGACGGACGACCACACGGTCACGGTCAGCGGCAGCGGGCGCATGGCGGACTACGGCGATTATTATCCGGTGGAGAACCACACAGTCGACTGGGACTGGGAAGCCGTCATCAAAGGACCGGACGTTCCCTGGCCCACGACGCAGGACGGCGATATCCGCTGGCTCCTGTCCCACGGATACAATACGACGGAATCGGAATTCCTGAACGCGGTCATCAACGGGGAGATTGGCGAAAATGAGCTGATGGAAATGTATGCGTATGTGTTCGACGCGCCGGGATACTCAGTCTGCATTGAGCCGGGCGTTACTTACGTCGGCGCAAACGCGTTCGAAAAAACCAACGTCACGTCGCTTTCTCTGCCTTCTTCTCTTGAGGAGATCGGCTACAAAGCGTTCGCATGGCTCAACTGTGAAGATCTTACCCTGCCCGAGGGCGTGCGCTGGATCCAGTCCAACGCTTTCTGCTTCGGCAAGTACAGCAGCGTTACGATCCCCGCCTCCGTGGAGATCATCGGCAGCTGCGCGATCGGCTCCGATTATGATAACGATCATTCCGTCCGTACCATTACGATCCTCTGCCCGGACAACAGGCTGGACAGCGTCCTTCCCGGGATCTATAGCTGCTTTATGCCCCTGTCTATGGATCCTGTTCAGACGCCGGAGGATTACAGCGCAGTCAAACAGATCAGGGAGTACGTGAATATTTATTATTGTCTCCATGAAGGCTTTGACGCGGAACTCGCAGAGTTAGTTCACGATCTTGAAACGGAGTTTAATCTGTCCATCACGCCGGAGCAGGAACAAAACGTGCGGGAGTTTGTCCTTTGGCAATGGAAGATGGAGCTGATCTCATACGGAATTGACCCGCAGGCGACGCCGGAAGAAGTATCGTTGTTTGCGTGCGGGGAAATCAATCGTATCCTCGGCACGTCCTTTACGGCGGATGAACTCTTCCTGCTGCAGGAGGACGAAGAAATGAAAGTCACCCTTTCCCCCGCCGCGGATGACATATTAGCCGATCGGTTCGGCGTTCACTTCGCGGACGTCTGGGAAAGCGGCATGACAACAGAGATCACTGTGCTGGATCATCCGGATTTTACCGCCTACGTTCCCGCGCCGATCATTCAACTGCGCGGACACTGCGGCTCCGCGCTCCAAAGCAGATACGGCGACCGGATCTCCTTCACTGCTGTGGAACACGATCCTCTGAGCGGCGAGATCACGACCCCGCCTACCTGCACGGAGCCCGGCGTCGGCACGGTTACCTGCACGGTTTGCGGCAATACCTTTACCGGCGAGATCCCCGCGCTCAACCACGCCAACAGTATCGACGTCGCAGAAACCGAAGCGACCGAAACGCAACACGGCTATACCGCAGGCGTCTATTGCGAAGATTGCGATACGTGGCTTTCCGGCCATGAGGTAATACACAATCACCTCGGCGAGATGACTGTTGTGAAACCCGCGACCGAAACCGAAGAAGGGCTTGTGGATATCGTCTGCACCGTCTGCGGTGAAACGATCCGCTATACGGCGTCCACAACCGAGCCGGAACCCGAAGAAGAAGAAGACGGTTTCCGCGGTTTCTGGGTGCGTTTTATGAACACTTTCCGCGGTATCATCGATTGGTTCCTGCGCATATTCCGCAGACGGTGAGAAACGAATATTTTTACTACGAGGCGGGGCGACCCGTCTCGTTTCATTCTTCATGTACCCTTCAGCGGAAAAACGCGGCGAGGAATTCGTTCAGCGGACCGTCGTACTCCGCGACGCACATGAAGGACCAGGTCATCTGGTCGCCGTTGGCGTAGTAGATACGCGTTCTGCCCTCATATTCGCACAGATCGATATCGCTGCAGTTGATATTGAGACCGTTTTCCAGCAGCTCCAGATCCGCCGGATCGAACGTGACGCCTGGCAGCACGCGCCTGTCCTCGTCCGAATACATCATGACCGGATTGTGAAAGCCGACCTCCCAGTTAAGGAAATCCTTCGTGCGGTAGATATACGGCGCGTAGCGCTGGCAGGGCAGCGCCTCAAGACAGATCATATAATAGAAGCCGTCCGCAAAACGCAGCGCGGGGCAGGCGTTGTACCGCGTCGGGGTATAGGCGTATTCGTCCGGGAGCAGCTTCCAGATTTTCATATCCCGCGATTCGGCGAAAAAGCAGGTGAAAGGCGCGCCCACGGCGGGATCGTCCCGCCCCGGATCTGCGCTCATCTCTATCGCCATCACGTAACGGTCCGCGCCGCGGCAGACTGACGTGTTCCAGAGCCGACGGTCCGGCACTTCGATTATATCCGTCTCCTCCCACGAAACGAGATCCTCAGTACGGAACATCCGCACCCTGTGACCGCCGCGGGGATCGTGCCAGTCCTCCGGACTCTCGGACTGATACATAGTCATGGGCTTCTCGTCGAAGCGCGGCGTGGCGAACGCGTAAAGCGCGCCGCCGTCAACGAACCCGGAGGCGAAATAATACCCGGTCCCGAAGGGGGCGCAGACGCGTCCCGTTTTCTCATGCCGCACACGCAGATATACGTCTTCGCAGATATCGTCCGGTCCGGCGCTCTCCACGATATACAGCTCGTTTTTCCAGATCACGGGCGTCTGTTCCATGCCGGGACCGACCGCGCCGAGTTTTCTTATCACCGGCGCGCGGCCGGTTTTCTGCCCTATAGAATAATAATGCTCTTTCATTTTCACAGCTCCTCGCGATATCTCTCTGTCGTTACTCCGTATTATACCCGTTTCCGTTTTATTTTCCAATAGCATACGCGAATTTTTCCGATAGGATCGAATAAAAAAGACTTGACAGGTGACCGCTCGGTCACTATAATAAGTGAACGAACGGTCACTGATCTTCCGTATCTGAAGGAGGCAACTATGGCAAAGGACACCAAAGAAAGGATCCTGGCGGCTGCGCTGGATATGTTTTCGCAGAAAGGCTACGCCGGCACGAACGTCCGCGAGCTGACCGCCTCTCTCGGGCTGGTCAAATCCTCGATGTACAAGCATTTCAGCAGCAAGGAGGAGATCTGGGATTCCCTTTTCGACGAACTGATCGTTTATTACGACGAGCGTTTCGGTTCCAGCGAGAATCTGCCTCCGGTGCCGGACTCGCCGGAGGAGCTGGTGGCCATGACGATGCGGATGGCAGATTTCACGATACACGACGAAAAAGTAGTCAAGGCGCGGAAACTCATCATGATCGAGCAGTTCCGCAGCGAACGCATGAAGGAGCTTGCCGCGAAGTATTTCCTGACGGGGCTTACGGATATGTTCACGCACATTTTCCGGGGCATGGCAGATAAGGGGCTTATACGCTGCGACGATCCTGCAATGCTCGCCTTCGCCTACACCGCGCCGATCTCCGCGCTCATCCACGAGTGCGACCGCGAGCCGGAAAAAACGGACGAAGTGATAAAAAAGATCGAGGCTTTCAGCCGGAATTTCATAAAGACGTACGGGAGGGCGGACAATGGGTAAAAAAGCGCTTGTCGTCATAGATATCCAGAACGACATAACAAAGAATTACAGGAACATCATCGGCAGGCTCAACCAAGCGATCGACCGGGCGGCGGCAAACGGCACGGAAGTCATCTATATCAGACACCACAACCTCTCCGAAGGGACGCGCACTTTCAAGCCCGGGACCAGAGGTTCGGAGTTCGTTCCGGAGCTGCATATCGTATCAGATAACGTGTTCGTCAAATCGAAGGCCAGCGCGCTGACAAGCGGGGGATTCGCCGCATTTATCAGAGAAAACGGTTTCGACGAATTCTATATCGCCGGGGCGGACGCCACGGGATGTATAAAATCCACCTGCTTCAATATGAGAAAAGCCGGATATGCGGTACGCGTCATATCCGACTGCGTCACAAGCTACGATCTTACGAAAATGGACGAAATGTTCGCCTACTACGCCGAAAAAGGCTGCGAGGTCAGGACGCTGGCTGAATATATCGGAACTGCCGAAGCCCCGGCAAAGATATCCATACGACCCCTTGAAGAAGAAGAGACCGAAGCCGCTCTTAAGCTCGCCTGGCGGGTGTTCACAGAGTTTGAATCGCCCGTTTACGCGCCGGAGGGGACGGAGGAATTCAGAAAAAGCATAAACGACGAAAAATACCTTGCCGGGATACGCTACTACGGCGCTTTCGACGCAGGAAAGCTTATCGGCGTGCTCGGCATCCGGAACGAACAGGCTCATATCTGCTTCTTTTTCGTGGACGGAGAATACCAGCGCTGCGGCACAGGCATCGGACTTTTCAAAAGGATGCTGGAAGATTTCCCGGGGCGCAATATCACGCTCAACGCAGCGCCTTACGGCCTGCCGTTTTACAAAGCGCTCGGTTTCCACGTTACGGACGACGAACAGACGGTGAACGGCATACGTTTCACGCCTATGGAATATACGAGCAGGAAGAAAAATGAAAAAAGAGATCGCGCCTGAAAACACGACTCGGGCTGCCGCTTTTGAGCTCTGGATGAAAGCTCCGAACCCTATGGTGACTTTTTTCAAGACTCTGGACGTAACGAATCTTATCAGAGCCGGCAGAAAAAGAAGTCTCAAATTCAATATGCTCATGGATTACTGCATCGGCAGGGCGGCCTCGCCGATAAAGGAATTCTATATTCTTCCGGTCGGAGACAAACTGATGCAGTTCGATTCCATCGCGGTGAACACGATCGTAAGAAACAAAAACGGAGAAGTGAATTCCTGCGACGTAGGGTATTCCGGTTCCCTGGATGCCTTCAACAGAGATTATCTGTTGTATACCGCCCGGGCTGCGGAAAACTGCGAAGACCGGGACCTGTCATCTGACAGCATGGTCATAGGCACGTCTGCGATCATCGACACGGAGATCGACGGCGCGGTCGGCATGAACAGCGGGATCTTCAACAATCCGTTCCTCATCTGGGGCAGATACAGAAAGAAGCTGTTCCGCGCGTACCTGCCCGTTTCGTTCCAGTTCCATCATACGCAGATGGACGGAGCCCACGCGGGACGTTTTCTCGAAAACCTGCAGAAGGAAATAAACGGCCTGTGACCGGCAGCCGGGGGTGTAAGGAATGATACCGGAAACCGAAAGACTGATAATCGATACGATAAGGGAGAGCGACAAACAGGATTACTTTATCAACATCTCCCACGACAAAAAAGTCCTGGAGACTTTTATCTGCGAATATACGGAAACGCCGGAAGATCTCGATTTCATCTACCCGGGCAGGGAGGACATGTTCGCCGTGCGGCTGAAGGAAACGAACAGACTCATCGGCGTCGTCCTTTATTTCAATGAGAAAGTGGATTCCTGCGAGATCGGTTACGCCCTCGGCTCT
>JAILQN010000205.1 GCA_024699005.1 Clostridia bacterium
CCCGGTCTTCCGGATGGTGTTGTCACTCTGCTTTTTCGTACGTCGTATACGTAAAGTACTTGTATCCCAGAGGATTGGTGTAGAATCCCTTCAGGTGGGGATCGATCAGGAACGCGTCGGTATAGTAGTAGATCGGGCAGACGCAGCCGGTGGACATCAGCATATCCTCGGCAAGGTGCATCAACTTGTAACGCGTCTCACGGTCTTTTGTGCGCCTGATCACGGAGATAAGCACGTCGTAGGTTTCCCCCCAGGTGCCGTTCTTGACCTTTACGTCGACGCCGTAGGGAGTGAGGTCGAGATCATAGGCTTTGACGGACGAGTGCGCATAGGTGCCCAGCCCGGAGTCGTTGTTGCCGGACAGGCTGATCCACATATCAAGGAAGGTTATGGGATCGTTGAAATCCGCGATCCAGCCGTTGCGCGCCAGAGTAAAATCACCGTGTTCTATGACGGTTCGATAATCGTCCCATCCCTCCTCGCGCAGTTCGACGGCTATGCCGTATTTCGCAAGCGTATCACGGATATACTCGGCTATAGCCTGATGAGCGGACGAGGAGTTGTACAGATATTTAAGCGTCGGGAAATCGGTGAACGTTTCGGCGGCGTCATCCCAGCCGTAATACTTTTTGAGTATTTCTATCGCTTTATCGCGATTGTCTGCCGCTGCTTCCGGCGACACGTCGTAATAACCCGTAAACCCGTCGTTATTGCCGGCGTGCAGATAAAACTCGGTGCCGTCAGCGTCGGTTACGCCGGTGGAAACGAAGGTCGAAGCGGGAGCCTGACCGATCCCGGCGACGTTTTCCACTATATAAGTCCTGTCGATCAGCAGAGCGATCGCACGGCGTATCTCCGCTTTTGCCTTCTCCGCCGCGGCGCCGGAAAGGCCGCTGCCCTCCGGCAGGATCTCCGCGTTCACGTTCCAGTTGAAATAATACGTGCCGAGCTCACCCATCGTGCGGAACGCGCCCGGGAAAGCCATCTGCGCCGCCGGAGTCACCTCGTCGGCGAAAACCAGTTCTTCCTCCTGGAATTTATCAAAGATGTACTCTTCATCCTCGCTCATCAGGAAACGGATCTCATTCATGGTGACGTTGACGGCGTCGGGGTGAGCTGCGTTTCTGACGACGGTGATCGACGCGTCATGATTCCACTCCGAAAGTACATACCTGCCGTTGCAGACGAAGGTTTCGGCTTTATATCCCCATTCCGGATTTGCGGCGACGTCCGCACGCACCGGGAAGAAGACGGGACAGGCTGTCAGCTCGTTCCAGTACGGCACGTCGTTCATAAGTGTGACCTTAATGGTTTTGTCGTTGACTGCGACAACGTTCAGCTTAGCGTCGGGATTTGCGGGAGTCCCGTCCATAAGCAGATCGTTCATTTTGCCGTAGCCGTCTATGACGTCGAGCATATAGCCGTATCCGGCATCGGTGACAGGAGATGCCGCGCGGTTCCACGCGAATACGAAATCCCCGGCGGTGACGGGTTTGCCGTCGGACCATTTGAGCCCGTCGCGCAGCACGTAAGTATACGTAACGGTGCCGTCATCGTTCTCCGCGCGATCCGGAAGCGCCTTCGCGGCGTCCGGCAACACGACCGGATGTCCGGCATCGTCCACGCTCCAGCGGGTAAGACCGGAGAACAGATGGCAGAGAACAGAAGCGCTGTCCGTGCTTACGCTGTATACCGGATCAAGCGAACCCGGATCCGTCCCGAGACAGACGGTTATAGAGGACGACTCCAGCGGTATACTTGCTTCGAGCTTCGCGCTGATGCGCAGCGTGGCCCTGGCATCGTCCGCCAGGATCTGCCCGTCGCCGTTCAGATCAGCCAGCCGGAAATCCTCGCTGCCCGGCGCAGGGGCGGGATCGAGCTTCGCGCTCATGCGCAGGATCTGCCTGGCTTCGCTCGCGATGATCTTGCCGTCCCGGTCGAGGTCGCCTTTGAACAGAGCGACCGCCGAACCGGTGAATACCGTCAGGGTCAGCAGAACAGCGACTGTAAGTGCTATAGCTATGCATCTTCTCATAAAAATCTTCCTTTCTGAGATATACCGTTCGGTTTTTTCAAAAGCTCAGGGGCTGTAAAAAAACATGGTTTTTTTACAGCCCCTGAGTTATTTATTCACTGAGAATCAATCCTCATCCTCGCCGTTCTTCTTCTTCTTCTTGACTATAAAGAACGTCACTCCGGCGATAGCGGCGATTCCGCCTATCACCGCGGCGCCGATCTCACCCGTCTGGGCGATGCCGCGGGAACCGGTCTCTGTGATATTGAACGTGGCGGACGCGGTGCCGGTATAATTGCCCTTGAAGGTAACCGTGGCGGTCGCCTGACCCAAAGCGGTGTTATTGGAATATGCTACCGTATAATCCCTGTCCTTTTTGAGCTTATGCTTGCCGACGTAAACCTTTACTCTGGGAGTTATGGCGCTGCCGGTATGCTTCTGATCCGGGATGGGAGCTATGCAGGCGTCGCTGATGTCGGCAGGGCCGATCTCAAACGTACCGGAAATGGAACCGGTAAAGTTGTTGATGAAAACAGCTTTTATGCCGGCGGTGCCGACCTTGCGGTTATTGGTGTACTCAAATGTATAGTCGACGCCCTCTTCAAGGTTCATGCTTTTGCCGTCAATGGTAACGCTTACAAGAGCGTCGGGAGTTACCGGTCTGCCGAAGGCGTAGGGCTGTTTGTCGATCTTGGCTATAGTACCCTGCGCGACGACAAAGGGCCTTATATTGAAATACTCTTTACGTACGCCTTCGTAGCTGCCCTTAAGGGTAATGATGACTGTTGCCTTGCCGACGTTGATGTTGTCCTTATATGTGACAGTGTAATCCTCGTTCTTTACAAGCTCGGTTGCGCCGTTGGTTATCTTAAGATCGGGTTCCTGAGCCTTGCCGTTGTAATATACGTCGCTTATACCGGTGATATTCAGAGTGTAGTTTGAGGATTTCGCGGAATTCGGCTCGCCGTCCTTTACTTTTTTGATCTGGAAAGTGACGGTTTTCGTGCCGGAATACGCACCCTTATAGGTAACCTTGACGATCGCGGTACCGACGTTGGTATTGTTTTTAAAGGAGACGTCATAATCTTCGTCGGGAACAAGGATCTCGCCGTCGCAGGTTATGGTGAGTTCCGGCTCTATCGCCTCGCCGGTGTAAGCCTGATCCGGGATCGGCGCTATGACCGCGCTTTTTGCGGCGAGCTTTTTGATAAGGAACTCCACCTTCTTTTCGCCTGCATAGTTTTTGAAGAATTCAACGGTCGCGTATGCGGTGCCGATATTCACGTTATTGGAATAAGTCACTACGTAGTCTGAGCCTTCCATAAGGGCTTCGCCGTTGAGGCTGACCGAAAGCGCGGGCTCGATCGCTTTGCCGGTGTAATTCTGAGCGGAGATCTCCTTGATCGTAACAGTTTTGGATATATCTCTCGCTACGATCCTGAACTTGAAGGATTCCTCTCCGAGCACCTGATAATCACCCTGGTAGGTGATCACAATAAGGGCTTTATCGGTGACGTCAACGTTGTTGTCGTACGTAACAACGTAATCCTTCTGCACCACGAGCTTTTTTTCCGAGGTCACGCCGTTCGCGTCCTTGACAAAATAGGTGATGTCAAGCGCAGGCTGGATCACATCGCCCGTATAGGTCTGTGCAGCTACTTTGCGTACCGAGTGAAGTTCGTCTTTTACATAGTAATTCGACGTTTCGGAACTGCTTGCGGGCGACTCTTCGGCGGGGGTTTCGCCTGAGGTTTCCGCATCGGCATCATCCTCGCCGTCGGCAAGGTCGATTACATCATCGCCGGCGTCGGGAGCGGGCACTTCATCCTCCTCTGCCGAAGCAAACATCGGCAGGCAGAACGCAAAAAGTAAAACAGCCGTTAAAAGCGCTATTGTTCTTTTGATCTTACTCATATACTTTGTTCCTCCAATAATCCCTGAGTATACATCAGATATTTTAAACCATAATACGTGTATTGTCAAGCTTTATTTAAGAAAAATCTCAAAAAAGCACAATATAATGCGGTCCGTATGGAAACGAACCGCAGAATTTTGAAAAATTATAAACACCGGGGTGATTTCAGCGGGTTCGGCGCGCGTGAAGTCGCGCGCGCTGCCGTTATCAGAGAATATGTGCGCTCAGTACCAGACCGGCGAAAACGATGGATACCATGGAAGCGAGCTTGATAAGGATGTTGATGGCGGGGCCGGCGGTGTCCTTGAAGGGATCGCCAACGGTGTCGCCCACGACGGCAGCTTTATGCTGCTCGGAGCCTTTGCCGCCGAAATTGCCCTGTTCGATATACTTCTTCGCATTGTCCCACGCGCCGCCGGAGTTGGACATCATGACAGCCAGAACGAAACCCGTGACCGTGTTGCCCGCCAGCAGACCCGCCACGCCGTCAGGCCCTAAGACAAGACCGATGACTACGGGAACGATGACCGCCACGAGAGCCGGAGCTATCATGAGCTTCTGGGCGGAACTGGTGCACATCGAAACGCAGGTGCGGTAATCCGGCTGAGCCTTGCCTTCCATAAGGCCCTTGATCTCTTTGAACTGTCTGCGGACCTCAACGACGATGGACTGCGCCGATTTGCCGACGGCGTTCATGGTGAGGGCTGCAAACAGGAAGGGCAGCATGCCTCCTATCAGCAGACCGACCAGCGTCCTCGGATTGGTGATGGCGAGATCGAGCTTGAACCCCGGATTGATCTCATGCACTTTGTTCACGTAGGAGGCGATGAGCGCCAGAGCCGTAAGAGCCGCGGAGCCGATGGCGAAGCCCTTGCCGGTGGCTGCGGTGGTGTTGCCGAGGGAATCGAGGGCGTCCGTCCTCTCGCGGACGTATTCGGGCATACCGGACATCTCGGCGATACCGCCGGCGTTGTCCGCGACCGGGCCGTAAGCGTCCGTCGCAAGGGTTATTCCCAAAGTGGAGAGCATACCCACGGCGGATACGCCTATACCGTAAAGTCCGAGGTTATAGTCCGAAGCGCCGCCCGCGGCGAAGTAGGAAACAAGGATGGATACGGCGACGATGACCACGGGAATGACGGTCGAATTCATACCGAGAGCCAGACCCGAAATGATTATCGTGGCGGAGCCGGTTTCGGACGAACCCGCCAGCTTGCGAGTCGGCTTATATGTGTCGGAGGTGAAGTATTCCGTCGCCTCGCCTATAAGAACGCCGGCGATAAGTCCGGACAAAACAGCCGCGTAAATGCCCATATTATCGGGCAGCATGATTTTGACTATAAAGAAAGCCGCGATAAGCACGATCACCGCGCTGGCGACAGTGCCGATACGCAGAGCCATGAGCAGGTTCTTCTGGGTCGCGCCCTCTTTGGTTTTGATAAGGAAGGAGCCGATGATGCTGGCGATAACGCCCACGGCTGCGAGCAGCATGGGAACGGCGACGCCTTTCATGCCGAAGCCGGCAGCCACGGCAAGAGCGCAGGAAGACACGATGGAGCCGACGTAGGATTCATAAAGGTCGGCGCCCATACCGGCGACGTCGCCCACGTTGTCGCCCACGTTATCGGCGATAACGGCGGGGTTGCGGGGATCGTCTTCGGGGATGCCCGCCTCGACTTTACCCACGAGGTCGGCGCCGACGTCGGCAGCTTTGGTGAAGATACCGCCGCCGACCCTGGCGAACAGCGCCACGGAGGACGCGCCCATACCGAAGGTCAGCATGTTTGACGTGATCGATCCTATGTCGCCCTTGCAGGCTTTATAAAGAATGAAAAACCAGACCGAAAGATCAAGAAGACCGAGTCCGACCACCGTGAAACCCATGACGGAACCGGCGGAGAAAGCGACCTTGAGCCCCTTATTGAGGCTTTCGGAAGCCGCCTGCGCGGTCCTGGCGTTGGCGCTCGTTGCGGTGTGCATGCCGATGAATCCGGAGAGAGCGGAGAAGAAACCGCCGGTCAGGAAAGCAAACGGCGTGAACCGGGAAAGCAGCCCGCGCCATGCCATGACGATAAGAACAACGAACACGACGCCGAGGAAGATCGCGACTCCCGAATACTGACGTTTAAGGTATGCGAAAGCTCCGGCATGGATATTGTCGGATATCCTGGCCATCTCTTCGGTACCGCGCGACTGTTTCTTAACGTATTGGAACCTCAGAAGCGCGTAGATAAGCGCCAGAAGAGATCCGCCGGCGACAAAGTACATTACGCTGATTTCGCCCATTGATAATCCCCCTAATAGTTTTCTTAAAATGATATTATAAACCTGTTTTTGTCGGATTGCAATAACTATTGCAATATTTTTATCGATTTTTATACAAACTCAGTGCTGCGTCGCAAGCCCCACGGCTTCCCCGGCAGCGCAGATATCCCGTTCACTTGTGTCAACGCCGATGCGGCCCGAATTTTCGGCGGCTTCCTGTCTCAGAAGTTCGATCGCGCTCAGATTATCTACAGGCGCGTCGCTTAAGGGACAGAGCGGCTCCTTGTTCTCAAAGACGCTGCCCGGAACCGTAGCGTTGTAATTCGAGGTGCAGACGCGGTACGTCTTCGTTTCGTCGTTCACGTTCACCGCCGTCCCGTCGGAAAGCGTGATGCCGGTGATCTTTATTTCGGGCTCTTCCGCAGTGCCGCTGTTTTCATAAGTGAAGGTCAGGCCGCTCATCTGGTCTCCGAAGCTCTGGTCGGCATAGCCGTCGGCGATCTGCCGCGCAAGCTCTTTGCCGGTGACCTCGTAAACGAGCCAGGAATTGCCGAAGGGCAGCATGGAGTAGACGTCGCCCGCGGTGATAAGACGCCGGTCCTCCCCCTCCGGGACGGTGAAACTCGTGCGGATGCCGCCGGTGTTATAGAACGCCGCGACGGTGCCGTAAGATGCGGTCTCACGAAGCATGAGCCCCGTGACCCAGTTTCCGCCGCTGGTCGTTTTGCCGCTGACCACGCCCCGGTTTTCAACTGAAGTGTCAATAAACCCGAGCGTCTCGTTCATGTCGTCGCTGACGGCTTCCCACGCGGCGCGGGAGATCGCGAGCACCGCAGAGTCCAGATTATCCGCGTTTCCGGGCGAGTCGTAAAGCAGATCCGGGTTGTCTCTGATATCCACGGTCTGCGGGTCCTCGATCCGCACGCTGCCGTCCGTGCCGATCACCATGGTGGCGCAGGCGTAGCCCTTCGCGTATTCCTTGGGCTGGATATAGGCGACGCCGCTGTCCGCCACGCCGGCTATCCCGTCGTGCACATGCCCGCCCGCGACGAGCTGCACGTCCGCGGGGTCCAGCGCCTCGGCGACGGTCACGGGCATCTCATGAGCCAGAACGATAGTCGCGTCCGGTTTTTCCGCCTCGTTGATCTCCCGGACCCTGTCCGCGAACTCGGAGAGGTCGCCGCGGATCTCGTAGGGCGCGATCTTTTCGGTCATGATATCTCCGGAATAGTCCGGGATATAACCGATCAACGCGATCCTGAGTCCCGCTTTTTCCGCGATCACGTAATCGCGGGTAAAGGACACGCGCTCATGCGTTTCGGCGGAACAGAGCGTGGCGGCTATTACCGGGATATCCGGATCCCCTTTGAAATCGCCCATCTCGTAGGCGGGCACGGTCGCTTTGGCGTCGGCGGCGTAGGATGTGACGCTCCAGTCGAATTCATGGTTCCCCAGCGAGACGGCGTCGTAGCGCATCGCGTCCATCGCCGCGCGTATCGCCGCGCCGAAGGTCATGTTGGAGAGCGGAAGCCCCTGATACAGGTCGCCGCTGTCCAGCAGAAGAACGTCGTCGTAAGCGCCGTCGGTCTTCGCCTTGTTTACAAGATTTGCGATATACGCCAGACGGTACTGGAAAGTCTCCTCTTCGCCCGACGAAGTATCCATGATATATCCGTGGATATCGCTCGTTTCGAATATGCGTATCACCGCCGCCTGACCGTCCGCCGGTAGCGAAGGCGCGGTTGAATCCTCCGCCGTTTCGGACACCTTCGCGCAGGAGCTCAGCAGCACGGCCGCCACAAGCAGCGCGGAAATCAAAATGATCTTTGCTTTTTTCATGGTTTTCCGTTCTGTCATTTGCCTTATCGTCTTCACCCTGCCCAGAATTTCCTGTCCAGGCTCCTGTATTGTATTGCTTCCGAGATATGCTTCACGTCTATCTTTTCGGCGCCGTCAAGGTCCGCTATGGTACGCGAGACCCTTAAAATCTTGTCGTACGCCCTGCCGGACAGGCCCAGTCTGTCGAACGCGCCGGCGATCAGCTTTTCCGCGGCGGGAGTCAGAGTGCAGAACTGCCTTGTCATATTCGCGCTCATGCCGGCGTTGCAGGTGACGCCCGTTCCTGCAAAGCGCTTTGTCTGGATGTTCCTCGCGGCGTTCACCCTCTTCCGGATAACAGCGGAGGGCTCTCCCTTTTCGCTGTCGGACAGCTCGGTATAGGACATGGACGATACCTCGATATGTATATCCAGCCTGTCCAGAAGCGGTCCGGAGATCCTTGACATATACTTCTGCGGCGCGCCGGGTGGGCAGGTGCATTGGCGTCTCGAATCGCCGAAATAGCCGCAGGGACAGGGATTGGACGCCGCCACGAGCATAATGGAGCAGGGATAGGTCAGTCTGCCCGCCACGCGCGAAACGGTCACGCAGCCGTCCTCCAGCGGCTGGCGCAGAGCCTCCAGCGCCGTCTTGTTGAATTCCGGCAGCTCGTCCAGGAACAGCACTCCGTTGTGCGCAAGGGAAACCTCACCCGGCCGGGGGATCGCTCCGCCGCCGGTGAGCCCTTGCGGGGAGACCGTGTGATGCGGCGAGCGGAACGGTCTTGCCGTTATCAGCGAGCCCTCGTTTTTCAGAAGTCCCGCCACGGAAAATACCTTGGTGGTCTCCAGAGCCTCCTCAAAGGTCATATCCGGCAGTATGGTAGGCAGACGCTTGGCGAGCATGCTTTTCCCCGAGCCGGGCGGACCTATCATCATGACGTTGTGACCGCCTGCCGCCGCCACCTCCAGGGCGCGCTTTGCTCTCTGCTGCCCCCTGACGTCGGCGAAATCCACGGAATAATCCCCTCCGCGTTTTCTGACGAACGGCGCGGGCACGAGCGGAGCTACCGGATTCCCGCCCCGCAGATGCTCCAGAAGCTGACCGACCGTAGACACCGGGTAAAGCTCTATGCCGTCCACAACGCCCGCCTCGGCGGAGTTGCCGGCGGGGAAAAACAGCCGGCGGATCTTCAGTCGCCGCGCCTCCAGCGCCATGGGCAGGACGCCGTTTATATGCCGCACCTCGCCGTTCATGGATAATTCGCCGATAAGCGCCGCATCGGAAAGCTCCGCCCGCAGCTGTCCGGTCGCCGCAAGCATACCTACGAACATCGGCAGATCGTAGATCGGTCCCTCCTTGCGGATATCCGCCGGAGCAAGATTAACGGAGATCTTTTTGTTGTCCGGATAGCCGTATCCGGAGTTTATTATTGACGAGCGCACCCTGACGCGCGACTCCGTGACGGCGGCGTCCGGAAGACCGACGACTACCACCGCCGACTTACCCTCCGATACGTCCGTCTCGACAGTGACCGGAAACGCGTTCATCCCCAGAACGCCCAAGCTTTTAATAGACGAATACATTTTTTATATAATCAAAACCGCAATTATTCATTATTCATTCTTCAATATTCATTATTCATTTAGCGGCGAAGCCGCACTCATCCGCCCAATTCTATCATCTTATTGATACACCTGACTGCCTTCTCCGCGATATCCTCCGGGATGGTGATCTCCTCTCCCCCTTCGCCCTTCACACAGGCGAGCACGTCGGGAAGAGTCGTCAGCTTCATATTGTGGCAGACCATCATTTTGGAGAGCTCATAGAACCTCTTGTCCGGGCAGGCGAACGCGAGATGCTCTTTGATGCTGTTCTCCGTGCCGATGATGAATTCCTTCGCGTCCGAGTTTTTCGCGTAGTCCATTATGCCCGCCGTAGAGCCTGTATAATCGGCGTGCTGAAGCACCTCTTTCCGGCATTCCGGGTGGACCAGCAGCAGGGCGCCCGGATGGAGCGCTTTGGCGCGGACCGCGTCGTCGGCGCGCATTGCGGCGTGGATCGGGCAGCCGCCCTTCAGAAGCGCGACGTTCTTGTCCGGGCATTGCTCCGCCACGTAGGAGCCCAGATTGCAGTCGGGGATGAACAGGATATCCCTGCTGTCAAGGGCGTTCACTATTTTGAGCGCGGAAGAGGAAGTGACGCAGACGTCTGCCACGGACTTGAGGGCGGTGGTCGTGTTTACGTAAGCCACCACGGTATAGCCTTTGTATTTTCCGTTTTTAAGCGCTTCGATCTCGTTTTTTTCAAACTGTTCCGCCATCGGGCAGCCCGCGTCCGGATGCGAGAGGATCACCCGTTTGCCGGGATTTAGCAGTTTCGCGGTCTCAGCCATAAAGCGCACGCCGCATAACAGCAGCGTTTTGTTCGGAACGCTTACGGCGCGTTTGGCAAGAGCGTAGGAATCGCCGACGATATCGGCGACCTCCAGTATATCCTCGCTCTGATAGCTGTGCGCGAGGATGCAGACGTCGTTTTCTTTTTTTAAACGGATGATCTCCGATTGCATCGTGTTGATCATAACTTTTTCCTCGATTTCAGGTCACAGGTGACAGGTAACGGTTATTTCGCAGTATCGCGCATCCGCATACCTTTAAAGATTGTAATAATTATAATATTGTGCGTTCCAAATTTCAAGATAATATTACTTGAAAAGCAAATGATATAATGGTATTATAAATCAGATTTTTATTTTTATATCCTGACCAATGTCACCTGTCATGAAAGCATTATATGATAAAGTATTTTCGTTAAAATTCTTCGCAAAGCTGCTCGAAAACAAATTCCTGGGCAAGGTCCTTTCCTACGAGATCCTGTCCTACCTGTTTTTCGGGGTGATGACGACCCTTGTGAACTTCGGGACGTTCTGGCTGTGCGACAAAATACTCGGCGCGAAGGAGCTGTTTTCGTTCATGCTCGGCTCACGCCTGTTCAAAGTGACGCTGGAGGACGTCTCCACCGCCATAGCGTGGATAGTCGGCGTGGTGTTCGCTTACGTCACGAATAAGCTCTGGGTGTTCGAGTCAAAGTCATGGAGACCCGGTCTCGTTGCGAGAGAACTGCTCTCTTTCACCGGAGCGAGGATCATATCATTTTTACTGTTCGAGTCGCTCGGCTTTATGCTGGTGCGGAACCTCATGCTGCCCGCTCTGGGAGAGACCTGGGCAAAATGGACGGCGAAACTCGTTACGGCTGTTTTTGTTGTGGTATTCAACTACGCTGCCAGCAAGCTGGTGATATTCAGAAAAAAGGAAGCGAAAAACGATGAACTTCAAACCGATAGATAACAGCGGCAGAGTCGACGGCTACGCGCTGGTCATGTCCTGCGAAAAAAAGACATCCAAAACCAGCTCTCATTACCTCGATATAAAACTGCAGGACAAGACGGGCGAAATCTCCGCCAAATCATGGGATTTTCGCGAGGGGGATTTCTGTCCCGAGCCGAACTCCATCATCAAAATCAGAGGCGTGCTGTCGGAGTATAACGGCAATCCGCAGCTCAAAATAGAGAAGATGCGCCTACCCGAAGAGGGCGAGGTTAACGAAGCTGACTTCATTCCCACAGCGGAATACGCTTCAAAATATATGATGGACGAGCTGCGCGCACGCGTCAGCGGCTTCAAAGACAATAACCTCAGGCTGATCGTCAATTATATTCTTGACAAATACGGCGATGATATGCTGGGCTGCCCCGCCGCATTCAAGCTTCACCACGCGATAAGGGGCGGTCTGCTCATGCACACGCTGTCCATAGTGCGGCTCTGCGACGCGGTGATAAGTCTTTATCCGAGCGTGGACGGCGAACTGCTTGTCGCCGGGGCGATACTCCACGACGTCTGCAAAACGGACGAATTCAACCTCGCGAAATCCGGGATGGTCTCCGGCTACTCCATGGAGGGGCAGCTTTTAGGGCACCTGGTCATGGGCGCGATGGAAGTCGAAAAGGCGGGAAAAGAGACCGGCGCGGACTATGAAACGACGGTCCTTCTGGAGCATATGCTGATCTCCCACCATGGCGAACCGGAGTTCGGCGTCGCGGTCAGACCCTGTACTCTGGAGGCGGAGATACTCTCCCAGCTTGACAATCTGGACGCGAAAATATACGAAATAGAGGACGCCTTGAAGAACGTGGAGCCCGGCGGCTTCTCCAACAAGCTCTGGGCGCTCAACGACAGGAAGTTCTACAATCACGGCAGAAAAGAAGTCGCGCCAAAGGTGGATTTCGGCGACAATTAAGATTCCGGCGACAAACAGATTTCTGCCGTCAGGGAGGATAACGGCTTTGATCAATGTGCAATTTGCAATTTGCAATGTGCAATTGCGGTTCATTTTTGCTGCAGCAAAAATGTTATATCGGCGCGCTGAAACTGTTTTCAGCACAAGAGTTCCCTCCGCGAAATATATTCAACTGTTTACCGGGGCGGTGAAATGATCATATTATGCATTCTATGGCGCAATTACACATTGCTAATTGCTCATTGCACATTATTCCGCCCCTCTCCCGGCTGCAATAAAGAAAAGAAATAATAATCTGAGAAAGGATATACACGCCATGTCACAACGAAATCATGAAGTCACAAAGGTCCAGCCGCTTCTGAAGCCGGACGGTTCGCTCACGGAGCCGGGCTGGTCCCGCAAGCTGTATCAGGTCTACGACCGCTCAAAGATCAAAGCTCCCGCGTTCCGTATAAAGGAATGGGACTACTATCTTATCATGGGCGACGATTTCGGACTTGCCTGCACGATTTCCGACGACGGATACATCGGCCTGCAGTCAGTCAGTCTTCTGGACTTCTCCGACCCGGCGAACCCGTGGGAGCATACCAATACGGTCCTGGACGTGTTCCCCCTGGGCAAGATGCACATGCCCTCTTCCACCGACCGCGGCAACGTGAGCTATCACAAAAAGGATCTTGATCTGGATTACTTCAAATACGATGGCGGCAGACATATAGCCTGCACCTTCAGGAACTTCAGAGACGGCAAGACCCTGACCGCCGATATACGCCTCAACGAGCCGGACATGGACTCCCTCGTCATCGCCACGCCCTGGGCGGAGAAGAAGACCGCTTTCTATTACAACCGCAAGATAAACTGCATGCGCGCCGAGGGCAAGGTCACTTTCGACGGCAAGGACTACGTCTTCGACCCCGAGCGCAACTACGGCACCCTCGACTGGGGCAGGGGCGTCTGGACCTATGACAATACCTGGTACTGGTCTTCCGGCAACGGAACCGTGGACGGCAGAGCCTTCGGCTTCAACCTGGGCTACGGCTTCGGCGACACCGCCGCCGCGAGCGAGAATATCGTGTTCGTGGACGGTGTGGGCCACAAACTGGACGATATATCCTTCAACATCCCGGTAGGCGCCGACGGAAAGAAGGACTATATGAGCCCCTGGACCTTCACCTCCTCCGACGGCAGGTTCGAAGCGGAGTTCGTGCCCGTGCTCGACCGCGCCGCCTGTCTGGACTTCAAAGTGATCGTATCCGATCAGCATCAGGTTTTCGGCAGGATGAGCGGCACCGCGATCCTGGACGACGGGCAGAAGATCGAGTTCAAAGATCTGCTGTGCTTTGCTGAAGACGTGCATAACAAATATTGATTTTTTGCAAAAATCAATATTCAGTGAATACTGAAGACTTAAGACTGAAGAATTAATAATTGCGCCGGACAACGCACCGCAGAAAGACCGCTTCCGCCCCGACAGCTGTTCTTTGCACGGAAGTGGTTTTTCCTTCAAACCGCTTCTGAGCGCGCCAAAATAATATTTTTGCATAAGCAAAAATAAACCAAAATATTCATTATTAAGTTTTCAGTATTCATTTTTCAGTAATTTACGCAAGGAAATATCAGAATGGATTGGTTGGAAATAAAAGTCACCGTTCCCGTCGAACAGATCGACACGGCGGGAGCGATCTGTTCAATGACCGTTCCCTACGGTATTTATATAGAGGATTATTCCGATCTGGAGCAGGCCGCTCTGGAGATAGCCCATATCGACCTTATTGACGAGGATCTGCTCAGAAAAGACCGCTCGCACGCATGGGTCCATATCTATATACCCCCGGAGGGCAACCCCGCGGAGGCGGTTTCGTTTATAAAAGAGCGCCTTGACGCCGAGGGGATAGAGTATTCCGTCGACACCGAAAACTGCAAAAACGAGGACTGGGAGAACAACTGGAAAAAGTACTTCCACCCCATAAAAGTCGGCGAAAGGCTGCTCATCCGCCCTGTCTGGGAGGAGCCCGTCGACGCCGGGGACAGGGTCGTGCTCGACCTTGAGCCCGGGCTCGCGTTCGGCTCCGGCACCCACGAGACGACGCGGCTGTGCCTCACCGCCATGGAGCCGTATATCACCCCGGAGGCCGAGGTGCTGGACATAGGCTGCGGCAGCGGTATCCTGTCCGTATCCGCCCTGCTGCTCGGGGCGAAGCGCGCCGTCGGCGTGGATATAGACCCGCACGCGGTGAAGACCGCCCGCGACAATGCGGAGCGCAACGGCATAGGCGAAGACCGCTACACCCTTATAACGGGCAATCTCGCCGACGCTGTGACCGGCAGATACGATATAATCGTCGCGAATATCGTGGCGGACGCGATCATCGCCCTCGCCGGAGACGCGAAAAAATTCATGAAGCCCGGCGGCGTGTTCATCGTGTCGGGGATAGTCGACCCGCGGGAGGCTGACGTCGTGACCGCCCTTACCGGCATGGGCTACGACCTTTTCGCCAGGCATTACGACAACGGCTGGCTGTGCTTTGAGGCGAAAAATCAGCCGGAGTAACGGCTGATTTTTCTGAATGAATAATGAATACTGAAAAATGAATAATGAATAATTACGGTGCATTTTCGCAAAGCGAAAATGTTATATAAACCTTAATATCGCAACACGCAACCCAGGAAAGGAACTCTGCGATGATATTCGGAAATGACGGCGATTCCATAATGCCGGTGGGCAACTCGTATATGACAAATGACGGCGCTTATACCGGAATCGGCAGCAATCTGTTCGGTCCGGACGGCGCCTCCACGCTGGATCTCGGGAACGCGGTCATAGGCGCGGGCAGCTCGGCAGCCGTGTGCGGCAACAGTATAACGTCCTCGCAGGGTGTTTACACCCTTATCGGCGGCGTGCTGTTCGGTCCGGACGGAAAAACGTGGAGCGGCGTCAGCTCCATGGAACAGGCCAAAGACATAGTCGCAATGGATGTATTATGAAAATAACAAAACTTCTTGCTTCCGCCGCCGTCGGCTCCGCCGCGTATCTCGCGGGAACGGCGGCCGCGTATCTTCCGTTCGTTGTTGCCGACGCTCTTAAAGAGCACGGCGGCGACTGCGGATATCTTATGATCCTCGGCGCCAACGTCATCGGCGAGGACACCCCTTCCCTGCAGCTCATTTCCCGGATGTTCGCCGCGGCGGATTATCTGGACAAACATCCCGATACCTTTGCCGTGCCCTGCGGCGGCTGTTTCCGCGAAGGACAGAAAAAATCCGAAGCGGATATAATCGCGGATTATCTTGTCGATCACGGCGTGTCGCCGGACAGGATCCTGCCCGAGCGCGAGTCTACCACGACTTTCGAGAACTTCGCCTTCGCGAGGAAGATAATCGAAGCTCATTCCGGCAGACCCATAGCGGAAGTGCGCGTCGGTTTCGTCACCAACGCCTATCATATCTTCCGTTCCGGGGTCATAGCCGGCAAATACGGGTTCAGGGATATCGTCAAAGTCCCCTGCCCCACTCCCGGCAATAAGATCAAACCTTATATCAGGGAGTACTTCGTCGGCTACGCCCTCGCGGACAGTCTTATTTCGGGCAGGACCCCGGCGGTGAAAAAGAAAAATTAAATTAACTATTGATTTTTAAATCGGCATAGTGTATAATCCTTTTGCTGTCGGTGTGAGCCGCGGCAACGATACGGAGATGTCGCCTAGTTGGTCGAGGGCGCACGATTGGAAATCGTGTAACCGGTAACACGGTTCGAGAGTTCGAATCCCTCCATCTCCGCCAACTTAGGATTGCTATTTTAACAAGATAGCAATCCTTTTTCATATTCGTCATTTTACCGACACAAATAATGAAAGGCTGATTGAATAATGCGCACATTGATAGTATCAGATATCCATGCCAATCTCCCCGCATTTCAAAGTGTTCTTGCTGACGCAGGCAATTGGGATACGGTCTTGTTCCTCGGAGATATCGCAAATTTCGGCCCAAATCCTTCAGAATGTGTTGATCTTCTGCGCTCACTCGATCCAATCTGTATTATGGGAAATCACGATTACCTTATATCCGGAGCATGGGGAAAGCGAAATTTCTTTGATCAGTGGTCAAGAGAACAATTAAGCGAACGCCAATTGAAGTGGATCAGCTGCTTTGAAGATCGAATGGTAATGAATGAGACCATTCTTTGTATTCATGGCGCATATGATGCAACCTACGATATTCTCCCTGGTATTCCGGAGACACTGGTTTCTTCCGCTTTTTCCAAAGAGGTTTCTTCCCAAATAAGAACGGTATTGTTTGGTCACTATCATTATCAAGTTGATTGTAAGATTGATGGTGTGGAGTATCACTGCATACGTCCTGTTGGACACCATCGTGATAAAGACATCAGAGCTGGATACAGCATTCTAGAAGATGGTGTATTATCACATTATCGCGTTCCGTATGACATTGAAAAAACAATATATGATACGGAAAAAATTTCGTGTTTGACGGAGCCATTTAAGACGGAATGGATCAATCTTTTGAAGAATGCATTCAGCGAATCTTTACTTGATAAAGATATAAAATCAATGCAGGAATTTTTCGCAAGGAAAAATTACTAATTTTTCGAATTCTGTTTGCGTTACGAAATTTAACGATAACGCCAATTTTGTTAAAATAACAACCTTTAGCCAGCAAAATACTCCACCTTCAGGGTGGGGTATTTTGTTGATATATGCAGGAGGGATTCGGTCAGGGCGGTTTTTGCGAAGCAGAAATACAGACAGTCCGGTGTGACTGTTTGCAAGCCCGCATGCGTGCCGGCGCACGGCAGTGCGACGGGCGAATCCCTCCATCTCCGCCAGATCTGAAATGCTATTTGGACAAAGAGCATTCCTTTTTTATTTGTGAATAAACCATTTTGGCTGTCAGAAATATTTTTCATTGACGGTTGTAAAACTGTACATACTATGGTAAATTAAAGCCATAACGTAGAGTTAGGAGGAAAAAAGAATGGTCATTATGGAAGATTTCAAAAAGCGTTACAGCAGATTATTTACGAACGACTGGGATGTTATCAGCCCTACAAAAATCAGAGATTTAATCGCCATTACATCGTACTTCATTGATTGCAATACCCCTCAAAAGATTTTGGATGATATCAATGTTCTCCAACATGCAATGTTAACATATCAGATGTATGAAGCATATGCCAATCACATCACACGTGCCATAAGAATTGAGATTCCAAGAGAATTTCACTGTAGGGTTGAGAATCTCCCTGATGCAACACCTTTTACGTTTGCACCAACATTTACACTTCCGAAAGCGGAACCGGTCGAATTGCAGGATAATTATATTCGTGATTTTGCTGAAATGACTAAGGATGTTGATTTTTGTTCCATTTTGCTTTATATCCATCAGAAAGGTAAGGAACTGTTTACAGCTAAGTAACAATGGAGGGATTTTTTCAATTTAGACGGATTTTGAAATAATGTTACTAAGTAAATAGATAAATCGGGTTTAATATCAGGCAAGATACAGGATGTTATTGTGATATATTGTTGGAAAAATATGCAGATTTCCTCTGTGATAATGAACCCGTTGGCTGTTTTTCTTGTCAAACATTGTAAAGGGAGTATATAAGGTTTGCGTCTGTGCATTGTCCAGGAATTTCAAGGCAAAGGAATAGGGACGCAGGCAATCCGGTTTATGAAGTCACTTAATGAAGACCGAAAGATGTTCGCTTCAGCAATGTCCATAGACAAGAAAGAAAATGTGAGATTCACGTTGAAAAAGGTGGATTTTACCCGTCCGCAAGGACGGATTTCGTTTGAAAGGGGGGGGTCCTACGTGAGGCAGTCTCAAATTCCGAAAAAAAGCAAAACACAAAACAGACGTTCGGGAGCCCGCCTTTATGAAATAAAAGCCGTATGATCCGTAAGCATAGATAAAAAACAAAAACAGCAACACTTGGGGCTGTTTTTTACAGTGCCTCTGTTTTGTGTTGCTGTTTTATTTTATTGTGTTTTGTTATGTTTCGGAGCGTCTGTCGGTACTTGTTGTCAGCCCGATGAAACAACCCTTAACAGGTTTTATGTCTGCGGGGGTCTGGGCGCGGAGGGAACTTCGGTACCGGGCGCAGTGGGCGCCGCGTAATTCGACGCATTGGGTGCCTGATAGGGCTGCCTCTGGTAGGCCTGCGGATTAGGCTGCTGCTGACGGGTCTGGCCGTAGGGCTGCTGATTGGTCTGGCCGTAGGGCTGCTGATAAGTCTGACCATAGGGCTGCTGATAGGGCTGACCATAGGACTGCTGATAAGCTCCCGGTGTGCCGGAAGTCGGGTCGGCAGTGCCCTTGTAGATTGCGGTGATCTTCTCATAGAACGCCGCGTGTACAAGCCCGAGGAACAGCGGCATCGTGACGAACAGAATGAGACCGATGATGACTGCAAAGAAACCAAAGAGGCCGGCTACGGCATAAGAACCATCGACGGCAAAAGCAGCGGCAATACCGCCGAAGATTCCCTCTATTATACCAGTGCCCAATATCACAATTAAGTCTGCAAGGAACATCTTGCCGCAGTAGCCTCTTGTGCGGTTCATGGACTCTTTGTACGCTTCAAAGGGATCACCGTCCTCTTCCTCCACAAGAATATAGGGGGTGAGAGCGTAGCGATAGCTGCGGACAATGAAAATGATGGGACCGGCGATGGGAATCAAAAGCCACAGACTGAGCATCAGACTTCTGTAAAGCATGCCCTTTACGGTTCTGCCCGCGACCTTGCCGGATTTGAACGCGTCAAACAGCTGATAGGGTTCGATCTCGTCGCCGTGGATGCCGTGCAGGTAGACCATGCATCCGCCAACGGTGAGCATCGAATTAAGGATAAGCGCGGCGCCGGGTAACGGACCGAAAAAGATCGATATCCAGCCGGACACTATCGATGCGAGAATGGACGTGCCCCACAGGCGTAACGGCTTGCGGGAAATGATCGAAAACGCGGATTTGTAGACTTCCGAAATCATAGGGAATCTCCTTTACTTACAGTTTAGTATTCTTATTGTATCATCCGAAAAAACCGTTGTCAAGCAGATTTCGGAATTCTGTTTTATTTGTTGAAAAAACGCTGAAAACAGCAAAAAAACAGTCTTCCGAAGAAGTGCTTTTTCATGCCGACAAATACGATATGACGGATCTTTCCGATTATTGCTATGGTCTTTTGCACAGCTCATCATACCGGACAAAATACAGAGAATTGCTTTCTACAGACTTTCCGGGAGTTCCCGTTCCGGAAAAGGATTGTTATTTTTACAGAATAGTAATTCTTTCTTTTTTTTCCTGAAATCATATGATAGTATTAAAAGGTAAGCACTGATTAATTCTTGTGCATACATCTTGCCGGCTCTTTTTCCGGCATCTATCACAAAAATGCTCGTTAATACACAAAGTATTGCCTGCGCTTTTTGTTTCAGCTGCCGAAAAAATATCCCGGAAATCTGCATACACCGAATTAATCAGCACTTACATAAGGAGTTCTTCGGATTGCAGTAGCGTTGCCTGATTCGCCGGAAACAGAGGATCGTCTGTCTGTGGCGGAAAAGCGGCTTGCGGTTTTTATCTGACCGGCAGTTCAGGAGCGAGGAAGTTGGAACGCTAACTTGTAACAAAAGAAGTTTTCTACTGCGCCGGCAGCAGGAATCAACCTATTATAAAGGAGAAAAATCAGATGAGTGAGCTGACAAAAGCAGAACTGAAGCATTATTACATGTGTGATCCGAAAAGGATCAGAACTCTCGCGCCCATCGACGACGGTTTTTGGGAATGGATAGCCGACGACAACGCCGGAAGGAGGATTCAACTGAGAGAAATATACTCCAAAGACAAAGATCCGCAAATTTTCGCTCTGGCGCAGGATGATTCGTTTTGGAAAAAGATATCCGATAAAAATGTCCTCTTCTTATTGAGCCTTCAAAAGGAAATCATTGATCTGGAAAACCAAATAAAAGAAATGGAAAGGGAAGATGAACAGAAGAACACAATAAACGACGATCATTTTCTTCCGGACAAGTAAGCGAAGAAGGAAAGTGTCCTGTGGAAGGATCCGGCGATGTTCGCACATACAAGAGGCATACGGCGGGAATTTTCAGAAATACCCGGCAGGATCCACAGTCTGCTCCCTATGATTCAATGATCGATTTGATAAAATCGAAAAGTGATCTCATAAAGTTGAACAGCGACCTGAAGTATGCCGTGATCCTGCCTTTTAACGTATTGCCGGGCAGAACGGCGGCATCATCCCAGGTTTCGGTGCGGCAGTTCTCTTCCGTCATGGCATAAACCGCGTCGTCCTCATAACTGAAAACGAGGAACCTTGAAAACAGGGATGTCTCGCAGGTCAGCTGAGTTTCCGCGTCAACAACGTCCATAAGCAGATCGGTCTCCCCCTTGACCCAGTCAACGTGCTGAGCGCCCTTCAGGAACCAGGTGCAATCGGGCAAAAGACAGGTGGACGCGTCGATCTGTTTGTCCGGGGAGATATAAGCCCCGTAACCGGCGGCGGACCTTGCGGCGATATAATCCTCCGGCAGAGTTTCGCCGAGCCGGGAAGTCGTCGCGCCGAACGACGACGACGTGACGGAAGCGAAAGAGTCGGATACGAGATCGTCGTCTTTTATGATCGGGATGATATTTGTGCCGTACTTAGATACGATGCCGACGTTCGTTCCGCTGTCTTTCGTCTCAAGC
>JAILQN010000210.1 GCA_024699005.1 Clostridia bacterium
TACGACGGCGACGACGTTGAACGCAAAGGGCAGTTTTACCTCTATCCCCATAATTATCCGAATCACTGGACAGCGCAGCAGTATCTGCCGGACGAACTGGTCGGGACGAAGTATTATATCCCGGGGGAGAATAAGATAGAACAGGCGGCGAAGGAGTATTGGGAGAAGATCAAGGGGGAGTTTTGAGTGTTGAGCTTTGAGTAATTTGTAAAGTAATATATCAGTGCGGCGGGATGACTTCGCTGCACGGTTTTTATGAATATGCTTATTTTTTCTTGCAATATGAAAATCGTTGATGTATAATAAAAAATGAGGTGTAATTTGCCTGTATCCCGGCGCGCTTTGCAACCGCGGTTTTTCAGGCGGATGACACGGATCACCGGCGGAGTTTATTGTCCGCGGATGATCGTAAATACAGGCAGCGGCGCGCTTGTGACCGTGCGCTGATGCCTGCAGAAAAAATCCGGAGGCGGGGATCATATCCGCATATCCCGGTTTGATCTGCGCCCCTGACCAATGGAGGCATTATGTCCCGGTATTCAGACGCAAGGACAAATGCGCTCATAGGCTCCGGCGTGAGCGCACAGGATTTTAAAGCAAAAATTGCCGATTACAGGGCGGCGGTATCGGCGGAAAACAAAAGCCGCATAGTTTCCGATTTACACGCCATGCTGGCGGGCTGCGGTATCGCGGCTGACGGATGCGAAAACATTGACGAACTGGAAAAGCTTGCACAGGCCGTTTATCCGGAAATCCCCGCAGACGGCCGCGCAGCAGCCGCAGGGCTCTGGCAGAAACTGTGCCACGCCAGCGGCCGTTACCCTTCGCCGGGCGACTTTATCGCGAAACTGACCGATGAGTGCGCCTGTCCGTTCTATAAATTTGAGGACAGTCTGAGGCTGCGTCTTTTAAAGCAGATACTCGCTACGGTCAACATCGGGTGCAAAAGTTCGCCGTTTCTGAGCGAAAGGTTCAGCCCGGCTTACGGCGACAGAGACCCGGCAAAGATCGCACTTCTTGACGAAAGCGTTTTCTCTGCGCTTGAAACGGAACTGACCGAAGCGGAGGATCTTCGTCTTCTTGCAGAAAACCATACCTTCCTGCCCCCGATGAATGCGGACGGGAAGGCTTTGTTATCTTCGGTTTTCAAAAACGCGGCTCCCGCGCTTGCGGAGGAGTGTCTTGCTTTTTCCGGTCCGGCTGCTGAGTTTGTGAAGCGCGTACCGGATAAGGTCCTTTCCGCTCCGACCGTATGGCAGGGAGAAAAAACGACGGTCGCCGCCGCTATTCGGATTTTTATTCAGAAGGAATGCGACGCTTTGACAGATTCCTTCGCCGTCCGTAAGGAGCTTGCCAAGGCCATGGCTGCGGCGGAAAAGGAGAACGTGCCCGACTTCGCGGAGAGGTTCTCCCGCTATATCGAGTCGGTCAGCGCATATCTGCTCGATCCCGCTCTCCGGCCGGAGATCGAGACGGCGATATCCGCGCATATAGATGTACCGGAAGGCGTGAACGTTTTTGAGCATATCGGCAATATCATAGCCGGAGATCCGAAGTTCAACGCGGTGCTCAATACCCTTGTTTCGGAGTTCTATAACGTGAACGGGCTGGAGGAGAGTTACTCCGCCGCCACCGGCAAGGGGTCTTTCTCCCGTCAGAAGATCATAGCCGAGGCGCTGAAGCACGAGAACGCAGAGCTTACGGAAGGCGCTGCGGCGAAGATCCGCGACGCCGGCTACGCGGGAATCATCAAGGAGAGCGGCGAGATCGATTACGTTTTCCTGGATAAAGCCGCCAGGGCGTGCGACGCCGGGATCAAAACGGCTCAGGAGAAATTCAAAGCGGCTCTTAATGACGTCGTGAACAAAGCGGAGGAGCAGAGGCGCCTCCTGCAGCAGGCGGCAGACCTGTACAGAGCCGCAAAGGCCCGTATGGAGCGAGAAAAGCGCGATCCGACGACGGGTCTCGCGGACTGGGTGAAATTCGCAAACAGGCTCGCCGATCCTTCGGCTGCCTGGAACACCATCACACGGGACGAGCTTTTCGCCCTCGCGTTCGCGTTCAATCTGCGTTTCTGCCCCGAAGTGAACACGCCGGATTACGATCACAGACGCGACGTGGAGGAGGCGCTTTATCTGCGTTATTATACCGGGAACGTCGCCGATCTTACAGAGCGCGCCCCGGTCAAACGCTCGCCCGATTACCGAGACCGCAGCACCGCGATATATCTTTATTTCCTTGCCGCGGGCGGCGATGATATGTTCGGCGAGGATGCTTTCAGGGCGTCCGGCGACAGGTTCGTAAGGGCGGCGGAGATGAATGCCGACCTGGACAGCCGCGGCGCGGGGAGCTACGTTCAGGATATGAGCAGGCAGGCTTTCGCCGATATGATCACCGACGGGTACGGCGGACTTATTGATGCCTACACCTTTGCCGGGGCGATTAAGGAACGTTATACCCTTGAGCAGAAGCCGTCGAATACTCCCGAAGAAGATGAGATCGGCAAAAACGAGGCGGCTCTCAGGCGTATATTCTGCCGCAGGTTCGCTCCTTACGCCGGCAAAGTCAGACTCGATCTGAACAGGACTTCCATCCTTTCGGACGTCGCTGCGGCGTCCGGGATGTCCGAGGGTTCTGAATTCGTGAGGGCGGTCAAAGCCATAGCCTCCGGTCTGTTCGGATCCCGCAGACCCGATCCTGATAAGCTCACGAGGGCGGACGTCGTATCGGTGTATTTTTCCGCTTTTGCCGTGAGGACGCGCTATCCGAAGGGCGTATCGTTCGCCGATCTTTGCGAGAAGGATTTCGCCCCCGGACTCAACACTATCCTTTCAGGCTGCGGCTTCGGGCTGTTCAGCCCGGGCAGGTTCGCCGACGCCGTAACGTCTGCGCTCGTGTTCGTTTATATGAACTCGCTTTTCGGCGACGCGCCTGCCAGAAAAGAGCAGGAGAGACGTTCGACCGTCTCGGCTCCGGCGCAGAAGTCCGCTCCGGTGAAAAAAGCCGCCCCCGTAAAGGCTGAGATCCCGGCGGAGATCAGGTCCGCCCCGGCTGAGGCTGACAAGCCGGCTGAGCCGGCGGCCGTCAAAGAGGAACCCGCTGAAACCCCGGAGCCGGTTAAGACGGTTCCCGAAAAAGCGGAGCTTCCCATAAAGACGGCGGTTCCGGAAAAAGCGCGTCCCACGACCGAAGCGGAGCTTCTGAAGAACGCGAAATTCGGAGTAAAGATCATACCTGCGGCAAAAAGGCAGGAAGAACCGGAAAAACCGGCGGTTCCCGCAACGGTGAAAGATGAACCCGATAAACCTGCTGAAGCGGCAAAAGCGAAACCGGACATGAAGGCAAAGCCCGAAGCGGAATTGCTGAAAACCGTAAAATTCGGCGCGAAGATCGTTCCCGGAGCAAATCAGGCAGCCGCGAAAGAGATAAAAGCCGAAGCTCCGGTCAGAACGGAAGATAAACCGGCGCCTGAGAAAAAGGAAGTCAGTCCGGAAAAACCTGCGTTTGCCAATAAAGCAGAAAAAGCTTCCGACAAGCCGAAAGAGAAAGCAACGGCAAAACCGGCAGAAAAACAGACTCCGGTCAAGACAGCAGAGAAGGCTCCAGACAAGCCGAAAGAGAAAGCAACGGCAAAACCGGCAGAAAAACAGACTCCGGTCAAAACAGCGGAGAAGACTTCCGAAAAGCCGATGGATAAGGCGGCGGCAAAACCCGCGGACAAACAGACTCCGGTGAAAACAACGGAGAAAACCTCCGATAAACCGAAAGCTAAGGCGACGGAAAAACCCGCGGAAAAGAAGACTCCGGTCAAAACAGCGGAGAAGGCTCCCGATAAGCCGAAAGAGAAGGCGGCGGCAAAGCCCGCGGAAAAACCGGCTCCGGCAAAGAAAGCGGAGAAGGCCCCCGATAAGCCGAAAGAGAAGGCGGCGGCAAAACCCGCGGAAAAACCGGCTCCGGCAAAGACAACGGAGAAAACCTCCGATAAACCGAAAGCCAAGTCGACAACAAAACCGTCCGAAAAACCGGCTCCGGCAAAGACAACGGGGAAAACCTCCGATAAACCGAAAGCTGAGGCGACAACAAAACCGTCCGAAAAACCGGCTTCGGCAAAGACAACGGAGAAAACCTCCGAAAAACCGAAAGCCAAGGCGATAACAAAACCTGCACAAAAGGCCGCTCCCGCTGAAACAACGGAGAAAATCACAGATAAAAAGAAAGCTAAGACGACAACAAAAGCTCCGGCAGGTAAGGCAGGGGCAAAGGCGGAGCCGCCGAAAAAACAGTCAGAGCCGAAAAAGCCGGCTGAATGATGTTTGATTACCGATATTTTCATATTACAGATACGACAGCAAAAATGATAACTAACAGAAAACCGATTTTTACGGGAGATACCGTAAAACTGATATCAGAAGACGCGCGCACCGCCGAATTCGAGATAGTTGACGTGATCGGCGGCAGCGCGGACTGTATGCTGCTCTCTGCGGAGCATATTAATACGGGCAAACGGGGCAGACTCAGGGAGTTTTACCCCGTGGACACAGCCGGCGAGCCGGTGTTCCGGGCAAGGCGGCTTGCGGAGGGCGACCTCGTATTCACCGAGGATACGGACGGCGCCATGCTTTCTGCCGCCCGGGAGGCGTTTAAAAGAAGCTATCTTGAGCTGAAGGCGTCTTTCCCGAACGGAGCGAAGGACGGATCCATTATCGTGCCGGATTACACGGTATATTACGCCTGTGACGACCGCACCGGAGGCAGACTGGCGGCAGGAAGCGTATATATCTGGTCGGAGGATCCCGACTGCGAGATCCTGGACGATTATTTCGCAAGACTGCGTGAAGAAGCGGAAACCGCTCCCGAGGGCAGTCTTTACAGGATCCTTTCGACATTTGCCGATCTGGCGGACGCGGTGCGTCAGCTGCACGAAAAGGGCATAGTCAGACCCGACATAACCGCTTACAATTTCGGAGTGACAAAAACCGGCGGGATCTGCTTTCTGGAGGCGGACGGCGATTCGGACGTCACGGCGTTCACAAGGATCGCCGCGCCGGAAGCTGAGTTCGGCAGAGCGGATTTCAGAAGCGATATCTATTCCTTAGGCTGCCTGTTATACGGGGCTCTGTTCCCGGGTAAGCCTTATCGCTGGCCGCATTACGGGCGCATACCTGCAATGGTCTATTCCTCCCCGCTCATCACCGCCACGGACGCGACCGCGAACGTATATCTGCGCCGTGAGCTTGCACAGATACTCCGGAAATGCGTGGAGCTCACGCCCTCTTTAAGATACGAGAGCTGCGAAGAGCTTGCCGGGCGCGTACGCGCTCTTTTAGAGGCCCGGTTCGATCCTCAGGAGCTGGACAAGACGAAGTCGGACGCTTCCGGCGCGATAGCGCGCCACCTTATCACGCATCCGCTGTATGAGAATGCGGTATTAAAAGGTGTTGATAATAATACTCAAAACTCTGCACCCAATGCGCGTGTGGGCACGCGCGCTGCCGACTCCGCGCTCAATATACTTGTGCTGGGATTCGGCACCTATGCCCAGAAGTTTGCCGACATCGCGCTTTCCGCGGGGCAGATGGATCCGTACTCGCTCAACATGCTGGTGCTCACCGAAGATCCGGAGCGCGACAGAGATATCTATCTTGAGACCAGACCTGCCTTCGGGAACTTTTTCGCTCTTGACGGCAGCGCTCCTGCGGAGCCGTACGGCAGAGTCGGTTTCAGGAAGCTCTTTATAGACGCCGGCGGCGCAGAAGGCCTGAAGAACACCCGCGCCGCTCTGAAGGACGCGTTCGCGGAGTTCGGTCCCTCTTACGTGTTCATCGCCTTAGGGGACGACGCTCTCAACCGCAGGGCAGCGTCGCTGTGCGGCGAGACCGCGAAGCGCGCGGGGCTGGACGTGAGCGTCAATTTCGTCAGATCCAGGCGCGACAGAACAAGATCGGGCGGCAATCCGGTATACGTGAACGAGATCCCGGATCCTGCCGATCCGTCTGAACGGGAGCTTCAGCGGCTCACAGCCAACTGCGAGCTGCTCAGAAGCGGCGAAGGCGCCGAAAGGGAGCGCGCTCCGGTCACGGTCGCCGACGTGCTCTCGATCAGATATAAACTGCATCTGCTCGGGATCGATACCGGCGCTGATCCGGCAGTTCAGAGCGCGGAGTTCAGAGCACTCAGTTCGGAGTCTCAGCATTCAAAACTCAATATGCCGAACCCGAAACTCGATATGCTCATCCATTCCGAACACAGGCGCAGGGTCGCGGAGCTCTGTCTTGCCGGATGGCGGCAGTCGACCGATCTTGAGCGCTGCGCTTATAAGGGCATATCCGATAAGGAACGCAGATATCACGCGGCGCTTGTGCGTTCGCGACCCGGCAGGGGCCTGACGGGTCCTTTTGCCGACAGGGAATACTGGGACACGGCGGACAAAACCGCGCTCGACTCCCTGGACGAACTGGACAGGCTGTCCGTAAATCTGCACAGGCAGTTCAGGGCGGCGGCGCAGGCTTTCATTCTCGGCGGCGATTCGGATAAGCTGCTCTCCGGGCAGGCGATGGATAATATCCGCTCCGCCTGTATGGGTTCTCCCGCCAATGAAAAAGCGTTCAACGACTGGTTCACCTGCCTTAAGCTCCTTACCGGGGAGGCGCCTGTCGCCGTGAATTACCGTGCGGCGCTGACCGCGCTTCAGGGCGCCGTCGCAGCTCTTCCGGACGCGGAGGAGATCCGCGCAAAGATAAATGAGATCGATTCGGAGTTTTACCCCGCGAGGGGCAGCGTGGAATACGAGGACCTCAAGGAGCGCGACGCGTTCTATATCAGGCATATACCGTTCATACTCACCTACAGGAGCGACCTGACCCTCGCCGTGCCCGTATCGTTCGAGGACGTGTTCTCGAATATCCGTTCCGCGGCGGTCATCGACCCGGAAAACATAGTTTATCTCTGCTATATCGATTCGCGCAGGAGGGTAGAGACTCTGCTCTCTTACATGCGCAATATCTGCGATTTTATGGGGTCCAAGGGTATCGGAGCGAAGATCAGGATACTGATCGCCTACGCCGAGGGTATGACGGACGAGGTCAAGCCTCTTCTTGTCTCGCTGCCCGGGATATCCCGCGGCAGGATAACGAAGGTCTCCGTCAGCGAGTCTCTGGGAGACGCCGACGCCGCCGAAACGGTCGGCAGGCTTCTTGCGAGGGTCGGGCTGAAGATCGATCTGGTGGAAAAGAACGATACAAAGCTTTCGTACCTGCTCACCGGCTCGGGATTCTATTCCGGTTATCCGAATTTCTCCTTCGATCCTTCCCGCGACAGGTTCACGGATCTTTGCGGCTGCGAGTATCTCGATTACATCGTCGCCGGCCGCCGCCGTCTGAACGTGGACGATATCGTATCCGTCAACGGTTCTCTCACGGCGGGCAAAAGCGATCCGGAGCTGCAGTTTGATTATAAGGGGCTGTGGGAGTTCTTCTCGCGCGATGCGAACGCCCGGTTCTGGAAAAAGACCTGCGAGCATCTGGAGAATTACACGAAAGAGCACGACACCTTCGTCACGTTCAAGCTGGATCTCAAGCCCGAGACCATGCAGCCGGCGACGTTCTCCTGCATACTTGAAAACACGTATTGCGAGGGGATCGCAAAGGCTCTGCGCGGGCTCGAGGAGATCGGCAGCATCGTCACGTTCTTCAATATAACCACTTATTCCTCGGATTCCTCCGAGGTCACTGTCGGCACTTACAACAAGCATATCCCCTCCATGCGCTCCATGTTCCAGGAGATAGACAGGTTCGCAACGTCCGACAGGATAAAAGTCGCCAGGCTGAATACCGAAGTCGCCGTACAGTATGCGGGGCTGGAGGTCAGGGATCTCTCTTTCGGTACTCCGGAGAATTTCGTTATCGGCATCGGTACCGTGCTGGGCTTTTTGCAGGACAGGCGGCTCATCGCGCCTTTGAGCGGGTCGGCGGTGTTCACCAAAGTCGGCGAGGGCCAGAACACGAAATACATCTATAATTTCAAATACGCTACCCGTCAGATACGCGACCTTATGCTGTCTTCCGGCAAGATACTGGAGGTCTGGGTGTATCACAAATGTCTGGAGAGCGGCAGGTTCGACGACATAACCTCCGGGCAGGTAATCCGCTGGGACGGCGACGGCATCGAGAACGAGTTCGACTGCATCATAACCAAGGGTTTAAGGACCCTGTTCGTGGAGTGCAAGGCGACCTATACCATCCGTCAGGAATACTATTATAAGCTGGCGGCGCTCACGAGCCGTTTCGGGCCCAACGCCCGCGCTGTGCTGATCGCCGACACCAGGGAATCCAGCGAGGATTCCACAAACGGCCAGACCATCGCGATGCAGATCAAACGCGGCAATAAGCTGGGCGTATATACCGTTACCGATAAGAAGGATATAGATAATATTGACGTGATCCTGGAGAAGATAATCAACGGGGAAGTTGAGTGCTGAACTTAATGTGCAATGTGTAATGTGCAATGTGTAATTGCGTCGGCACAATGCGGCGGCATGTCGCTTTACACCGCCCCGATAACCCGGTTGCCTGACGGAGCGGAAGAAAGCTCACTGTTATATAATCTTAAGCGCGATTACACATTACATATTGCTGATTAATCAGGGGTTTCTGAAATGAAAAGTTTCATTGAAAAAGACGGCGTATTTCTCGCCGACGGAGAGCCTTATACAATAATATCCGGCGCGATGCACTATTTCCGCATCCCGCGGGAATACTGGCGCGACCGTCTGTTAAAGCTGAAAGAGTGCGGTTTCAACACGGTGGAGACCTACTGCGCCTGGAACATGCACGAAAAGCTGGAAGGCAGATTTGACTTTTCCGGTATGCTCGATATCGGGGCGTTCATAGCCGAGGCGGAAGCCCTGGGGCTCAACGTCATCCTGCGACCCGGACCGTATATCTGCGCCGAGTGGGAGATGGGCGGACTGCCGGCGTGGCTGCTGGGCTACAAGGATATCGAGCTGCGCTGCTCCAATCCGATATTCCTTGAAAAAGTCGGCGCGTATTTCGACCGGTTGCTGCCGATCATCCGTCCCCATCTTGTTTCGAACGGCGGCGGAGTCATCATGCTGCAGATCGAGAACGAATACGGCAGCTACGGAGACGACTCCGGTTATCTTTATTCCATAGCCGATATTTACCGGAGGAACGGGATCGACTGCCTGCTGTACACCTCCGACGGAGCAACCGACTGCATGCTCTCGGGCGGTTCGCTGCCGGAATATCCCTGCGTCGTGAACTTCGGCTCCCGTCCGGAGGAGAATTTCGCGAAGCTTAAGGAGTTCCGTCCCGACGCTCCCGTGATGTGCGGCGAGTACTGGGTCGGCTGGTTCGACCACTGGTACGACATCCACCACACGCGCGACCCGGAGGAGGTCGCGAGGCTGATGACGGAGATGCTGGAAAGCGGGGCTTCCCTGAATTTCTATATGTTCCACGGCGGAACGAACTTCGGCTTTATGAACGGCGCGAATTATTACGACGTCTATACGCCCACCGTCACGAGCTACGATTATTCGGCGCTTCTGTCCGAGGCGGGGGATATGACCCCGGCATATTACGCCGTCAGACGCGCCATCGAAAAATATACGGGCAAAACTCTGCCGCCGGTCACCTCAAAAGACAGCGAAAAGGCGGCTTACGGAGTCCTTGCGCCGACCGGGGCGGTTGACGTGTTTACCTCCGCTCCGAAACTCAAGGCTCCTGCGCATACCCAGGCTTCGCAGTTCACCGACGACATAAAGCAGTATTACGGATTCACGCTGTATCACAGCACCGTTAAGGGCCCGCGTGAGGGCGATGGCTGGGAGCTCAATATAGACCACGTCCACGACCGCGCGACCGTTTTTATCGACCGCGAGTACAGGGGCTTTTTCGAGCGCTCCCGCAGAAAAGACAAGATCTGCCTTCCTCTTGAAAAAGGTCAGGAAGCCGAGCTTGATATCCTGTGCGAGAATATGGGCAGAGTGAATTACGGCCCCCGCATCCTGGACCGCAAAGGTCTGCGCGGAGTGCGCTTCGGTCTGCAGTATCATTTCGGATGGGATATGTATCCGCTGGATATGGAGGATCTGTCCGCCCTCGAATTCGGCGGAACGGACGGCTCTTCAAACGTCGCGGCGTTCTTCAGATTCTGTCTGCACATAGACGGGAAGCCGCGCGACACTTTTGTAAAGCCCGCAGGGCTGCACAGGGGCGTTATCGTCGTCAACGGGTTCAATATCGGCAGATATTATCCCGAGGCCGGGCCGCAGGTCACGCTGTATCTGCCCGCGCCGTTCCTGAAGCAGGGAGACAACGAGATAATCGTGTTCGAAAGCGACCACGCGGAGAGCGCAAAGCTGGAATTCGTCGCGGAGCCGGAGCTGGGGCCCACGGAGAATTCACAGGGAAATCTTATCAATGACGAGATAGACGAAATTTAAACAGGTAACAGGTGACAGGTAACAGGAGACAGGTGACAGGTCTTGCATTGTTGTGTATCGCCGGTCAACTGTGTAATACGGAGGATTAAAATGAACACACCGGGAAAAATCGGGATAGCGACGGGAATATTTGCGGCTTATCTTGCTGCGCCGGCAGTGATAGGCGGGCTGACATATCACTTCGCGTTCAAGCGCAACGGCATTCAGACTTCCAAAAAGGTCTATGATATTATCGGCAGGGTGCAAAAATCCCGCTCTGCCAAAAATCAGGCGGAGACGGGAACGCAGGAAGAAAAGGCGCCGCCGGTGAATATCTACCGGGAGGCGGCCAATTGGTTCATCAAGGCCGACAGAGAAAACGTCTTTCTGCAGTCGGGGCTTGACAATAAAAAGATCCACGCTTATATCATAGAGCAGCCGGAGAAAAGCGACAAATGGTTATACACGATGCACGGTTTTACCGGCAGTCCGATAGATATGGCGCTTGTGGCAAAGGAGTTCTTCGAAAAGGGTTACAATATCCTTGCCGTGTCCATGCGCGGTCACGCACTTTCGAGCGACGACAGGAATTCCATGGGCTATCTTGACGCGAAGGACGCCGTGCAGTGGATAGATTATATCCTTGAAAAGACGCCCGATGCTAAGATCGTGCTGCACGGCATGTCCATGGGCGCCTCCGCCTGTATGATGACTTTGGGCGAAGATCTGCCGGACAACGTGAAATGCGCCATAGAGGACTGCGGCTTTGCCCGCTGCCAGGAGCAGAACATAGGCGTCGCGGAGCAGTTTATCGGCAAGCCCGCCAGGTTGTTCGGCATGTATCTGAACGGTGTGATGAAAGCGCTCAGGGGTTACGATATGACGGATATCAACCCCATAAACTGCGTAAGAGCAAGCAAAATCCCGGTCTTCTTTATCCACGGAGAAAAAGACGAGGTCGTTCCGGTAAAGAACGTATACGAGCTCTATGAAGCGTGCCCGACTGAAAAGGGGATGCTGGTCGTTCCCGGCGCGAAGCATACCATGGCGAGCGTGAACGGGTATGAGGATTATTTCGGCAGGGCTTTTGAGTTTGCGGGGAAGTATATTTGAGAGTTCTAAGTTCCAAGTTCCAAGTTCCAAGGTCCAAGGTCCAAGGTCTGAGCTCCGGGTCCTTTTTCAGGTAAACAGAAAACCGGCAACGGTTTTCAATTGTATATTGCCTTAATAAAAAACAGGCTCTTTTAAAGAACGGAAAGGGTCTGTTTATTTCAGGAGGAAATCACTATGATCGCTGTTCGCGCAAAACGTGTTATTTCAGTTTTTCTGACTATTGTTCTTCTTATCGCTGCGGTTCCGGCTGTTTCGCTGACACAGCTCCGGTCGATGCTGCCCGTTGCCCGGGCGGAGGAGGATTACAGACCGGA
>JAILQN010000256.1 GCA_024699005.1 Clostridia bacterium
TACTTCCCGCAGAGGCCGGGACAGAGAACGTGATAATTGCGGTTGTCCTCAAAGGAGACCTGGACCTCGACGGATGCGCCGACAGTACCGACTCGAAACAGGCGAGGGTGGTTGACGTCGGCAATCGCGTATTGAATGCAGCGGAATTCCTCGCGGCGGATATCGACGTCGACGGCTTAGTTGACTCTACGGATGCAAAACAGATCCAGCGTTTCGATTCCGGAGCGTTAGAAGCGTTCGAGTGGGATATTCAGCCTTGATCTCATGCCGAAGGATATCTCAAAGATTTCACGGAAAGGGTAGAACAAAATGAAAAGGATACTGTCACTTCTACTTGCTTTTATACTGATAACCTCCGGTTTGTCGATCGTTGTCAATGCGGCTGATCCTACGCCCGCACCGTTCGACCTGATCGCGACCAAAAACGGAGATACGGTAACTCTGTCTTTGGTTACAAATGAGGAATTGACTTATGCAAACGTGACCTTTGAGCTGACAGTTCCGAACACGTTCACGTTGAACGCCATTAACGAGGGCGCGGATTTTGATGAATTCGGATGCTCGGTCTCAGCGAGCACGGTTCGCAGAAGAGCGTCGATCGTAACGGATGACGATTACCATAACACGGTGGTCGCCGAAGGAAAAGAGTTTCTCGTATTCATTCTGGACGCGTCGGTAGCCGAACCGGCAAGCTACACTTTTTCGCTCAAAGTTACGGCTGCTGCGGATATCGCCGGTAAAAGCTTTTCCTGGAGAGGCGATACGATCATATCCAATATGATAACCGTAGGCTGGTACACCGTAACGTGGATGAACGGAACTACTGCCGTTGAAACGGATACGCACGTTCCATACGGCAATCAACCTTCATATAACGGTTCGGTCCCGACGAAGGCGGCGGACGCCCAGTATACTTACAGCTTTTTGGGGTGGAACACCGTCCAGAACGCAACGGTTGCGATCTCGCCTCTTCCCGAAGTTACCGAAAACGTTACCTATTACGCCGTGTTCACAGGTACGCTCAATAATTACACGATCACGTGGAAGAACGACGACGGGACCGTCATCGACACGACCACGGTCGCATACGGCGTTACGCCGACGCATGCGGATCCGACTAAGGCCCCGACGCCTCAGTATTCTTGGACGTTCGACACGTGGACTCCCTCGATCACGCCCGTGACCGGGGACGCTTCCTACACGGCGGAGTTCGCCCGACGCAACTGCCTGAATATCCACAGGGAGGATAACGAACAGGATTTCCTGTACTTCATCAGCAGCGGCAGCTTCAGTATGTTTGCGGTCATCAAAAACGGAGATGAAGACGTCAACGTAGTCGGCCTTCCCGACGGAACTTACGAGATCACCGAGGTGGGTTCGTGGAGCTGGCGTCATAAAATGGCGGACGAAGACAGGACTCAGACCCGTTGGCTGGGCGAAGGCAGCAGATTCGTTACCGTATCGTTTGCCACCGTACCGCCGCAGCTCTCCGACTGGCTCAACGGATATGATTCCCTGGCTTGCTTGCTGGATCTTATTTCAGGTCATTGATCCCCGCGACTTGGTCTGTCGACGGCTCGGTCCGTCGACGGACCGGATCGATAATATTAGGAAAGAAGTGGTTTAAAAGATGAAAAAAGTAATATCATTATTACTTGCGGTAATTATGATTCTTTCTGTTGCATCGATTGTTGTCAACGCCGAGGATCCCGCGCCCGCTCCGTTCGACTTGATCGCGACCCGCGAAGGAGATACGGTGACGCTGTCACTTGTTACCAACGCGGAACTGACGTACGCGAACGTGACTTTTGAGTTGACGGAACCGGCGGGATTCACGCTGACCGCCATTCAAAAAGGCGGGGATTTCGGTGACTTCGGATGCTCTATATCATCTAACGTAGCGCGCAGAAGAGTGTCGCTCGTAACGGCGGACGATGATTATGACACCGTAGTTGAGGAAGGAAAAGAGTTTCTCGTTTTCGTTCTCGACGCAACGGATTCCGAGACGCAGGACCGCAGCTTTTCGCTCAAAGTCACGACCGCCGCGGATATCAACGGAAAGAGCCTTCCCTGGCGGTATGACGTCATCGTCTCCAACACTCTCTATGAAGACGGTATGGGAGAAAGACTTATAGGTTACACGATCTCGCTCGACGGCGATATAGGCGTCAACTTCTACATGGAGCTGAGCGAGAGCATTGCAGAGAGCGAAACCGCTAAAATGCACTTTACCATCCCCTCGGGCGGCAAAACGTTTGAGAATGACGTGTACGTATCCGAGGCAAGGGTCGTTGAACGCGGGAACAGAACGTATCACGTGTTCAAGTGCAGAGTAGCGGCAAAGGAAATGACCTCCGAGATCAAGGCTCAGATGATCGACGGCGATCAGACAGGCACGGAATACGTCTATTCCGTCAAGGAATACGCTGATTATCTGATCGATCACGCAAGTGAAGACGCCGAGTACGCTGCCGCCGTTCCGCTTGTAAAAGCGCTGCTCAACTACGGCGCGAGAGCGCAGATCCACTTCGACAAGACCTCAACCGGACTTGCAAACGCGGATCTGACCGAAGATGAAAAGGCGCTCGGCACCCCGGATATCTCGGTTGCCGCTCCGATCGTTGACCTGCCCGACGGCGTGACTCTCGAAGGCGCTACGCTTTCACTCAAATCAGAAACCTCGCTGTCGTTTTACTTCAAGAGCAGCGAGGAGCTGACCTTCTCCTGCGAAGGCTACGAAGTGGAAAAGGCGGCCTCCGGTTCGTATCAGATCGCCCGTATAAGGGGGATCAACGCGAAGGATATTGGTAACGTATTTACGCTTAAAGTAAACGAAAGCGGTTCCGTCACCTACAGTCCGCTCAACTACTGCAAAACCGTTCTGGACGATGAAACGCAGCCCGACGAATTGAAAGACGTCGTAAAAGCGCTGTATTTCTACTGGCAGGCGGCTGTGGCCTATTTCGAGTGAGGAGGTACTTCGTATGAAAAAAGAAATGTACGAGTCCGCCGAGATTGAGATCATCAGGCTCCTGACGGATAACGTCATATTAACGAGCGAATACGACCTCGAAGAAGACGAAATACCTCTGGTAAACCCTTAAAAAAAGATGAAAAGCGTCGGAAATACGTATGGTATTTCCGGCGCTTTTATAATACCGTATTTCACATTCTCAGTTTGCTTGAAGTCATAGTAAACAGGGGCGCTATGCGCCCCTGTATATTATGGCTGAAGATTGATATTTGAAAAAAGCGCCAGCATCGATATTTCTCGTAACGTTACAGGTTATCGTTTTTTGTGATAAGTATGCAGTGCTTTTTTTTGATGAGTATTCTTTTTAGCGGAGAGTATTTCCAAAGCATAACAAATGTAGAAGAGATTAATGAAAAATATAAGGACTCCAGTTATTCTAACAAATATCGAAAAACTCAGGTTTGCTATCCACGCAAACAAGTCACCAAGCAGCCTAAGACAACCTATCAAAATCATCATTCTTGGGGACAGCTTCTTTATGACGATCACATATTCAACCGCCATAATTATATCTATTACAAATGAAGAAATCAGCATGCCATCAATAGTTGTTAAATTGAAAGCTGCATAGTTTACTGCGACAGACGTTATCACACAAGCACTATATAGCAAGCGTTTCTTATTCGTTGAGAGAAAATATAGATTCTGAATCAAGATAATGAAGTCTAATGCAAGCCAAATGATATGTACCCAGTATCCCCCGGAAGAACGTAATGCATGTACCTCCCAACCAAAGTTTAATGCTCCGGAGAGCAGTGGCATAAAAAACTTCTTTTCGGATCTATATTTGAATCCGCCAATTACTATAAACACATATGTCAGCGCCCAAAAAAACCCCAGTAGATACTCTATCATTGATTTCTGCTCCCGGTGAAAACGGAATATTCAATAAGGGATCGCTACCCGTCAAAATAGCAATCCCTTTAAGACGTTCCCGAGGTGATTCGAACACCCGACCTACCGCTTAG
>JAILQN010000263.1 GCA_024699005.1 Clostridia bacterium
CCGAGACGCTCCGTCTCGCGGCGGTACCACGCCAGAAGGTCGCGCAGTTTGCCCTTGTAGCTCTCCGCGGAGGCGGGAATGAAAGTGCCGCCCAGAACGTCTGATTTTTCGTGGATGACGGGATCATGTCCGCGGAGCTTCAGCACGCGCGCCGCCTCCATGCCGCCGATGCCGCCGCCGATTATATGGACGGTCTTCGGGCTGTTCGTTTTTCTGATATAGTGTTTGTTCCACTGCATCATCTCCGCGTTGACCGCGCAACGCGCGAGATGCAGGGAATCGGACAGATCCTGATCGTTCGGCACGCCCTTATAGTGGCACATATTGAAGCAGCCGTTATGGCAGAGGATGCAGGGGCGGATATCCTCTTCGTTGCCGGCGAGCAGCTTGTTTATCCACTGCGGGTCGGCGAGGAACCGCCTCGCGAAGCCGGCTCCGTCGATCTTGCCTGCCGCTACGGAAGCCGCGGCGACCTCCGGATCCATCCTGCCCGCGCACACCACCGGGATATCGCAGAACTGTTTTATATGTTCCACGTCGGCGAGGTTGCAGTTCTCCGGCATATAGATGGGAGGATGCGCCCAGTACCAGGCGTCGTAGGTGCCGTTGTCGCAGTTGAGCATATCGTAGCCTGCGTCCTGCAGGAACTTCACCGCGATCTCGGATTCCGACATATCGCGCCCGACTTCCTCATACTCCTCGCCGGGGAGCGCCCCCTGACGGAAGCCCTTCGTTTTGGATACTATGGAATAACGCAGAGATACGGGGAAATCCTTTCCGCACTCTTTTTTGATAGCCTTTACTATCTCCGCGGCAAAGCGGTAGCGGTTCTCCAGGGAGCCGCCGTATTCGTCGGTGCGTTTGTTGACGTATTTCAGGGCGAACTGATCCAGCAGATAGCCCTCGTGCACCGCGTGTATCTCCACGCCGTCCACGCCGGCGTCCTTACAGAGCTTCGCGCTTTTTGCGAACGCGTCTATGATCTCCTGTATCTCAGCCTTGGTCATCTCGCGGGAGGGAACCTTGTCCGACCAGCGGTTGGGCGAGGCGGAGGGCGCCGCGGTGATGCGGTCCAGATCCATAAACGGTTTGCTTATTTTACGCAGGACGGGGTTCGTATACAGCGTTTCCATCATCTCGCTGATGGTGAAGGAACGTCCGAACCCTGCGGTCAGCTGTATGAACAGCTTGGCGCCGGTCTTGTGGAATTCCGGCATCCATTCGGCGAGGTCGCGGTACATCTTTTTGTTTTTGTGCAGCCACGTGCCGAGCATGGGATTATATACCGGCTGGCAGCCCGGCAGCAGCAGCCCGCAGCCGCCCTTCGCCACTTCCATTATGAAGCGCGCGCCGGCTTTATCAAAGTGGTTTTTCTCCATCCATCCGAACAGGTTCGTTCCGCCCATACTGGTCAGCACGAATCTGTTTTTAATCTCGCAGTTCCCTATTTTCCAGGGAGTAAGCAAAGGCTCAAGAGACTTTTTCATAACGTATCCTTTCTGTTTTTCATCAGAGAAAACGGCTGTCATAATGTGCAATTTGCAATGTGCAATGTGCAATTATGGTTCATTTTTGCTGAAGCAAAAATGTTATATCAGCGCGCTGAAGATGTATTCATCAAAACAGTTCTTTCCGCGATAATTCTCTTCTGACAGTGATCCGTTTCCGGGGCGGTGAAATCTTTGTTTTGTACTTTCTGTGACGCGATTGCACATTGCACATTGCTAATTGCACATTATATATAATTGCAAATTGCACATTTAATCAACACGCCGTCCGAAACGGACAGCCGCAACTTATTTGCCGCCGTCAGCCCACCGTAACCATTCCGTCCTCGCCGACGGTTATACTGTCCCCGTCTTTGACGTACTCAAGAAATTCCGGGCCGAGGCAGTCAACGACCGGCATGGGGCTCTCGGACCATACCGCGGAGAGCGCGGCTCCTGCGGCGGCAAGGGAGTCGATGTGTTCCGAGAACAGCAGACACGCGGGGCATTTGCCCATCACGTTGGCGGTGTACAGGATCATCCCGCCGGTGGTGGAGCCTATAGTCTGCGGCAGGCAGAGAGCCTTCCCCTGCATCGGCTTGCGGTAAAGATCTTTGTTGTTCTGATCGTCACATTCGGTCTGCTTATATTTATTCCCTATCACGGGCAGTTCGCCGAACTGCAGCGCGCCCTGGAACGACGCAAGGGTATTGAATCCGCCGTGAGAAACGAGCGCGGGAGCGGTGCAGGAACCGGCTACCACCGTGCGTCCTTTGAACTGTTTCATCTTACCTGACCTCCTTTGTGATAATGGAAACTATATCTTCGCTCTTGTAGTAGCGGGCTGTGGTGTAGGTGCGCAGCTTATTTGAATTGGTGATGACCGGCATAGCCTTTGCCAGCGGGTTGTTCATATACATGAGCGGGCAGATATAACTGACCGTAACGCCTGCGGCTTTCAGACGCTCTGCGTCCGGGGTGGCGTTCCATTTCTCCAGAACGCCCGGAGCGGCGGTGAACACCGTAGGCACCGAGACTTTGGATCTGCCGTTTTTGCCGAGGGACTCGCAGATATTATCCGTCCACTCCTTCAGCTGCGCCAGGGACAGATGCGGGCAGCCGACAAAGCAAAGCTTCGGTTTCGCGTCGGATTTCTTCCACATCACGGGATAGTTCTTATAGACGCGCTCCAGTTCAGCGTCGTCTATAACGTAGGTCTGAGCGTCCTCCGCGATAAGCTTCTCTCCCAGTTCCACCGCCTCGGGAGTAAGATTTTCGATATGGTAAAGACCGACCGCGCCGTTGGAAGCGGTAGCTGCGCCGAAGTCCTTGAGATATGAACAGGTATCGTCGTCACGCTCCGTTCCGAGCCACTTGTCCAGGCCTTTGATATACGGCACGTCCTCCACGACCTTCATGCCGATGGCGGAACCCAGGATCTGCGCCTCCGGTTTTTTTGAAGTCTTTACTTCGATTATCCACTTCGCCTTCCTGCCCTCGTCTGTCAGAAGCCCGAAATAAGGCACGTAACCGACTATCGAACCGAACAGCTCTATAATACCGGAGTTGCGGTTGCAACGCGCGCCGAGCACGGAGTTCGCGTACACGACGGCAGAACTCTCCGCCCAGGAGAGGATCTCGCCCTTTTCCGGCTTGTTGCCGACCTCGTCCATATAGCAGGTGCAGGTATAGGCGTCCTTATCCTGCAGACCGAGCTTTTTGAGCTGTTTATCGTAAGCCTCCTGCTCGGAATACATGAACTTTTTGAAAACGAAGTTCTGCAGAAAATTCGCAGGAACGTTGGGATCCAGGGGCTTGGGATCCACGGAGAATTTCTGCCCCGACAGCGCGCCGCCGTCGATGAGCGTGTCCATAAGGTCGTAGATGGGTTTCATCACTTTCAGCCCGAAGCTGGTGACCAGATGTCCCATTGTCGACGTGACCGGGACCATTTTTTCAGCCTCGAACGCGTCGCCGTAAAGAACGAGCGTCTTCATGACTTTCGCCATGACTTCGCCCTTGCCGCCGTTCAGGATATCTTCCTGCTCCGGTGTCAGTTTCATTTTGTACTCAAACATTGGATCGCCTCTCCTCAATAGTGATTTTATATAATTATACTGTTATTACAGCTAAAAATCAAGGAATAAGTTATGACAACAGAGATCATAACTTATTCCTGATCTGTGATATGTATGATCGTATCCGCGCGTGAGCTGATACTGTCTCTGTGTGAAATCAGGATCACGCTGCTATCCCGGGCGATTTTTCGGATCTGTTCAAACAGACGTTCCTCTTCATCATGATCCACGAACGAAAACGCCTCGTCCAGAACAATTATCCTGCTTTTACGGAAAAGAGCCCTTGCCAGCAGGATCTGCTGCACCTCGCCGTCGGAAAACACAGACTGTCCCGCTGTGCACATGGTCTCAAAGCCCTGCGGCAGAGATGCGATACAATCCTCAATACCGGCAGCCTTTGCAGCCTCATATAACGCGTCCGGTTCCGCATCGGTCTGCGGATAACTGATATTATCAGCTATTGTCGCATCGAAAAGAACAGACTGCTGACTGATCACGGAAAACATCCCGCGATAATTTTGCAGATCCATGTTGCTTATGTCCCTGTCCGCGTAACGGATCTGACCGCCCTGCGGCATGTAGAACCTGAGCAAAAGGTTCAGCAGCGTCGTTTTTCCCACGCCTGTCGCCCCGACCAACGCTGTGATCCCCCGTTCCGGGATAACACACGAAAAATCGCGGAATACGAACGTGCTGCCCGTCGGATACCGGAAAGTTATGTTATCGAAGCATATCGCTCCTTCTTCAACCGGAACGTCATAGGCACCTGAGTCGGATCCCTCGGCGGGGATCTGCAGAAAAGAATCCAGATCTCTCATGGCATGCGCCATTGTCCCGAACGCGGAAAAGATCTGAGCCGAATCCGACAACGGACGTTCCTCTTTCAATACGTAAAAGATAACGGAGATCAGCGCGCCTACCGTCAGACCATTATCCGGACCGTCCCTGACTCCGACCGCAAGAGCTGCCGCAAGCGCCGTGCCCAGAAGGAACTTCGGCAGTAATTGCTGCAGAGAACCGTACAATGCCCGGCTGCGCAGGAGCTTCGCGCCGGCTCTTTCCGCCGTCTCATATGACGCGGCTGCGCTCTCCGCCGCGCCGGATGCGCGGATGTCCGGAATATGCTGAAACAGCTCCGCAACCGGAACGCTTTCTGCCGTATAACTTACCCTCTTCGGGATAAGCAGCATCCGCCTGATCAGTTCGTACAGCGGGAAAACAAGCAGCAGTATCATTGCGATCATCGGATCTATAGTGAACAGAGTGATCTGGATCGCTGCGAGCAGAAAAACCTGCGGCAGCCCCTGTGAAAATACGATATTCAGACTCTGACCGACCGTGTCGATCCTCTCCGTCGCAAGTCTTTCCGTTGATTCCCAGGACCGGGAATTCAAAAAATCGGCTTTTACGGACAGGATATGTCCCGCGATCTGTTCACGCAGCCGATGCGTAAGGGAAGAACAGATGCCCGAGGATATAAATCCCTGAAAAACCGACAGGACCGCGCCGGCAAGCAGCAGACCCGCTGCCTGCAGCAGCAAAGGAATAATCTGATCCGTATCGACCTGCGAAGAGCCTTTGATGATCGAAGAAAACATAACGTTCGCGAAAAGATCGATCACCTGTCCGATCAGTTTCGGGATCCTGATAAAAACCCACGCGCTTAATGCCGAAGAAAGCAGGAACACGGCGACCCGAAGCGAATAAGGGCGCAGCCGGCGGATGACGGGACCGACATCCGACAGCCGGACTCCGTCTGAGCTTTCCTGTGTTTCCGCGTCAAAAGACATTCGAAAGGTCCCGCTTCTGTCAGCCACTCAGACATTCCCCCTTTCGTCGCTTATTTCGATCCGGTCGCGATAAAAGGTGATCTTCCGGTCAAATTCCGGCAGATCGGCCAGATCCTGTGTGATAAGGAAAACGACCGCATTATCTTTCAGCGCGGCGATCCGGTCAAGTATCCTTCTGCGGACCCCGTGATCGACTGAGGTCAGACAATCGTCAAATATATAGATCCCGCCTTTCCTAGCAAATCCAGCCGCCATTGAAAGCCGGCTGCGCTGACCGCCGCTGTAGGATGTGCCGGCATTTTCCAGCATCACATCGAGCCCCGACATGCCGGATGGCAAAAAACCGCATTCGGCTTTTTCCAATGCATCCAGAAGTATGTTGTCATCATCCGGCGCGCCATGCATACGGAAGTTTTCCCGCACGGATGCGGAATACAGAACCGGCTGACTGACTGCTCGCACGACCGTGTCCGACGGATAACCGGCGGAAAAAGAGACAACGTCAACGCCGTTGATCATTGCTTTTCCCTCGGCGGGCTCGAATTCGCGCATCAGCACATCGAAGATCAGGGACTTCCCGGTCCCGGTGCCGCCCGTTATCAGTGTAAGGGTACCGCGTTCTGCCGTAAAATTCACTTCAGGAGAGCCGGGGAACAACCGGACAGCAGAAAACGTCACCTCGCGGACCGTACCGGGCACAGAAGTATTGTTCTCATATTTCTTTGATTCCGGTTCGGTCGATAAGATAGTGTCGATATCCCGCAATGCGACGACCGCCTTCGGCGCGAATATCACTGTCAGCCCGAGCATCATGAACGCTGTCGTTACCAGTATCGCATACTGCGTATAAGTCAGTATGGAACCGATGCTGATCATATCGGAAGACAGCATACTGTTCATACCCAGCGCGACCACGAGCGCCGTCAGCAGATTGACCGTCAGCCCCGCCGCGCTCAGTCCGACAAGCACCGCGCGCAGCACAAACAGTTCGTCTTTGCGTATGCTTTCCGAAGCCTGCGACAGCATACGGTTTTCATACGACTGCGCCCCGCTGTTTCTGACGGTGAACATCTGCCGGAGCAGCGTCCTGACGCGCGCGGAATAGGACTCATAGTTTTTCTGCATACGGTAATACCGGTTTTTTGCTATATGATAGATCAGCGTCACCGCGGAAATGATGAATCCCGCGCTGCACAGAATCACTACGCCGAAAGTCGGGCTTTTCCGGAAGGTCAGGACGCTTCCGGCGATCGCAAGCACAGGCGCGTAGAACAATATCCGGAATCCGTACCGGATGGACATGCCTATCTGAGTCACTCCGTCCCGGTGTACAAAACGCAGGTGCGCAGGCGTCCGGGAAGATAACTCTCTTTTACCGAAACGCATACAGATACGCAGAAGCAGGGACCGGAGTTCCGATTCCGCGTTGACGGAGAGCCTTGCCACAAGCAGATCCGCGGCAAAAGCCGAAGCGAACTGCAAAGCCGCGCAAAGAATGAGCAGCGCTGCGGTTTTAGTCACGAACTCCGACCGCGAAACGTCGGTATCCAGTCCGGCGTCTTCATAAATATACGGGATGAGCAGAGCCGCCATCTGCTTTTTCAAAGCGGGTTCAGCCTGTTCCGCTTCCCGGAACAGAGACCCGATCTGAGAGGGTGTCAGGGAGACCGACTGAGCATACAGGATCATCGACGCAAGGGAGACCCGGTCGGCAAGCGCATCGAAATCATACTGTTCCAGTCTGCCGGATTCCCTTGCCGCCAGGATCACCGTCCATACGGCGTTGCGGTACAGTTCCGCTGCTTCTGCCCTGTCGGCGTCGGGCAGAAGATAATAACAGCCGGTCTTGCCCTGATAAGCGTCCGGTATCGGTTCCGGCATCTCATCCGCAGTCCCGTACCATCCGGCAAGTTCATCGCTCTGCGCGTCCGGCAGAGTCTGCAGCAGGAAATCGAAGGTGTTTGCGCTCAGTACAAACGGCACGTCTTCCTTATAGCCCTGACCCAGAGCGCCGGTATCGATCATATCGCCGAGCAGGGCAGGCGCCGCCAAAGAAAAAAAAGCCTGTGCGCTCAGCAGCAAGGCGCTGAACACACAAGCGATCCTGTGATTTTTCAAAAGCCCGGTCAATCGTCTGATCTGACGCATTTCAAAACGGCTTAAAACTCATCCATGAAATCAACAAAGTCTTCCGCAGTCCGAACCGTATTAAAGCCACTCGCTTTACGTCTGACGGATTCCATTTCATCGATCTTCGTCGAACCTATATCCGATATGGAGATTATTCCCCATTCGTCCCCTTCACTGCCCAGTTTGATCGACTGCAGCTTTTTGCCGTCAACTGAAACCGATATATCCAGACTTTCTCCTTCATAGTATTCCGCTTCGTCTTTGATCGATTCCTTAAGCTCAGCAGCCATTGTGTCGCCTATAAGCTTCCGGACTGTTTTGTTTCCGGAAGCGTACTCCGCCAGAGCGTTCAGCAGTACATCCAGATCCACTTTAATATCATACTGAGCCCGTCCGCCGCTTTTGGATTTTTCCACCTTGAAAGCGCCGTCGGCGCCCGTCGCGATAAACTCAGCAACGGCAGAATAAAGCGCTTCAAAATCCTCCTCTGTAGCGGAAAAAAATGCCGCCTGGATTTTTGCTTCCATAGTAAGAATGGAGAAACCGGCCGCATAATTTATATCCTCCGAGTGGATACGGTGAGCAAGATACGAAATAAACGAAGCCCCTAATGATTTCACAACAGAATAATCGATATGCTTGTCTTTTATAATAGAAAAGCCGGCATCCAACCATCCCTGATAGGCATTGAATATAGTATCTTTTTGCGTTGCGTCTAATTCATTTTCATACTCATTTACCGCCGTGCTCAGTATGCTGTCTTTTTCTTTTGCCAGATCGGCAACATTGATTTCCCAGAACGGGTCATCTTCTTCTCCGCATACCAGAACCCCGTCCTGCAGACATGCCAGATAATACCCATCCTCAACACTCGCAAAACACTCGCTGGAAAGCAGATCTTTCCCGAAAACGATCTTGCCGGAGAAGAATGTTTCGCCGTCTTCCGAAATGCTCGCCGTCAGACTGCTGCTGTTAAAAACGGTATTATGCGCCGCCGAAAGCACGTCCAGCACATAACTCTCATCCGAATTCTTCTGTGCGGAACTCTTTGCGGCGGAAAAAACGTCTCCTTCGACATGCCGGAAACGGGGGTATAAGACGATCCCGGCCACGATAGCGGCGACAAGAACCACGGCAATCAGGATCGGCAGCAGTTTTTTCTTTGACGCTCCCTTTTTCTTGGTTTTGACGTCAACGTAGTAGTTTCCCGGATTCAGAGGCAACTGTCCCGGCTGCTGGCCCGGATACTGAACCTGCTGCTGAGCCTGCTGAGCCGGATACTGAACCTGCTGCTGAGCCTGCTGCCGGTCAGGATACTGAACCTGCTGCTGAGCCTGCTGCCGGTCAGGATACTGAGCCTGCTGCTGAACCGGCTGCCGGCCCGGATTCTGAGTCTGCTGCTGAGCCGGCTGCCAGCCCGGATACTGAACCTGCTGTTGAGCCTGCTGCTGAGCCGGATCTATGCTCTGTCCGCATGAAGGGCAGAATCTGAGTCCGTCCGCGACTTCATTGCCGCATCTTGAGCAATACATAATAAAACCTCTCTTTTTTGATATATACAAAATGCCCGGGCTGTAATTTCATCCGTCCAAAGCCGTTCCGATGCATTTGGCATTATAGTATCATTATAATATGAATAAATCAATCATTTTTACAATAAACTTGCAAAAATCCGAAACAGGAGTCAGGACATAACCGGTCATTCTCTCACGGAACTGAGCCGGCGCTACAGAAAAAAAGCCTGCGCGTCCGGCAGTAAGGCGCCGGATGCGCAGGCGATCCCGTGATTATTCAAAAGCCTGACCGACCGTCTGATCCGAGGCGTTTTATAACTGTCTAATACTCATCCAAAAAGTCGGAAAAGTCATCCGCAGTATAAATCATATAGAAGTCATCCGCAGCCCGCGCTTTGGACCTGACAGAATCCATTTCCGTGATCTTCGTTGAATCGATATCAGTAACAGAGATACTGAACTCATCGTTGAGACTGATCGACTGTATCTTTTTCTGATCGATAATCGCCTTTATCCGGAGGCTTTCCCCTTTCAGGCCTTCCGCCGATTCTCTGAGATTTCCCGCAAGCCAGACACACCCTTCATCGCCGATGAGATGCCGGACCGTATCGTTTGCTGAAGCGTAATCCGCAAGAGAATTCAGCAGTGTATCAAGATCCACTGTGATATCATACTGCTTCTGTCCGCCGCTTCCGGATTTTTCCGCCGTAAAAGCGCCGCCGGCGCCGGAGGCGATAAACTCCGCAGCTGCAGAGTAAAGTGCTTCAAAATCCTCCTCTGTAGCGGTAACCCAGGAGGAATTGATTTTATCCGCTCTTTCGGAGTCCGGCAAACCGGGGTCCAATGCCTGAAATCGAACAGAGTAAGAATAAGATGTCAGAAACTGGGCCGCTATTTGCTTAAAAACAGAATAATCGATATGATCATTTTTTACAGAAGATAAGTAAATACCCCACGATTCTTTCAAAACTTTGATCTGAGAATCTTTATATGAATCTTTTGCTTCTTCGGACAAAAAGGTATAATCCCTGAGTTTACTATCAACGTAAATTTCTACTAATCTGTCTTTTTCTTTTGCCAGATCTGTGACTTTGATTTCGAGGAACGCATCATCATCTTCTCCGTAAACCAGAACTCCGTCCTGCAGACATACCAAATAATCTCCGCCTTCAACAATCGCATAACACTCACTGGAGAGCAGATCTTTGCCTAAAGCGATCTTGCCCGAGAAGTGCGTATAGCCGCCTTCCGAAATACGCAAAGTCAGGCTTTTGCTGTCAAAAACGGTATTATGTACCGCCGAAAGCACGTCCAGCACATAACTCTCAGCCGAATTCCTCTTTGCGGAACTCTTTGCGGCGGAAAAAACGTCTCCCTCACTCCGCTGCAGACGGGGCAACACGACGATCCCCACAACGATGGCTGCGACAAGCACCACGGAGATAATGATCGGCAGCAGTATTTTCAAAGACCTCTTTTTTTTCTTGGGTTTGACGTCGCCATGGTTATATCCCGGATCCGGCGGCAGCTGTCCCGGATATTGAGGCCACTGTTGCGCCTGCTGCCATGCCGGATACTGAACCTGCTGTTGAGCCTGCTGCCATTCCGGGTACTGAGTCTGCTGCGGAGCCTGCTGCTGTACCGGGTAAGGAGCCTGCTGCTGAGCCGGTTCGGCGCGGACAGCGTCCGCCGGCTGACCGCAGAAAGAACAGAATCTGACTCCCTCCGGAACTTCATTGCCGCATCGGGAACAATACATGATAAAACCTCGCTTTGTTGATTATAACAAACAGAAAAGCCTCTACGGGAACAGTACTCTGAGCATTTCTCTCGCCATTCTGACGTTATGCGTACGGACTATATTGGCGCCGCAGACCAACGCGGCGGAGTCGGCTATGGCGGACGCGAAATCGCGCTTGACGGGGTTCGGCTCGTTGATAAGATCGCCCAGAAAACGCTTTCTTGAAAGGGCGCACATCACAAAAGTCGGGTACTCCGCAAACCAGGCGAAGTTGCCGAGTATCTCGGAATTCTCGTCCGTGGTCTTGGCAAATCCGAAGCCGGGGTCAAGGCAGATCTGCTCGTCCGCAATGCCTGCAGTGTGAGCGGATTCAAGACAGGAATCAAAATAGTCCAGTATCTCCTCAGAGACGGGCTTGCTTCTCTTTACGGTCGATCCGGCGTCGGCGCCGTCGGTATGAGTCATTATCCACCCCAGCGAGAAGCCCTTCACCACCGTGGAGATATAGGAATTGAACTTGCCGCTGACGTCGTTGATGATATTCACGCCCTTTTCCGCCGCGTACAGCGCGACGCGCCAGTTCGTGGTGTCGATGGACAGACACAGACCGGAGCCGGAGAGCTCGTCCAGCACGGGTTTTACGCGCTCCAGTTCTTCTTCGGTGGAGATCACCGCCGCGCCGGGACGTGTGGAAGCGCCGCCGATATCTATGATGTCGGCGCCTTCCTTTGCCATATTGCGTGCACGGCGTACCGCGGCGTCGGGATCAAGATAATTCCCGCCGTCGGAAAAGGAATCCGGTGTGACGTTCAGTATGCCCATGATAAGTGGCCTGTCGTCGTTAAAGGTCATATTTCCGCATTTGAATGTTTTCATGATCTAAACCGTGATTTTGTCCGCTAATTGCTCAAATATGCCATCCCCTATGCCCGGCACGTCCTTTATTGCATAAATATCGGGAAACGCGCCGTTCGCATTGCGGTAAGCGATTATATCCTCCGCCCGCTTCTCACCGATACCGGGAAGGGATTTGAGTTCCTCTGTCCCGGCGGTGTTGATATTTATAAGAATATCTGTCCCCTGCGTGCCGCCTATCGCCCTGACATCCGGCGCAGCCTCTGTCGGCGATGCCGCAGCCGGCGCTGCCGCAGCCCGCGAAGTCGTATCATTTTCCGCCGCTGTCGCTGTCGGAGGAATGACGACCTTCACATCATTCCCGCCGCGCAGATTCCTCATATCCAGAAGGATAAGGACGGCGACTAAAATAAGAGCCGAGAGCAGCGCTATGTAAACGAAATCCCGTTTGTGGAACCTGCCTATCTCACGCCGGGTCTTTTCCGCCTGACGCTCCGAAAAACGCTCACGCCGCTCTTCGGCTGAAACGCGCCCGCCGCTGCCGTTCCCGGACTGATTGAGTTTATCACTTCCGTCGCCCATGATCATTCAAGGGAAAAATCCTCGTCGGAGTAAGCAGCATCCACGCTCTGCCTCGTCGGGATCCTTCTGAGCGGGTCGTATCTGAATTTTTTGCAGGATGAGTCCGGCAGCATTACGCCGCGCTTTTCGCATAAAACTCCCTCGCCGTCGGCGGTAAGCCTGCCCACGGCGCAGTATTTGCAGCTTGGAGCGACGTCCTTTGAAAACAGTTTGCTCATAAAGCACCCCATTAATATTTCTCATTTTTTATTTTACTACAAATATTATAATAATTCAATGGAAAGTTTGACTTTACGACAAAAGGTAGTATAATAATAAATATGCATAACCGAAAGGACCGTAATCATGATAATAAAAGAAGAATCATTTATGCCCGTGATCCTGGGTGCGGACATCACAGCCTATTCACTTGCAAGGACATTTCACGAGGAATACGGTATCAGATCGCTCGTGGTTTCGCAGAGACGGGCGAGGATAATATCCGAAAGCCGGATAATCGAGAACCGGGTGATCCCGGGCCTCGACGACGTAAACTTTCTTGTGGAACAGCTCGTGAAGATCGGAAAGGAATTCAGGGGCAAGAAACAGCTCATCCTTATGGGCTGCGGCGATTTTTACGTGCGCAATTTCGTGGATAACAAGGCCGTTTTGTCAGAGTATTATATCATTCCTTACGTCGATAAGGAGATCTACGATGAAATAGTCCTTAAGGACAAATTCTACGAGATCTGCGACCGTCTCGACATAGACCACCCGAAGACCTACGTCTATAACTGCCGGCAGGAGAACGACCTGAAATTCGATTTCGACTACCCCGTTATCGCCAAGACCGCGAACTCCGCTCTTTACCACTACGCCGAGTTCCCGGGCAAACGGAAGATCTTCAGATTCGACAATGAGGAAGATCTGAGGGCGATGCTCGCAAACCTTGAAAAGTCCTCTTACGATTACAAATTCCTTATCCAGGATATGATACCTGGCGACGATGAATTCATGTATGTCCTGACCTGCTACTGCGACCAAAATTCCGACGTGAAGTTTGCCGCTCTGGGGCACAGTCTCCTGGAGGACCACACGCCCTCCGCCATCGGAAACCCCGTGGCGATCATAAACGTCGTCAACGATAAAATAGTCGCGGACGCCGCGAAATTCCTGAAGGAAGTGCACTACACCGGTTTTGCGAATTTCGACATAAAATACGACAGCAGGAACGACACCTATAATTTCTTCGAGATAAACGTGCGCCTGGGCAGGAGCAATTTCTACGTGACAGGCAGCGGCTTCAACACCGCGAAGTGGATAGTGGACGACCTCATTTATCATAAAGACCTGGAATACACAATTGCCGACAAAGAAAATCTGTTCACCGTCGTGCCCAAAGGCATAATCATGCGCTACGTGAAGGACCCCGAGAACCGTGCCGCGGTCCAGAGGCTGTACCGCGAGGGCAAGGTGTCCTATCCCCTCGCCTATAAGGGTGATATGAGCCCGAAGAGAGCCTTCTACGTATACGCCTCGCTTATGAATCAGTACCGGAAATACGCGGAGGTCGAAAGGGCGGAGAGAGCGAAAAACGGCTGACGGCAGATATCCGTATTATGTCAGGCGAAATATTCACGGCGGAGCGTCATGCTCCGCCGCTTCGTTTGTACGCTCAGACCTGCCTGAACCCGTTACCGTCCGGATCGACCTTGAGCCTGATCTTCTTCCCTTTGAATTTAAGCGCGATCTCACCTTTATTGCCGAGCGTTATATCAAGTGACTTTTTGAGCTTCGGCGAGGCGAAGTCGTCTGTGATTATATACTTGCCCTCGCCGCGGCGGATCTCGCTGTATCTGCCGTCTGCCTGCGACAGAACGTCCGCCGGAGCGAAACGGGGCGAAGTGACAGCGATAAGCCCGTTCTCCCTGACAAGCTCGTCCACGTCGCGGAGAGTCGCGCCGGAGATAGTCTCGCCGCACAGGAACGCCACGTTCAGCGTCTTAAGCGTTTCTTTGCGGACGAACTCGTCGAACACGGCGAGCCCGTTCATGGTGCAGAAGGAGCGGTGCGGGATGAGCATCGACCACGGGGTGATCCTGCCCCACGAGATACCGGTCAGTCGGGTATCGCCCTGTGTGATCGTCTCGATAGCCTGTATCCACTCTCGGTTCTTCGCTCCGCCGCGGAGCTTCGGATTGTTCAGCAGTATGTTCCGCCAGCCGAAATAGCTCACGTGTATATTGTTCTGCCCCCAGTAGCCGTCGTCCGCGCGGATGATGCCGATCTCCGGCTTATAATCGCGTACGGTGTAGCCGCGGTCTCTGCCCCTGTATTCGTTGCAGAACTGCGTGAACAGCCTGCCGGTCTCGTTATAATCGTCGTTTGAATCAAAGAATGCGCTGACAGCCTCGGTATAGACCCTGTCCACGCCGGCAAACCAGGCGAAGACCAGATTCTGATACATCTCCTGCGCCGTGTGGCCGGGATAGGTCAGCTTATGCCACATATCCACGCAGTTCCAGAGCTGGGTGCCGTACTGCAGAGCAGCGCCGGCGGCGCACGCCCAGTGGATATTGGAGTAACCCTCTTTCTGGGATTTGAAGTTGGGGATTATGCCGTTTCTGGCAAAGGCGTGGAAAAGCACGGGGAACACCGCCTCTCCCGAGAGCGCCGGAGCGCCGAGTTCCTTCATTTCGGCGGCGTAACCGGCAAGCTGAGAGTCCAGGACCGAGCTCGCCGCGGTGAAATCGGACGTGTCGGGAACCGGAAACACCGGAGCGTCCACGTTCTTCTTCTCGGTAAGACTCAGGGAGATATTGCCGTTTATTATGCAGTGCTCAAACTCATCGTACGCGACGCCGGCAAGATTCCCGCAGGA
>JAILQN010000303.1 GCA_024699005.1 Clostridia bacterium
TATGCAGATTGCCGAGATATTTTTTCGGCAGCTGAAACAAAAAGCGCAGGCAATACTTTGTGTATTAACGAGCATTTTTGTGACAGATGCCGGAAAAAGAGCCGGCAAGATGTATGCACAAGAATTAATCAGTGCTTACCTTATTACTACGCGGGCGCCCAGGTGTGCGCAGCATCGTTGTAGCTCATGCCCCAGGCGGTTTCCGCTGCGCCGATAGCCGAATCCAGTCCTTCCGCAAGGACGGAGAGTTCAAAGTTCAGGCCTTCATATACGGTGCCCGCAAAGGCGCTGTAATCGACCTTGAAGCTGTGTATCAGCACCGACGTCTGCTCGCCGGGTTCAAGGACTCCCTTGTAGTAATAGTATCCGTCCACATAATCGTATGTGAGATCGGTATTGATAACGGCGGTGATTCCCGGAGTGGAGAGGATATCGACCGCCGGCACACCTGCGACGTTCCCGTATGCGTCGCGCCAGGACGGCACGAGCTTCACACGTATATAGGCTCTGGACGTGGCGTCCGGAATGACGACGTTTTCAAAACTGACGTCCTTCTTGACGTAATCACCGTCTTCATCCCGCGCGAATTCCTCGTGAATGACGATGTTGAGCCTTGCCGGTATGAACGTGTTCGGGATGCTGAGAGTGGACCACGCAAAGTAGCAAAGAGTCCCCGAAACAGCGACCGACAGAGCCGTGACGACCAGCAGAGCCGCCAGACGAACTTTCTTATCAGTCAGCATGGATAAACGGAATTTCATACGTTTTTTCCTTTCATTTCATTTCGGGGATCCGGCTTCCGGCGGCGGTTCGTTCTCCGGTCCGTCCGGAGCGGCACTGTCTTCGCCGGCTGCATTCTGCGCGGCTTTCTTTTTATCGCTTTTTTCAGCCGAGGACAACAGCTGCGGGAAGACGGCAAGCACCAGCAGGATCGCCACAGCGGTGATAGCTATCACTCTGCCCTGTTTCGATCCGACGTACTGCGCAAGGTATCCTATTTTCGGGATACTGAATTTCGGTATCCCTATCAGCGCGCTCCACGGCACGGGCGTGGCGTCCGTCGTTTCGGCTGCATCGCCCTTCGTGTAGTAAAGCTGACGATCGGCGTCGATCTGTACCACACGGTGGGTCGCAAGGAGCCCTTCGGTGTTGATCATATACGTGATCGGATCGCCCACCTTGACTTCGGCGCCGTCCACATGCTTCACGTAGATGATCGATCCCACCGGATAAGCCGGCTCCATACTTGCCGTCTGCACGACGTAAGGTGTGATGCCCACGACCCTGACGCCGACAAACAAGATCAGAAGAGCCGCCACGGCGATCAGTATTACGGTGGTAAACAGATTGCCTATTATCTTTCCCGGCGAGTTCTTCTTTTTTGCTTCTTTTTCGTGATCCATTTTCATCCCTCCTTTCCGACCGGAGGTGAGACAGGGACGTGCGTTCTGTGCCTCAGATCCGATACATTTATTCTTTTTATTTCCATAGAGACACAGAGCTGTCCCCTGTCTCCATTATGGCAGGAATGTATTCGACCAGCTCCTGGCGTATCCGTTTACGTAATACGGATTCGTGAGCTCGTTCTTAAAGGAAACCGTCCGGTGATCGTTAAGCGCCGCGACAACCTGCTTTTCGGCAGATACGGTGTAATTCACGGTATCGGCGCCGTAAGCATCGGTAAGCGTGTAGCGCCAGCTCCAATCGGTGACCTCGCTGATGAGGTATTTACTCTCCGGCAGGCCGGTGACCGTGGTATAGCAGTAGCTGTTATCGATCCACGCGGGCATTGTTTCGCCGGTGACAGCGTCTGTATACGTACCGAGATATACGTAATATTTTGCGCCGTAATTATCCGACAGCGGCCAGATATCCTCTATCTCAAACAGGAACGTCTTGTTCGGTTCACGAAGATCCCTCATATCCGCGTATTTGAAGATCGTGAGAGAATAAGGTGAAAGCGTGCGGTAGATCGCGTAAAGCACTATATTGCCCGCTATGACGAACTGTCCGTCTTCGTTCGTGACCGTCGGGATGACTCCGGGGATATTAGCGCCGGGCGGGAAATACCATTCGCCGCTCTCGTCCGGCCGGGTGTTCCAGCCGTAGAAGCGCTTGCCGTCCGGCACGGTGAAGCCCGTGCCTCCGTCGTCGCTGTTGAATCTGACCGTCACGACGTCGAGCTGATGATAAGGCGGAGCATCCACGACTTCAAACGCGTCTATTCCGTTGTTCGGCTTGTAGGTCACGGACAATTCCGCAGCGGTATCCTCCCATACGGCGTAGAGCGTGACGCTCTTGAAGATACCCACTGTGTCGCTCCAGTATTTGTCTCCCGGGAAGAAGGTCTTGCCGGAGCCGTCGGCCTTGGTGTTCCACGCGACAAAGGTCTTGCCCGCGTTCGAGAAGGAACCGAGCCCCGTGAAGCTGTTCTGCCTGACCGGGATGATATCGCCCTTGAAGTAGGTGTAAACAGCCAGCTCGGAATTGTAAGGCATACCCGGGTCGTAGAGCCATTCGGTCAGACCGTCCGCCAGGATTCCGCCGTTGCCGTGATACCTGACCGTAAAGATCTCACAAAGCTCCAGCATATCGGGCTCCGTCGTTTCGGGTGACTGTACGATGATATATTCTATCTCCGGCGCGAGGACGAAATGATCGATCTCATTGCGGACCTCTTCGTCGAAAGTATACGTTTCCGCAAAGTGTACGGCGTTTCTGCCGCCCTGAGGCCATTCAAAGTTCAGCGTGCATTTGAAATCATCATCCAGCATGCCGGTCACTTCGATTATATGCTCCGCATCTGTGTCCTTAAGGCCCGTCAGGTAGATCTGCTGATTGAGATCCATAACGGGGGAAACGGTGCCGTCCAGCTCCATGCTGCCGTTCTGGTAGATACCGGAGCCAAACGCCGCGGCGTTGCTGTTGATCTCCGCGCCGTCCAGGATCAGCATACCGCTGTTTTCCACAGCGCCGCCCATGCCGCCGCCGGGCAGAGTGTTGCTGTTGTTGAGCAGCTTTGAGCCGGAGGACAGTGTAAGGGTGCCGCCTTCATCCACGCGCAGCAGTGCGGAGGACGTGATCAGTCCGTTCGAAACGAAGCGCGGATCGCCCTCTGTCACTGCCAGAGCGTGACCGTCTATGGTTATGCCGCTCTCGCCGCCGGAGATAACAAGGCTCACGTTCTGCGCCACGGTGATCAGCGGGCCGGTGGTATAGCTCTCCACGCCGTAGCCCGCAAGGTCGCCGGGATCCGCATCATTATAGGCCGTGGGCTGCGAGTAGCGTATGATCTGTACGGGCCCGCCCGCGTCGTACATATCCTCGCCGTCATCGTATACTGTACCGTCAAGTATGAACGATCCGGTCAGAGTGACGTTATTCACCACGTAGATAGTGGAGCCGGGCAGACTGCTTAAAAGCTTGTAAGCCTGTTTAAGGGTCTTGACAGCCGTTTCGGGTGTTTTGCCGTTCCGGAGGTCGCTGCCGTTCACGCCGTCCACGTATACGCACGCCTTGAGCTGCAGCTCCAGGATCTGCGCGTCCTCGTCGTTGTTGTTGAGGACGTAGATCATGGTCACCTCGGCGGGCAGGTTCCATTTTACTTTTTCGGTATCGTCCGGCACGTCGAGAGGCTCGGTATAGCGGCAGATGTCGCGTCCGTTGAAAGCCGTCGCCGGCAGCACGTTCACGGCGCCTTTGACGGGGGTGAACGCCGCAGGCACGGTTATGCGCACCTCGTCCTCCCCTTCCGGATGCTCCAGCCAGATCCATTCGGTTTTGTCTGCCTTGCCGTAAAGATCGGGACTGCCGGAAAGCCTCAGATCGCCGGTATCGTAAATATGTACGTTTCTGTTGTCGAAGCAGTTTTTGATAATACCGCCCGTGATATGTGTGAATGCGTTTTCGTTCACGGTGATCGCCGCGCCTTTTTCCTCGGTGGATACGGCGTTCTGCATGGCGCCGGCGGTCATATAGACCTTGCCGTTGGCTTTTACGTTCACAAGGGCAGCTTCCGCCTTTACCGCCGGAGCGACAAGTCTGGGATCGGAACCCGATTCCGTTCCGGAGCCCGATCCGCTACCGATACCGGAAGTCGGCTCGGATGAGGATTCGGAGGCAGGTTCTGAGGCGGGTTCGGTCGAGACCTCGGACAGAAGCTCGGAAACGAGCTCGGGGGTCAGCCCTGATACTCCCTCGGAGCCGGGCTCCGCCGGGGCGCTGTCGTCGCCCGCGGCAAGGCTGTGACCGTCCAGGATCACGCCGTCAAAGGACAGCACGCCGCCGGAGGTCACGTTGAACAGCGACCCCTTGTGCGTGGGTTTATCGAAGCCGGCCAGGGACTCGTGCGCCGTGGGCTGCGAATAACGCTTGAACATCACGGTGCCGAATGCGTCTATGTCGGTGCTGCCGGATTTATAGTGGCTGCCGAGTGACATTTCCGTATGTACCGTAACGGTATTCACCACAAAGACCACGCCGCCGTTGATCTGTGTATCTTCCATCAACGCAAAGTGCGCGTGGTTTATAAGCTCATAGGCGCGTTCCGGCGTGCGGACGGCGGTTTCGGGAGTCAGACCGTCCTGCCAGTCGTGTCCGTCCACGCCGTCGATATACACGGCGTACGGAAGCCTCAGCTCGAGCATATTTTTACGCGCGGGCTCGTTATCGAGGATATACATGGCTGCGATATCGGGCTCCAGCTCCCATACGGCCTTCTGCGCGTCGCCGGGCAGGTTGCCTTCGGGATATTTTGCGATATCCCTGCCGTGGAACGGGTTCTCCACAGAGACCTCTATCTTCGTGTTGTCCGCCGGAGCGAAATCCATCGCCGGGATACCCGGATCGGTATCCGGATCGGTGCCCGGCACAGGCAGGACGGTGATATGGTGATCCGGGATTTTTTTCGTGGTGTTGCCCTTGGCAAGGAACACGTCGCCCTCTATCTTGAGGGAATTGCCCTGTACGGTGAAGGTGTCGCCCTGATACACCGCAGCGCCGTTGCCGCTGGTGGTGTTGCCGCTTATCTCGCCGGCAAGCATGTCGAGCGTACCTCTTTCGATCCTGACGCCGGAGCCGTTGCCGGTGGTGATATTGTCTTTGATATAAGCGCCGTCTTTTATCGTAAGCTTCGCGGTTTCGTACACCGGCGGATCGTCCGGGTCAGCGTCCTCGATCGACTTCTGAGCGGCGTTCACCGCGAATACGGAGCCGGTCGGCTTGAAGCTTTCAGCGGAGCGGTAAGAGCCCTCTATACCGATATTTTCGATCGTCAGTTCACCCTGCTCCACACTGAACATATCGCCTTTGAAGCCATCATAGGATATGCCGGAAATGGTGAAGCCGCAGTAACGGCGTATATATTGCTTATCGCCGAGGGTCCATACTGTATCCTCGTTCGGGTCGTTCTCGCGGTAATGCACGGGGCCGGAAACGTAGATGGAGCCCGGCACGTCGCCCAGAACGCGTTTCGACGCCCTGAAGTGCTTGAACGCGGTCAGCGGGCTGGAGCCGTCGTGCACCACGCCGTCCGGATCAGTGGCGAAGGTGATGGTGCCGTCATCGTTGAAGGTGGGGTCAAGACCCGTCTCGCCGTCCAGGAATACGATCCTGCCTATGATGAGGTAAGGCGTCAGTCGGTCGATAACTGTGCCGGGACGCACGGAATAGAAATTCTGCAGGAAGGGCGAGGCGTCGTCGCAGTAGCCGCCGGGCTTTACGACGATGCTGCCCGCAAGGTACGGCGTGCTGGGATATACGTAATAGATGTTGCCGGGCCTTGTGAAGGAGCGCCACATGGTGATGGGATAATTGAGGTCGTTAAGATATATCTCGTTGTTTTTGTCGATCTTGGCGTAGTTGTTGGCAAACTGCAGGTCGCCCTTGTCCACGTAGATGCCGTTGCCGATACCGGAGCCTGCGGCATTGTTCTTTTTGATCTCGCCCTGAGAGATGCGGCAGACAGCCTCGTTCACCAGCGCTATGGCGCCGCCCCTGCCGGTCTTGGCCTCGTTTTCATTGATAGCGGCGTTGTTGATATACGTCATGCCGCAGGGGTCGATCCATACGCCGCCGCCGGAAAGCTGCGCTGTGTTCTTGGTGACCCTGGTATCGGTGAGATATACGGAAAGATCCGATGGCGAGCGGACCGGAGTCGTCGCATTTGTGGTATTCGTCTTTATGGCAATACCGCCGCCGTTATTCATGGCAGTGTTTTCGGTGACGTTGCAGCGCTTCCCGGAGGAAGAGTTCTGGAAACGGACGGTAAGGCGGACGTCGTTGCGCTTGTAGCGGTTCGCGTATACTCCGCCGCCGTTGCCCGTAGCAGTATTCCTCTTTATAGTGCAGCCATAAAAGTTCACGTCCATCGTCAGCCGCCCGGGATTGGCGGTGGTGCTCTCCTGCCCTGCGCGTATATCGACGCCGCCCGCCGGAGCTGCAGTATGATCATCGTCGCCCGCCTTATTCCCCTCTATGGTGACGTTGGTCATATTCACGACCATAGTTTCTTTGGACGTGGTATAGGTTTCAAGGAAGATGCCGCCCGCTCCGGTCGCGGCGACGTTGTCGTGAACGTACACGTCCGACAGGTTGAACGTGGTGGTATAAAGGGTAGATGACCCTTGGTTGTAATGCAGAGCGATCCCGCCCGCATTACCGGTCGACGTATTGTTATATACGTCAACCTTCGAGATGTTGAAGGTCTTGCTGTTGCCCGCGCTTATCCATATCCCGCCGCCGCGGTTGGTGGCTGTATTGTCGTGGATGCGGCAGGTATAGGTTTTCTGCCCCTCAACTTCCGTTTCAGATCCCGCGATAGTAGCTGCTGTCGCACCGGTGTCAATCCAGATGCCGCCTTTTGGCGCTCTGTTGTCGTATATTTCGCAGCCGGTTATGTTCAGCTTGCCGCTTGTCATGTAGACCGGCGCCTGCGAACAGATGTTGTCGTGGACCTTCACGTTGTCGCTTTTGATGTTCAGTGTGGCGTCGTTGCGTTTATAAATGGCAGCTTTGGTACAGTCATGGATGTCGACCTTGCTGATGTTGACGTAACCTCTGTCGTAGCTTGAATTATAATAGGTATTGTCCTCAATACCGTAGGGGCAGTTGCAGATCTCGCCGCCGGAGATGCTTTTGTTCCCGTAGCTGTAGAAATAGATTCCCCTGCTTGATGCGCTGTGGATCTTTCCGCCGGACATATTGAAACCCCAGGCGTAGTCACTGCAATCGACGCAGGTGGAGAAGTCGTAGATCTCGCCGCCGGAGATGTTTATCTGGCCGTAGGATGCATAAATCCCGGTTCCCCGTTTGTCCGTCCGCCCGTGGATCCGGCCGCCCTGGATACGCGCCACGTTATCGTATACGTAAATCGTGTATTGCATATTGTAGGTGTTATTGAAGATCTCGCCGCCGCTTATCGTGAAAGTGTTCTGGTAACCGTAGTCGTAAATACCTTGGTAACAATAATCCATGAGGATCTTGCCGTCGCTCATCTCAAATCCGCCGGCGTCGCATATATAAATTATGTATGGGTACGTCGAATAGGTTGAATCGATATGATTCCAGCCGTCAATGACGCCGCCGGTCATCCTCAAGAGCGCGGTGTTGTTCAAATCGCTGCGATTATTGCCCTTGATATACACTATGCCGTAGTTCACGCGGCCGCGCGTGCGGTTGCCGACAATATTGCCGCCGGGGGATGCGACCTCCCTTACGCCCGAGGGGGAGCTTTCAAACGAAACGGTCCTCTCGCCCATGATGTACCCGAGCCCGTTGTTATACATCGCGATCGCCGAGCCGTATATGTACATAGGATAGTCTTTGTTACTGTCGTATGTGGAGGGCATCCTGAAGTCCTGGTCATTGACGTTAAGGAAATTATAGGAGACCTCGCCGCCGATTTCCATCAGCGAGCCCTCCTTCGTCTCCTCGTTGTACCGGTTGCCATCAACGCATACCGCACCGTAGATATTACGGCTATATGAACTATTATTAACAGATGATGCAGGACGGAAGAGCTGAGAATCCGTGATCTTGCCGTTCAGCATGCGGAACCTGCCGCCGTTCACGTAAACGGCAGCTCCGTAACAGTATTCATTACGCGAGGAGCCGATTCTTAAGTAAGTGCAGCCACAGGCTGTGATCAGAGAATCGTCAGACATCATGCGGAACTCGCCGCCCGTGACGTACAACGCGCCGCCGTAGCCGTATTGCGCTCCCGTGTAGTCGTTGACGTCGACGGTGCAATGATCGATCGTGGCATCAAGCATTTCAACGACGGAGCTTGCGTCCGTTACGGAGACCGCTCCGCCCTTTTCGGAGTTGTTGTTCGTAAGGCGCGTCCCTCCGCGGAGGATGAGCTGACCGCCGGAAACATTGATCAGAGAGTTGAAGATGCGGACCGTCTCATTCTCGGTCGAAACGCCGTCGATCTCTATCGCGTCCAGAGTCAGATTGCCGCCGGACTGCACGTTTATAAGATAGCCTGTGTAGCGGGCGTCGTAGGACGAGACAGTTGGATTGTTGTATCTTAAGAGCTTCGGCTGCCAGCTTTGGCCGTGCTTATTAGAAAAGCCTGCAAGCGTCCAGCTTTCTTCCCCCGTGACGTCGACGCGCCCGCAGACGATGATATTCCCGCCATCGGTACTGCTCTCGAGCACCTTTTTTGCGGCTGCAAAGGTCTTTACCGCCTTTTTCGGCGAGCGGCCGTTGTGCACGATACCGCTTGCGTCGGCATTGAAGCTTATGATTTCGCCGTCGGCGTCAACTGTGGGATCAACGCCCGTCTGTCCGTCAAGATAGACGTCGACATCGTTTTCAACAATGATATCGTGGTTGTATTCCTCATAATCCGCACCCGATCCAAGATACAGGTTGCGGGCTGCGGACTTTTCAGCCGCAACGAAACGCGGCGAGGAATTCTCATCAAGATAATCCCACGCATTCAAAGTCCCCTCACCCGTTTCGTTGGGGAAATCGGAAGGAAGGCCGGTATAAACGTGGTTTTCGGCGTAGGTCTCCTCGCTCTCATCGTCCGTATAGCCGCATACGATATGCCTGCCGAGGTAGGTCTCGTCGAAGAGCAGCTTCAGCTCGCCCTCGCCGCTGAGCGGGGAGAGGAGCGTGATGGGAGTGTTGGTACGCCTCAGAGAAATATCTCCTTCGACGCTGACGTTTGATTTGAAGCCGATATATTCAGGACATGCAAACTCAAACTCCGGTTTGTTGTAAACAGTGTTGCCTGACGAGTTATAATAGTGGTTGCCCGACGCCGTAACGTTTTCGAGTATGACAGAAGAAAACTCAAAATATGCAGCCGAACCCGCGCCGCCCACACGCGGCGAATGGTTCTGCTGAACGCGGTTGTTTAAAAATTGGTTATTCCTCAGAACAATCGCTGAACAGTATGTGCCAAACATCCCACCGCCCCAAAGCGAAGTGTAAACCTGCGCCGTATTCAGGCTTGTGTGCAGGGAATTAACGTTGGAGCTGAGAAGCGAGTCCTCGATCAGTACGCTGCTTGTCCAGCGGCAGGTAACGCCCGCGCCGTACTGATACTTACTGTTTGAATTGGCTGTGCTGTCGACGCGGTTATTTGAAATCGTGGTGTTTTTTATCGCAAGGGAAGCATCACGATGGTTGTTGTCGCGCCCGCACACCGTGATCGCGCCGCCACAGGTGTAACTGTCGCTGTTTTGCGGCCATGAAACGTTGCTTTTGACCGTGCATGTATCCATCGAAAGGCTGCCGCTGTCCACGTAGATCGCCGAGCCGCCCATCCAATGGTAGTAGCTGTTGTAATAATTGCAGGTTTGATATTCGTTCCTGTTATTGTTTATGACGGCGTTCTTGATGTGGAAATCGGTATAAAAACCGAAAATCGCGCCGTAATAATTCCTTGCCCAGTTGTAAGTGATCGTTGTAGGGGTAACGACGGTCTCCCCATCGACCTCTTGCTCAAAGCCGTCGATATATACCTGCGGTTTGCACGTGTAGTATGTGTTGCCGAGACCCTGGCTGAAGATCACGCTGCCGCCGAAATAGGCGTAGTTGCTGTTATCGTTGCTTCCGCCGAAGGTGCAGCCGTTGATGTGCAGTGTAGGCGCATAATAGCCCCTGTAAACGGTGCTGCCGCTTATGTTTTGCTGTGTGTATTCGCCTATATCGAGTACGATCGCGCCGCCGTAGTAGCCGTAACAATTTGTGAACGTGCACAGGTTCAGCGTCACGTCCGCGCCGTTGCCGACGTGAAGCGCGCCGTAGCAATAGCCGTTGTTGACTAAAGCGCCGCTGCTGTTTTTCGCGGCCTGATCGCCGGTTTTATTGAAAACGACGTTCGTAGCCTCAAGCGCGCCGCCCCATACGCCGAGCGCGCCGCCGTATACGTAAGAGGTTTGAGCGGTCGAACATTCTTCGAAGAGCGAATCGGCCATCACGGCGTCCGAGTTGATGAAAAGCGCGCCGCCACCCGTGGATTTCCGGCGGGTTAAGCCGTTGAGGTAAGCATTATAATTATAATATGTATTATTAATGTATGAGCCGTAGTTGCTGCGGTTATCCGGATAGGCAGCGCGGCAGCGTTTAACGGTCAGGGTCGTAACGTCGGCAGTCGAATTACGCAGGACGATGCCGCCGCCTACGCAGTAGCTGAGACAATCAGTGAACGTGACGACATTCATCGTCAGGTCCGCGTGGTTGAGCGTCAGGCCTGCCGAGGTGTAGTCCCTGTCGCCCGTTGTATTCCCGCTGTAGCTGTTGTTGGCGTTGAGGTCGCAGTTTTTGAAGGTCGAATCCCCGATCTCAACAGTGATTTTCGTATCTGCGTTGCCGCCGTATCCGTAAACGCCGCTGCGGTGGTTCTGGATCACGGCGCCGTCTTTGATCTTCGCTTTGCCGAGCGTCGTCCCGTCGTTATAGATCTTAATGCCGTAGTTCGCGCCGTTGGCGGGCTTGGCGGAGCGGTTCCCGTCGAGGGTGATCCCGTCGAAGGTGAAATCACCGCCTTTTACGTCGATCAGGGCCTTTCCCTTCTGGTTCAGCCGGTTGTCGGCGATATACGCCTGCATCAGTACCTGCGGTATCTGCACGTAGGTGCCGTCGCGCTCGCCCGTCTCTTCATCAAGATGGGGCATCTTGTAACCGTCGAACGTCCATGTGCTCTCGTCGACTGTGCTCTCGGCGTTGATCGTCACGGTATTCACGATACAGATCTTGAGCGGGGCTTCCGGGTTCATTTCCAGCAGCTCCACCAGCTTCTGCCGCGCGACCGGGAAGGTCTTCACGGCGCGGGTGGGCAGGTCGCCGGGGTTGGAGTCGTCGCCGTCGATACCGTCAATATATACGATCTTGGGCGCGAGCACAAGGTTTTTACCCACCGGCGTGAGGTTATACACGGCGGCGGCGGCTCCCACCAGCTCGAAATTATCGAGGTAAGGCGTGCAATCCGTCACCGAGGAGGTAGCTTCCACCACGATATCGCCGTCGCGGTAATAGGTGTTGGCCGTAATGTTGAGGTCCACCTTCAGTACGCCGAAGGCAGCGTTCGGCGCACCCGTGAGCCTGATGTTGCTGCGAGGGTGGGACGTCGTCCTGCCGAAATTATGGAGATAGAACTCATCCGCCGTAACGGAGGACGCGTCCAGATAGATATACGCCTGATAGCTGGCAAGGGAACGGCCTTTACAGGCGGTGGGTTCCCAATGGCCCTCGCTCTCGCCCGCTTCGGGCTCGACCCACTGCATTCCGTCATTGATAAAATCGCAGTGGTCAAGGCGCACATCTCCCTGATAGGAGTAGATCGCGCCGCCCCATTCGCCGGCCGAGTTATTTTCAAAAATCACGCGGTTCCCGCCGCCGCTGATGATCAAAGGTCCCCGGGAATTAGTGATTGCGCCGCCTCGCTTCGAGGCATAGTTATTGCGGAAAACAACGGCAGAATCCGCCGCCGTGATCCGTGTGGCGACGCCCCTGTCGGGATAATACCTGTGAAGCGCAAAGATCGCGCCGCCGTACCAGGCGGAATTGCCGTCAAACACGCTCGCACCGGTGACGGTCATATCGCCGCCGCGAAGAAATATGGCGCCGCCGCGTCCGGAATCGGTGTTGCAGCGGTTGGCGTTCGCCGCCGTGCCGTCGCCGAAGATACAGGAATCGAACACCGGACGGAAGTAATAGAAAGAGGAACTGGTGGTGGAATAATAGTAGCCGCTGTTCTCGTTCCAAAGGTAGACCGCGCCGCCCTTGTCTCTGGCGTAGTTGTTATAAAACTCACATGCGGTGAATTTGAGATCGGTGTTTTTGCTCTGATTGGCGAAGTAATAAAACGCGCCGCCGGAACCGCAGACGGCAAGCTCCGAATCGCTGGAATTGTCATAATAGGTGCTGCCCTCCGCCCGGTTGCCCGTAAAGATACAGCGATCGAGATCCGCCAGCTTGTTGTATTGCACGTACATGCCGCCCGCGTAACCCGCGATATTGTCATATATCTTCAGGCATTTAAGGTCGATCCGCTGCGACCCGTAAACGTAAATACCGCCGCCGCAGCCGTAGTAATCTCCCGTTGTGCAGCGGTTGCCGTAGATCTCGGCATATTCGGACAGATCATTTGTCTCAGTCGAAGTGAACACGGTAACGGGATTGTCGGAGCTGGTGCAGTTTATGTAAATACCGCCGCCTTGGGTGTAGCCGGTATGGTTGTATATCTTCATACCCGGCTCGATCGTCACGGTCGAAAGGTTCTCCAAAAATGCTCCGCCGCCCCTCTGCGTCTGCACGTAGGGGCTGTCCTGAATGATATTGTCATGGATCGTACAGGCGTTGAAATCAACGGTTCCGCCTGTCTTGTAAACGCCGCCGCCGTAGGTATAATATGCGTAACCGTAATAATAGGTATTCGGCGACGGTATCGTGCGGATGTTGTGATCTATTTCACAGTTGTCCAGATGCAGCGCGCCTCCGTTGCTGAAAACGCCCATGCCGTAAGCATAGCCCTGATCTTTGACGATATTATCGTGCACGCGGCAGTGCTCTCCGAGCCAGGAGTTCACGCTTACAAGATAAAGTCCGGCGCCTCTGGCATTGGTATAGGGATAACGTGAATTGTAAGTATAATTACAGTATACTTCGCCGTCTATTCGGACCGCAGCGCCCGAGGCGCCGCCGATACACAGAGCGCCGCCGTTGGCAGAGTTCTGGTTGCTGCCGCTTGTCTTTCTGGAGTCTATATAGTTATTGTACAGCGAACAGCCCGATTCGATATCTATGGAATACTTCGTGATCGTGTCGCCGTCTTTCAGCGCAGCCGGCGCGGAGGTGGAATATATTCCTCCGCCCTGAAGGGTATACGAAGCATTGCCCGGAGCAGAATCGCATCTTACAAAGTTATCGTGCACCGAAGATTCGTTCACCATTTTAAGGAAGGCACGACGCAGGGCAATACCGCCGCCCGCGGCGTGTGTGATACCGTTCATCAGGACCTTATTGCCGGTGATCTCCGCTCCGTCGACGGTAAGAGTGCAGTCCTCCGCGAACCAGCCGCCGCCGAGAACGCTCGCCGTGTTGCCCGTTACGCTTATGCAGCACACGCCCGAAAACGTATCGGTGCCGTAATCGTATTCGGCGATCTTTTCATCCGTGGCGTCATTCGGGAGAATGACCGTGTCGGAATTCTTAACGAATACGCCTGCGCCCTCCCGCGCTTTATTGCGAGTGACAACGCTTTCACCGTAAAGGCAGATACGCCCTATGGAAAAGATCACGATGGGATCCTCCGCCATCTGCTCATAACGGTCCGCGTAGATACCGCCGCCCTGATCGGCGCTGTTATCCGTGATCTCGCCGCTGTTCATCGTCAGGATACCGCCGTGAGCATATACGCCGCCGCCCCTGCCGGTGTTACCGTTTCGGGTCGCAAGGTTGTTCGTGATTTTTCCACCTTCCATAACGAGCTCGGCATTCGGACCGACAAGTCTTGCGCCGCCGCCTTCCACGGCCTGGTTATCCGTAAGCAGGGAATCCGCAGAAAGGATCGCTTTGCTGTCTGTTTCCACCAGAAGGATGGAACCGGTAGGCTTAGCCTCGGATTTCATTCCCTTGACCGTGATATCGGCAAACGTGAGCTCGCCGCCGTCACTAACCTCGATCATATCGCCGACGTAATGCCTGTAACGCTCCACCCACGAGTGGTCCACCCGCGGGTAGGGGTTGCCGTTGCTGTCCAGCTTTCTGCCGGTGGGACCGCGGTCCCAGTAGGTTTCCTGTGGCATGCTCCAGGTCCGGGTATCCGTCACCTGTACGGGGGCGCCGCAGATGCGTATAAGCCCCTCGTTAGGAACGAACTCGCCGTGCATCTGGCGGTATTCGTTTATGGTCGTAACGTTGTCGCTTATAAATGCGGCGTAGGAAAGATCGCCGCCGTTGCCCATGAGTATCTCCAGGGCGCGCTCGAATGTGCGCACGGGACGATAGTAATACAGTCCCTCCCAGGCGTCGTTGCCCTCGCCGGAGACGTAGACGCATCCGTCGTAGGGCTCCACAAGGAAGATCTCCACTATATTATCGCTGCCGATTTTTTTACGGACGTTCCATATAAGGTTGTCTTCACCCCTCGGCTCCTGAAGAAGCGGATCGAGATGGACATTGTCAAGTATGCTGTATGATCCGTCGTCCGGCTCCACGTCGAACCCGTCGGGGAACACAAGGAAGTCGAACGCTACTCTGTCTCCGCTGTTGGTGTGGTGCTGGCTGTCGGTATCGAAATGGACTGTGAAATCCACGTTCGCGTCGAAATCGTTCATGAATTCCTCGGTTATAAATATCTCCGGCGAGGAGGTTTCGTCCGTCTCGTCCGAGAACATCTCGATACGCACGTCGCCGCGCATTTCCATGCCGGAATCAAGCGTGACCGTACCGCCGTTAAGGTTGATAAGACGGTTCTGATCTTCCGGGTCTTCATCCACGGTCTTGTCTGTCATTTTCAGATTCTTCAGCGTAAGACTCGCGCCGATGGGGCTGATCGTCTCTTCGATCGCGCTCGCCATAAGGAAAGAGTTGCCGGGGTAGAATTTGAGTTCTGTCACCTGAGTCGCGTCTTCCCCGTCAACAAGACCGCCGTCGCGGACAGTGACAGGAAGGTCATCGGAATAAAGCACGGTCTCCATGGTCATGACCCAGATAGTGCCGCCCGGGGAGACAAGCGACAGCGCCCGTTCCCAGGTGAGCACGGGGTGTGTATCGTCTTCGCCGGAATTCTCGTCGTCACCTTTCAGAAGTATGATGGTCCCGTCCGGGGCAAGAGTATCCTCGGGCGAAGGGTTCCAGTAGACCTGCGCAAGGTTATGGGGATCCGCGGGGGGATCCTCGTCGCCGTCGCCGTCCGGCGGATCAAGACTCAGAAGGGTCAGGAAGCTGTCTATACCGTCTTTGAACCCGTTGCCGAGAGAACCCATTTTGTCGGAAAGGGCCCCGCCGAGTTCGGAGAGTGCGTCAGAGACAGAGGACAAAGCAACGGAAGCAAGTTTAACAATGCCGGAAGAGAGCGCCTGAACGGGAGAAACAAAGCCTTCGGCGCTGCTGCCCATCGGCAGCACCATGACGACAGCCATAAGCAGACACAGCACGCGGAACCGCATACTGTATCTTCCTTTCCTTTTATTCAAACTGTATGTCATCAAAACATCCCCCCGACAAAGGACACGTTCCCGGATAATGTGCAATGTATATTAATAATAAAGATGATAAAAATCTACATTTTTATACCAATGTTATTATAAATCCATAAAACAAGCGATACAATTCCCAGTAGGAGGTATATATAAGTGGGTATACATAAATGCATACCCACCATAATTTCAACTGTTCATTATTCTTTCAGAAAATCCGTAAGGATTTTCGCTCTCACGCCGTATCCTCCGGTATAACCGCTGCGCCGAGCATTCTCGCCTTGATGGCGAGCTCGGTACGGCTGGAATAACCCGTCTTCCGCAGCAGGTTGCGCACATGAACCTTCACCGTACCCTCAGTGATACCGAGCCGCTCCGCGACCATTGCATTGGAAGCGCCGCTGGTGATCTCCCTGAGCACCTCCAGTTCACGCCCTGTGATATCGGTGCTCATGATGTTACCCATCCGCACTGTCATGGGACCGTCAGGGTAAACGGACTCCCCCGCCATCGTGCGGTCCATGACGTCCATAATGTCGATCTCGTCCGCTTCCTTATACCAGAAGCTGTCAACGCCGATCTCCTTTGCGCGGGACAGGAACTGCGAATCCACCATGCTTGTGACGGCTATGATCCTGATACGGGGGAAATCCCTTTTGATCTTGCGTGCGGCTTCCAGACCGTTGGAACCGTCGCTCATCAGTATGTCCATAAGGATCAGGTCCACGTCGTTGTTGAAAAGGTAAATATCGGCAACTGCCGCAGACTTCACAGTGTACGCCAGCTCGTAACGCTCCGAATGCTCGATATACATTTCGAACATCCGTCTGGAAACCGCCTGATCATCCACGATCATAACGCGTGTTTTTTTCATTCCGAATCCTCCTTGCGGGCGGAAGGCCCAAAGTATGAAGTATGAAAGCTTCGAGTTACGAGTTAAGGATTGTCACATATTATTCCTTCCATCCTTCCACTATCCACTGACGCACTGTCACCTGCTGCCTGCTGCCTCATCAAATTCCAGGATCAGACGGAACTGCGGGCTGCTTTCCACCGTCATGCGGCAGGCGCCGCGTTCGCATAAAACGCGAAGGTTCTTCAGTCCGCCGGTCTCCCGGATCTCTTCTGACGGCGCCATGCCGTCGTTTGTAAATTCCACGCGCCTGCGGTCCCCTTCATCCGTGCTTTTTACGTACAGATTATGTCCCCGGGCATGCTTCACGGTATTCGTAAGGCATTCGTGGATCGCGACGCTCAGGATCTCCGTATGCGCCGACGGCAGAACGCCGTCATAACGGATCGTGACGCCGATGGCTTTTGCCGCCTCCTCCAGTAAGGCAACGGAATCCTCCTGCCGGGATTCATCCCCGTCATTCTGAAAGAGGAAAACAGGCGCTTTCAACAGTTCCAGCAGCGCTTCACGGTCTCTGTTCAGCCCGGAAAGATAACCGCGTACGGCAAGCAGCGCTTTGCCGAACTCGTCATGAAGACGGATCTTGGCTTTCAGGATCTCCCTTTCACGCACGATGCCGTCCATATTGCGGCTGTATTCGCGGATCTGCTCGTTTACTGCGGCAAGACGCCCGTTTCGCTCTTTCAGCTCTTCGTTGCCGCGGTAAAGACTGGTCACGTCAAACGCCAGAAGCTCCCTGAAGCTGCTTCCGTTCACGGTCACGGACGTTTCGCGCAGATCCCAGACCCTGCCGTCGTGCATAATCAGATACAAGCCGCCTTCATACGGCACCTTGCTGCAGCCCGGCTCGAGTTCGCTCCGGTCCAGCCTGCGGTGCATATAGTCAAGATCCATCGTGGCAAGCCCGAAGGCGTCGTAAAGGATCTCGTGCATCTGATTGTTCACCAGGACCGGCAGTCCGTGTCTGTCGCTGAAAGCCACTCCCTCCGGCAGGAAATCAAGTCCCTCAAAAACAGATTCCTCGCACAGAGCCGCGCCGCGATGTCTCAGGAAACAAAACAGGATGGACACGCCCGCCGCGAAGAGAACAAGGGCCGCCGGAAGGATCAGCCACGCAGGGAGAGAAGCCGTCAGGGTCCCGTAGGCGGAAGAGAAGTCCGGATGCTTCCTGCTCCACAAAACGTGCTCCACGCCGAACGCAAAGGGCGCCGAAAGCACGAAAACAAGGCCGCTGTACAGCGCGAACCGTCTCCCGCCCGGGAAACGAACCGCCCAGGTAAAACAGATCACGGATAACGTGAGCGAAACAAAAAGAAGCAAGCCGGAAAGAACGATAAGCGGTGCGGGAAGCTGAGAAAAGCTCATGTCACAGCCTCCTCTCTTCCGAATTCGACGCGCAGATGTCCGCCTGAACGGTCATTATATACCGATGTCTTTCCGACGCGTTCCGCACAGGCACGCACGTCTGCTGCCATGATAAGCCCGTCCGGGTTTGCGGAAGGCTGGATGCCGTATTCGACAACGAAGACGCTCTTTTCACCCTTCGGAGAAAGGCTGACGCGGACTTCTTTCAGACGGGACAGTTCGTTCTCCAGCAGCAGCTCAAAGATTTCGTAAAGATCTGCTGCAGTCTTTCCAGGCAGCTGCACATCATCGGGGATACAGAGCGTACAATCCGCGCCGAGCCCGCTCAGCGCGCGCTCCGATTCATGCAGACACAGGAAGAGGTCATACGAGGAAGCCCCGCCATGTTCGTCTGCAAGCAGAAGCAAATTGGAGAAGCGCTTCAGAAACGCAAGGATCACAGCGCAATCCTTCAGCATACGTTCAAACTCTTCTTCCTGCGCGGGGGCGCTTTCTAGAAGCATATCAAGGTTCCCGAGACGCGGTCTGATGCGAAGTGAGATATCGTCGTAAAGACGGGTCTTGTGCATGGTGCGCCGGCGTTCTTCCTCGATCTCGGCGCCCTGCTGCAGCACGGCGTTCTCCTCTACCAGATAATCGGCGGTATCCTCCAGAGCCTCGTTCAGTTCGCGCAGCTCCCGCATATCCTCGGACCAATAAAACCAGCCGCCCCGCACCTGACGCGCCTTAAGGACGGTATCTCCGCCCTCCAGAGCAAGCTCTCCGTCCGCAGCTGACCTGAATTGATCTTCGGTGGGACACAGAGTATCTCCGAATCGCTGTCTTACGGTAAACGTATCATCCGTGATACCGGCACGCAAAGAAGAGACTTCCAGCAGCTCCATGTATCCCCTGTTGGATGGCAAAAGCCGGGAAGCGACCGCGCTCTCCCATGTGGCGATCCAGATAACGCCCATCAGCTCGGGCAGCTCGTACATACTCTGCAGAAAGAATCTTTCCCCGACGTCATATATCGTATAGAACGAATAATTGAGTCTGTACGTCAGACCGAGCACAGCCACGAGCGCCGGAAGCCACAGATTCCGGTAAAGTCTGCGGTTGATGCAGCTTCTGATCAGAACAAAATATACGGAAACGCTCAGAATGACTACCCATGCCGTCACGACCGCAAACAGCGGGCCGTGCGTATATCTGTCATCCCATGCCACCATATCTGCAGGGAAACGGAAAGCGAGGTGGTGAAGATCATTAGTGAGCACGCCTGTACTCATAAGAATGACCGGTATATAGATCAGGTTCCAGAGGCACGAGGGCGCCGCGCTGTCCGGCCTTCCCACGTACATCATCGCATGAAAATTGAGAGCCGGCAGCAAAGTGATCGGTATATAATAAAGATACCATACGTAGCGGGAAGACGCGGAATACGGCAGACAGTATTCCACCCTGAACAACCGTAGCAGAACGAACAAGATAACAAATACGCCGATAAGCGTGATCATCAGCCGGACCCGCTTCTGCGAAAACCGCTGCTGACAGGTCCGTGTCCAGTAAGCGTATAAAGAGATAAAGATCAGCGCGGTAACGCAGCCGTCGGGCAGCATCAGGATCTGATCCAGCAAAACCCGGATCACGCCGACCGACAGGATCAGCGAGAACAGAAATATATGGCGTTTCAGGAGAGTTTTGTCTTTCATGATGCGCCCTTTCGGAAACAAAAACGTCGATCTGTCTTACTTTTGTTAAATAATACCATATGTGTATGCAGAAATCTATACCCACAAAGTGGTAAAGAACAAAAAAGCCTCCCCGAAAAGCCCTTCGGGGAAACTTCCTGATACTTCAGCCGCATTACAGCAGAACACCCGGCTCACGCTTACCGATATCATCTGCAGCAGTCATTTATTCTGATGTTTTTTCTGTAATACAGATCTATTCTTTCGACAATCACAATTGATACGCCGTTCACGCATCCGGAATTTTAAGCCTCAGCATCCCGTCCGTGTCGATCCCGACCTTGATCTTTTTGATCACCCGTTCATAGAAGTTCTGTTTTTCTGCAGGAGCGGCATCAATTCTGAGCTCCGAATACAATTCTTCCACAAGACCCATCGCGTCGATACAAACAAGGTTTCCTATCTTATCTTCAAGCGCGTTTATCAGTATATTCCTTTTGTATGCTTCGATATTCGCAGTGCAGAAATCGTCTATAAAGCAAAAGTACGTTTTGTTTTCTCTCAGTGCGTTCTGAATGTCCGGTCCGCATTTGCTTCTTTCAGCCATAACAAGAAAATGCGCGTCAGGAAGCGCGGAGATCACTCCCCAGAAATCCGAATCACTAGATAAAAGGATAAAAGACTCCGCTTCATCACTGTAATACGCCTTTGATATGCCCATAGCCATCCTGATATCAACAAGGGATTTGTCATCTTTGACGCGCTCTATCAGAATACGCTCGGTCGGGATGTGAGTGATAGCGCCAATATAACTCCACGCATTTGTGGTATGGACGTCGTCGTAAAGGACGATCTTGTCTATTTTTCTTATCTCATTGTCGTCAAGCTGGGTAAGCGTAGATGCCAGCTTGAAGGCGTCACTGTTCTCACAGTCAACGGCTATCTGTATCGATTCGCTTTCGTTGATAAAATCATAGATATTGGCAACAACGTCATCACTCGCATCCTTGACTTTTGATATATCCGTGAAAACGTCATCATGCTGTCTGTAAACCACATTGACAAATTTTTTATCTGAGATAAGGATATTCCCTTCGTTCTCCGGCTGCCAGTTTATGTATCTTGTGTAAGGATAAAGACTTCTGTTTGCATTGTATTTTTTTGATTCATTTATGACCTGATCAAGTTTCTGGCCTTTCGGCATGATAAACAGGCTTTTCATGTAGTCCCAATTGACCCATTCCGGAAATACGCTTCTGACTTCGCTTATATTATCCGCGATATATTTGTTCACGAGCAATAAGTATTGATTCGCGTCATAATTTGTTCTGAGTATATCCACTTCATCCTTTTCAAGCGCCCGTATGTCGTCCTTATATGCCTCCTGCCTGTTAAGATTGAGCATTTCGTATTTTATAAGCCTGTTCGTCTCATCAAACCTGAGCATAAGATTTGAGCGAACGCTGCACAGGTGCCTGATTATCCGACATTCGGGTCTTTTATCAAGTTCCCTGAATAATTCTTCGTCTTTTTCGATGTAATGCCTGCACAGATCCCAGCTGACGCCTATAAGATAGGATATTATCGTGCAGAGTTTTGTACTGTCTTTGCGGTATTCGGTTTTATAATCGTCTGAAATTTGATTGTCATTATACGGCATGTCATTAATTCTCCTTTTCAGAATACAATGGAACGAATCGTTATACTTGCCGGTCAAAGCTGAAATCCATTCCATTTCCGCTTATAAATGTAGCAAAACAAGCAGACAAAATCAATAGTGAAAATCGGTAATTATCCCGAAATATCTGCTCCCGTTCGGATGGATCAGGATGGGGAAGCGGGTCTTTTCTCACAGGAAAAACGAAATCGATTATTGATCACACCAAATATAACGGCAGCCCCGGGTAAGGAGCCGCCGTTTTGTTCTGACCGTTTATCTCTTGCCGAACAGGTGTGCGAAGAAGTAAAGAATGCTGTGGAAGAAGCCCACGATCTTACCCCAAAAACCGGTATGAGGCTCGCCGCACCATTTGCAGAGATTCTGTCCGGAGGGAGTGCCGGGCGTGTCCTGCTCGCCGGGATCGTCCGTTTCTCCTGTCGCGGGCAATACTTCCGTCCTGGTATCGGTATAGGTCTCGCCGTTGAATTCCGCGGTGGCGGTATAGGTCTTTTCGCCGGCTGTCGTCGCTGTGGGCTGCAGAGTCACGTCGCTTGTCACAGTGACATCGGGAGAAACCGTGTCGTCATTATTCACACAGGTAAAGGTGACGGTCGCCGTATATTCCTCCGTCCACGTCCATACGGGATCGCCGTAGGTATGGCACGCGGTGCCGGATACGGTCACTTCGTTGTTCTCGGAGTATGTGCCGTAAGTCGCCGTGTAGATGATCTTTGCGTCCTCGGTGCAGGTGGGCGCAACCTTTTGCTGGGACATTTCGGCATCCTCATAGGTCACGTGCTGCGGATTATAGAAGCAGACGAGCTTTGCCTGAGCGGAATTGCCGGACTTGGACCATACGAAGGAATCGAACCGATAATCATGAGGCAGACCGGAGCCCTCAATTTCGAAAACGTCGGTCTCGTCGGTGTATTCCGTTTCGCCGAGGAGCACTTTCGCGACGTATTTCGCTGTGCCGTCCACTTCACATACGGCAGCCGGAGTGACTTCCGTCAGTTCGGGTTCATCATCGGTCAGGCTCTCCGTATGGCCGCAGCCTTCGACAGTGCAGGTGAACGTCGCGGTGGCGGAAACATTGCCCTCGCCCCACGACCATACGGGTTGGCCGTAAACGTGATCGTGATAAAGTCTCAGAGTCTTGCCCTGCACCGCACGAAGCTCGTTGCTGTTCAGCATGCCGGAATATACGTTTTCTCCGTCGGTCATCCGTTTGTCCTGGGCTATCATGATGAGTGAATCGAACAGGTTGAACATTACACTGTCGTCAAAGCCGGCAGGATCAAGAGTAATGAGTCCTGTGCTGGCGCTGCCTTTCACGGTCAGCCTGCCGCCGCAGAAAGTGACCGTATCGCTTATATTGAGATCGGAGTTAACAGTCAGCTCGCCTGCATTCTGAATGAGCGAGAACCTTTCGCCGACAATGTGATTCGCAGTCACCTTTCCGCCGAAGATCCTGAGAGCGTCCGAGCGCCATTCCGGACTGGTAATCCGGTCAAAATAAGCCGCTCCGTCGCCGGCGGTCTGGCCGTAGAAGGTAAGCGAACCCGTATCATCTTCGACTCCGGAGATATTGCCGGGCACGTCAAACAGGGCCCCGTCGCCCAGTATGACCGAAACGTGTCCGAAGAAAAACACGTTCACGTCGTTTACACCGGAATAATAGACTGCGTTTTCCACGACGTACCACGTTTCGAGCTGCTGCTCGCCGATGATCACGCAATTATCGCCGTCGATCTGCTGTATCTCTTCATTTCCGTCGATAACGGTCGCCCATACGGACTGATCTTCTCCGTTTGCGTCCACGTAGGATGTATATTTCTGTCTGTTGTAATAAGCAGACAGAGTCAGGTCCGAACAGACCTCGGGAAGATCCGAACGCCATACGTTTTCGCCGTCCGTCCAGCCCGCGAATACGTATTTGCAGCCGTCTTCCTCATAAGCCGCGGGCATGTCGCCGTTATAGCGCGCCCTGTCCCCGTATGCGACGTCTTCATCCGTCTCCACGGTCTGCCCGCGCACGACCCATCTGACCGTATACGTCCTGGTGCTTTCGGAGAACAGCGCGGTATAGGTGACATTGCCCGTCACGGCGGGAAGAACGTCATCAGGACCGTATTCATTCGTGCCGTCGGTCCAGCCGGCGAAAGTATAAACTGTTGACGCTGTGGATTCCTGTTCCGGCGTGTCGCCTTCATAGGAAGGAGCCGCCCCGTATTCGACGTTTTCATCCGTTTCCACGGTCTGCCCGAGTACGACCCATTCGACCGTATACTTCCTGGTGCTTTCTGAGAACAGCGCGGTATAGGTGACGTTGCCCGTCACGGCGGGAAGAACGTCATCAGGACCGTATTCATTCGTACCGTCTGTCCAGCCGGCGAAAGTATAATCCGTTGACGCCGAGGACTCTCTTGCCGGCGTTTCACCGTCGTAGGACGGAGTCACTCCGACGGACAGACCCGAGTCTTTTTCAAGCTCTTCGCCGTCCCAATTAAGCCACGTCACGGTATAGCCCGATACCGACTGCGTATAAGTCGCCTTGTAAATGTAGATCTCGTTGCCGGAAACTTCCGCCGGAGCGGGAGTCCACGCGTCAAATACATATTCGTAATTCGCGTCCGCGGCTCTTTCGGGTAAGTCGCCGTAGTCCGGTATACTACCCGCAGTCACGTCGGCATCCGTTCTGAGGACCGTTCCGTCATAATCCTCCCATACGACCGTGGCCTTGCCGTTGGTAAAGCCGACGTAGTTGCCCGCGAACAGACCGCTTGCCGGTTTTCCGGCGACCGCGGACTCACCGCCCACTGTAAATCCGCTCGGGACCAATATCTTTGCGTTCTTCAGTCCGGTTCCGCCGAAAACGTTGTTCCCTATGGCGGACAAATGACTGCCGTTGAAGGTTATCTTCTGCAGACCGGAATGTGTAAATGCCGAACTGATGATATTGTCGAGGGTCGAAGGGAGCACAAGTTCCGTCAAGGATTCACAATAGAAGAACGCGCTGCCGCCGATCGTAACAAGACCGGAAGCAAGCTCAACGGAAGTCAGATTGTCGCAACCGTAAAACGCGTAGTCGCCGATCCTGCTGACGTTGCCGCCGACGGTGATCTTCGTGATCTGCGACGTCAGAGAATCCCACGGAGCGTATGAAGAGCTTGAGTAATTTGTCATTGCACCGCTGCCGGTTATCGCCAGAGTGCCGCCGGTCAGAGTCCAGTTGACGCCGCTGCCGCAGGTGCCGCTGTCATCCGCGAACGCCGTAACGGGCAGTACGCCGAGAATGAGCACCGCCGACAGTATGACCGGAATTATCTTTCTGAAGGTTTTTCTCATAACGATACCTCTTTCTTTTTTGAACTGAAAGCAAACAGATTTTTAATAATTATACGCCATAATATCTTTCCCGTCAATCAAATACTGCCGGACCGGCGGAAATTCGACATTAAAACGTATTTTCGGAACAAACTGATGACGGCGTTATTTCATCTCCTCGTTTTCGGTCCGTATATCGGCGGCGAATTCCTCGTTCAGCTCTGGATAAGCGGAGAGCATGGGTTCCACGTCTTTGCTTTTTTTGCGGTCAAAATAGTTTCTGGTGATCCTGCTGACAAGTCCGGCCAGAGCGATAAGACAGATAAGGTTCGGCACTGCCATCAGACCGTTGAAGGTGTCGTCGATCGCCCAGATCAGGTCGCTGTGGATCGTGGCAGAAGCGGCAATAAGAACCACGTAAACAACCTTGAACACAGAAACCGCGATTTTGCTGCGGCCCTCCTTCAGCCATCCGAAGCAGAACTCGACCGCCTTCTCGCCGTAATACGACCATGCGATCACTGTGGTGAACGCGAACAGCGGCAGGATCACGGAAAACACCGCCGTGCCGAAAGCGCCGAAGTTGGAGGAAAACATGGTCATGGACATGACGCTGTCTTCACTGTCTGCCGAGAGGTCAGCCACGTTATAAGTGGTGAGGAACATAAGCGCTGTGAGCGTGCAGATCACAAAGGTATCAAAGAAGACCTCGAACACGCCCCAAAGCCCCTGCTTTACAGGCTCGCGGGTCTCGGAAGCGGAGTGCGCGATGACCGAGGAGCCGAGGCCGGCTTCGTTGGAGAACACGCCGCGCGCCATGCCTTTTTTAATGACCTGAGCGAAAGAATAGCCGAGGATACCGCCGCCTGCTGCTTTGAAGCTGAACGCGTTGCCGAAAATCAGGGCAACGGCGGAGGGCAGACGGGATATATTCATAAAAACAGCGATCAGGGCCATAACGATAAACAGCAATGACATAACGGGGACCAGCATGGATGCCACCCTGCCGATGCGCCTGATGCCGCCGATGATTACCACGGCGGTGATCACAGCCACGATTATGCCCACGATCAGCCGTAAGGTATCCGCGTCGGCATTTACGCTGATCCTCGAAAACGCTTCCGCCAGCGTGCCGGAGATCTTGTTCGTCTGGACTCCGCTCATACCGACCGCGGCGAACACGCAGAACACAGCGGCAAGATATGCAAGCCACTTCCATTTAAGTCCGTTCGCGATATAGTAAAACGCGCCGCCGGAAAGGTTGCCGTTTTTATCTTTTTTACGGTAGTAAAGTCCCAGCACGTTTTCAGAGTAGTTGGTGACCATTCCGAAAAACGCCGATACCCACATCCAGAAGACGGCTCCGGGGCCGCCGGTGAGTATGGCGGAGACCACGCCGATGATATTGCCGGTGCCCACCGTACCCGAAATGGCGGTGGAGAAGGCCTCGAACTGAGAAACGGAACGAAGCCGGCCGTCCGCCGTTTTTTTCTTTCCGAGCCCCTTTACGGTCGGGATGATGGTGGTGTTAAGCGATTCCTTAAAGTGAGTGATCTGTAAACCTCGGGTGCGGACGGTCAGATAAATACCGGTGCCGAGTATCAGGATGATCACCGGCCAGCCCCACACGACGCCGTTTACCGCGTTGTTTACGTTCTCTATCGCGGTCAGCAGTTTTTCCCACATTCTCTGAGTTCCTTCTTTCTTTCTGATGCATATAAAAATTAAAAAGACAGCCGGCAACAGTATTGCTGACTGTCTGAACGCGAAATCTTCCACGTTGTACTCCGTCCTTTTGCCTGAGAGATTCGGGGTATGATTCCCCTTGCACCTTCGGCATCCGATCATCTCGGAATTCTCCGGAGCTCGTCAGCAAACAGTCAAAGAACGTAGCCTTCTTCTGCAAGCTTCAACCGAACTGTTTTCAATTCCTCGGGATTATATCACGGTATAAACGTGATGTCAAGTTGCAACGAAACCGTTTTTATTACCCGTTAAAACCGGAACAGCCCGCCGGAGATCCGACGGACTGCCCGTACGTTTATTTACAACATGCCGAGAACTCGCAGCAGCTTCTGGAACCAGGCGATCAGTCTTTTTACGGCTCGCCTCAAAACGCTGCCACCGTCGTCATTTTTGTCGTGAGTGCCGGCGATGCGTTTTGTTTCCGTACTGTTCTTCGGGTCGACGGCACGACGAGCCCTCTGTAATAATTGTATGTACGGCAGCAGTACATAAGGTCGAACGCCGGGAGGTGAAGGGTTTTGTCGCAATAGTATCCGTCGGTTAATTTTTCAAAATGCTTTTTCAACAGACTGTCGTGTTCTTTGAGTGCGGCAACGATCTCTTCGCACAGCCGGTAATAATTCAGGAGACTGAAGCTCATACCGGCTCCGATGCTGTAACCGAAGTCGACGTATTTTGCCATCATCTGCGCTTCGCTTGCCTTATACACAAAGTTGAAATCGGGATCGTTCATGGCAAGAAATACAGATGCGGAATGCCTGTCCTGTTTGAACGACCGGTTGCCGGGAAAATATCTGCAGCGCAGGTTTTCGTATTCACAGAGGAATTCTTCCATATTGTCCTGTACTGCGGAAACGACGCCGTGCGCGTCTGCAAACAGGACGTCGCGGAAAAGCCGCTCGACTGTTTCCGGTTCTTTCTCCCACAGCTTGATCACGCCGGAGCCCGGATGCATTCTGCCGTTGTCAATAAACAAAGAGAAATCCTTTTTTGCCGCCGTGAACCGATCGGCGAAGGACTCAAATGCATCATCCGGCTTAAACCATTTGTCCCGCCGGACTTTCATCGCTTTCCATTTGAACAGCTCATCGTGATCCGCATTGCAGATATTATCGATGTTTTCTTCGCAGCGTCTGATAAGCCCGTGTAAATTCTACGTGTTCATAATTATTCTCCCGGCATTGTCATAAACATACTGACGCTTTCTTTTGCATCGGTCATTTTCATTGAGCCATGTTTATTCATCATCTTTCAAATGAACGGTCCATCCGGTGTCGATTTTCTTTTTCACCTTTTCCATGGTTTCCGAATCCAGATCGGGCCAGTCGATCACGGTGGTTGCTTTGTTCGTTACCAGATGAGCTTTTTCCGCACATAAAGCAAGAGGTGTGTCCGCAAGAGAATCCGAGTAAAAATTATCTATTACGGGAAAGCCGTGGTCAAAGATGTACTTTGCCTTTTCTTTTGCATACATCAGATTGTTCAGAAACACACCGAACTCACGGTCATATTCGGTTGCCATGTAGTTCACACCGAGTCTTTTTGCAATGGGCCCGATAATACAGTCGGGAGACGCGCTGATAATAAGGTCATCGGGGCTTTTCTGTGCGAGATACCATTCGGATATTCTGCACTCATATTTATCCCAATACCGTTCAATCTGCTCGTCAAAATCATCTATCATCGTCAGATAACTGAACATCCTGCGCTGCAGGTGACAATTCGGGATCTTGCCTCTTTTGTATCGGATTATGCTTTTAAGCAAACCTGGAAAATAAGTGAACCATAACTTTGGATGGCGTTTCATACACCAAAGAGCAAATCCTGCAGAACAGTCCGAATAAAAAATCGTTCCGTCAAAATCATATACGTTCATTTATTTATCGCTCCATTCACTTTTTGTTGCGTGAAAAGCGTATCATATTTCTGTTGTATGCCGTGGTCACCGAATACGCCTTTTCTTTGATATTTAATCTATTCTGTTACGTGTACGACAAAATCACCCGAAAAACCGTGCCAATGCACCCAGACGCGGGTATCCCCGGGAGCCACCGGGAACATGCGTGTTCCGACAATCCTGATGACCGACGTATCATAGCCGTCAAAGCTCATGCCGGACAGGATCGGAAAGATGTAATAATCCGTATCAAAAGCCATTACCCAGATCTGCTCGCTCTTGCTGATCGTGTAGGACTGCTTCTCCGCCTTGATCGTGACGACCTCGGGAACAAGGCATACGTCTCTGTGGGTGACGGCGACGTCGCTGTTGGTTACGGCTGACGCGTCGAGGTCCGGCTCGTCCGCAAGAGAAAGGGTGACCTTGTGCAGCCTTGTGGCCCAGTTGCCCCAGCTTATTCCATCGATGTCCGCGCCGGCGTAGGCGTAGGAAAGGTAAACCGGATCGCCCGCGGCGACGTGGCCGTCCGCGCGCCCGGAAATGCCGCAGTTATGCAGCTTTTTGCAGGTGTTCGCTTTGACGAAACCGCTCGGACGGAACGTGATGCCGTCAAAAGACTCCCACACGGCGACGTAGCTTTCATCGGAGAAGCGTTTCTCGGTGAAAACGGCGACAAAACGGCCGTACTCATCAAAATACTTGACGTCGGCAGAGTCTCCTCCGTTTTTCGGAGGGATGCATTCGCCGTGGAACTGAAGCGTCGCCGGCCAGTTTTCGTCCGTTGCGTCGGCAGTCGCGACCCGGGTGGTCGCCCCGGTCTCGTTGCACCATGAGTAGTAGACGTAAAGCGTTTCGCCCATCACGACGAAAGAGGGCTCTCCTGCGCCGAAGCAGTTCTGATCGTCCGTGTACGGGAAAAGAGGCTGAACGTCCGTTCCCCAGCCGCTGCCCGTCCATTTTTCATTGAAGGGGCCCTCCGGGTTTTTGCTCCGGGCTACGCAGACGACGTTCTGTATCCCGCCCGGATTCGCGGTCGTTGTGTAGCCGATATAGTAATAATCGCCGAACTTTACGGTCCCGGGGTCGCAGGTCCACATATGGTCGTAGCTTTCTGCCGTCGGTTTGAGAGCAATGACCTCTTTCGTACTCTCTTTGAAGTCGGGCGAGTAACGCTTGTAGCTCACAAGATCGATCATATCGCCCGGTCCGTTCGAAGCGCTCCAGACGTCAAGGCTGCCGTCGGAATTGAGGATCATCGACGGGCCGTAGCGGTAGCCGCCGCGATCTTTGACGGGCTGCCAGGTGTCGAAGCCCTCGTCGTCGGCGCTGATCTGTACGTATTTCGTTTCATCGCCTCTTTCGACGGGCTCGCTCGGCGGGAAATCGCCGCCCGCGATCTCCGGCGAAAAGAGCTGTCCGATGCTGAACAACAGAACAAGAATCATTTTCAATGCCTGATAAAGTATTTCCATAACAGTTCCTCCCTGAACAGATTCGTATATTTTTGAAAGACAGATCCCGATTTATTGTTATCAGATCCCAGAATAATAAGAAGCCATAAAAATATCAAAAGGATTGAATTCGTCCCGTGTCTGTCAATCATAATACCCGGTATGCTTCGGCGGCAAAGACTCTTCCGTGCTTTGTGTTCCACGCACCTTCATTTTTCGGCAAAATACGTCGTCCCCGCAGCAGGCGTACAGGATATTCCCCGCGAGACTGAGCTTTTTCGGCACGGCATTCCCCGGCAATGGCAGGATCGCGTCCACCGGACCGAAAGAACGGATACACTGTACGCCGAGTTCCGTCGCTGCGAGTATCCGGTCATCCTCCGTGACGCAAAGGTCGAATGCGCCGGGAAAGCGCGGGTCGGTCGGGGTCTGCAGAGAAGAGAGCATTTTGATATCCGTCAGAGCCCCGTCCGGCTGAACCGTCGCGGCGTAAATGCATGCGCGGGAACAGTCGGCGATATACAGCCGCCAGAGATCAGATGACAGCGCAACGGCAGTCAGCCCGGAAAATCCGTCCGCTGCGACGGTCTTTGTTCCGTCTTTTTCAAAAATGACGGCACGTTCGCTGATTGTATAAACACCTCCCGCGGCGGCGCATGACGGGCGCGGGGGAAGAAAGGAGGGTGTCGGATGCCACGGCTCGGCGACGTCGATCAGTCCGGCGACTCGTTTCGACAACCCCGGCACACGGATCGGCGCGGTATCCCAGTCTTTCCAGAGGAAACGAAGGACCTCTTCGGCAAAATCCTCTCTCAGGTATCTGCTGCAGTGTCCCTCGCCGGGGTGATAACTCCATTCAAAATCATAGTTCGCAAACTGAAGCGCGAGGCGGGCTTCCAAAGCAGCGCAGTAAGAGCTGCCGAAATAATCGTCGGGTTCATCCTCGGACCAGTCAATATAAACGCGAATAGGTTTGGTTTCGAACAGCCGCATATGCACCGGCGCGATATTGCCCCTCGCCATCGCTGAGAACGTCGGGCTGCTCAGGTACGCGCGGCGGAAATAATCGTTGCGGAACCAGACCCCGTTCCAGGCGGAGATCCCGCCTGAGGAGCCGCCGCTGATCATGTGCATATCCGGGGCGGGAGAAACGTTCAGTCCGTAACGCCCGATAAGATACGGGATCAACTCGTCAACGAGAAAATCCACGTAGCCCGGATCGAACACATCATAATCGTTGAAGCGCATGTTCCGTCCGAAACCGCCCGGCAGAGTCGGCCGCATTTCACCGGGGCTGATACCAAGCACGGCGCAGGGCGGCATATCGCCCGCTTCTGCCAGCGTCAGCGCCGCTTTTGCCTGCGCGTTGTTGAGGCCGTCGTGAGTTACGATCAGACCAGGCTGAACATTTCCCGCGTTATCAGGGACAAACAACCGCCATGCATAGGTCACGCCTGTGCGCAGACGTTTTCCGGTGTATTCGCCGGCGCAGTCGATGTATGTCACGGAAATACCTCCTCAAATCCCGATTCAGCAACATCCCGACAAAAGGGAATTTAACGGTGAAAGTACATCCTGCTCAAATAAGGTTCCCCATCACCCTGAACCATGCATAGAAATTCCCATCCGTATCGTTCGTAAAAACCAATATGGTTCGTTACCAGATAAACCGGGGAGATACCTTTTGCGCGCAGATCCTGCACGACCAGATCCAGCAGACGTCCCGCAATTCCCCGGCGGCGGTACACTTCTTCGGTATAAACAGCGCAGACGTTCGGGGCAAGATCCTTGCGGTCATGGAAATCGTTTTCTATGACCCCCATACCGCCGACGATCTTATCGCCGTGCATACAGAGATACCAGCCGTATTCCGTCTCTCCCCTGAGATATGCATCCATGCACTCCAGATACGCTTCAGCCGGAACATGCCACTTGCCGTGGAACCATTCTGCAGCTGTTTTCTTTATTTCAGGGTTTTCTCTCAATGAAATATATGAATAGCTTACCATTTTTCTTCGCAAATAACGATTTATTGACCTGATTTCAGTCTTTATACCTCGTAAAACCGGAATCAGCCTGTATGGATTGCCGGGATTTCATGAGTATCCTGTGATTTAAAAAAAGCTTTTATATACTCCTGCGCAATCCGATCATGTTTGCCGCGGAACATATGCTCTCCGCCATCGATCTCATGATATTCACAGTTCGGGTATTCCTGTTCCGCCCGACGCGCATAAGATATATCGACAATATTATCTGCCGTACCGTGCAGATAAAGCACAGGTCCCGTATAACCGCGAATTGCATCATAGGGATCCATATTCTGTACCGCCTTAACATATCCGGCTCCGAGACGCATCGGACCGCACCGTATTTTCTCCGGAACGTTTGCAGGGTCGAATTTCGCAAACATCATGCGTCCTTTTCTCGCATCATCGGGAATACAGAACGCCGGATAGAGCAGGGCAAGTGATGATATACGTTCCGGCGTATCTGCCGCGACCATAGCAGAAACAAAGCCGCCCTGACTGCATCCGAGCAAACTTATCCGGTTCTTATCGACATAAGGCAGAGACGAAACGTAACGGATAACGGCAGCCAGATCGTCCTTCTCCGTCAGCACAGACATATCCGTTGTCTTCCCGGAACTTCTTCCTATCAGACAGCCGCCGCAGAAATCGAAGATAAAAGCAAGATATCCCATTTCCGCCAGCAGTTCAGCATACTTTCTGCACATGAAGGAATTAGCCATGAAACCATGGCTCAGAATAACAGCGGGCTTATGCCTGACCGGTTCTCCGTACTGAGTCCCCCGGATCGTCAGACCGCTCCGTTCGAGACTGAATCGTTCTCTGCAGTTGCGTTTCAATTCCGACCTCCACAAATTCGATTTACATTATTATACCTGAAAAAATGTGCTTTTCAACTATTCAGAGCAATAAAGCCTCACAAATCTGCGTTTCCAACGGTCGCGGGGTATGCATAATCTTGTATTTTTTCCGATGCTGCCGCGCGGGCTTGCTGACAGTCACACCGGACTGTCAGCATTTCGCTTACGCGAAACCGCCCTGTTCGATTCCCGTCCGTCCCGGAATGCCATAAAAACACGCACCCTTTGGGGTGCGTATTTTTATGGTGAACCAGAAATTGAGGATGACAAACCAAATTTTATATCGGCTTCATTGAACCCATCCAAACCGCTGACTTCTAATTCGTCGAAAATTATATGGACTCTTGTGAGGTCGTCATCTTCATCATAAACATACACCGAAGTAATAAAGATATCGCAAAACTCTTTCAAAACATTGTCGGGAATATTACCATTCTTGAAGAAGGACTGCATCTTTTCCCGGATAGCTATAAGCTTATCCCTGAACTGTTCAAATGACATATCCGGAGCGTTCCGGGCTTTAATCTCTTCGATTGTGTGCTGCGCTACTTCTATACGCTGCTCCGCCTGCGCGACACGCTCATAAGCGGTTTTTGTGCCCATACCCTGCTCAATCATATCCATCAGGTTGTCGATTTTGTTTTGTTCGGTTTTTATCTGTTCTTCGTATTCTTTAATCTCCTTCTGCGAAGGTCTGCCGGCCTGAAGTTTTGTTGTCGCTTTAGCGATACGGTTTATATTTACGTCCGTCAGGTATTGATTTGCCGTAAAGCCAACCACCTGTCTTTCCAGGAGCTCTCTGCTGATTCTTTTCTTTTTGCAGCCGTTAAGATGCGCCTTATTCTTTGAGCCCCTGCAGACATAATAACGATAGTAGATGCAATCCGGATCATCACCCTGATCGAAATCCCGGGATTTTTCAACAGCTTCAACAATGGCTTTCGTGCTTGATACTGAAAAATCCATTCTTCCGGAAGTCTCTTCTTTACGAGAATTCTTATTTTTCCTCTTCTTTTTTTTTACAGTCCGCAACAAGCGGCTGACCGCAATGTCCGCAAAAAGCTTTGTCTATCAAAGAATATTGTACAGAAGACCTCGCGCGGGAACCGGTTTGCTGATTATGCGCCATTCTTTTCTGCGCTTTATCATAAGTAGCCTTATCAATGATCGCAAGCTCCGGCATATCATGCTGAATAGTGTCCCATCTGTAAAGACCGTAGTAAAGAGGACATTTAAGAAGCCTGTTGAGATAATCGTTGGTGAATTCCTTGCCGACCTTGGTTTTCAATCCCATGCCGTTCAGTTTGCCCATTATTTCCTTGATAGATACTCCATTGACATAATCATCGAATATACTTTTGACGACAGGCGCTTCTTTTTCGTTGACCTTGTATGAGCCATCAACTATGTCATATCCGTATTTCGGATAGCTGCCGTTGCTCTTCTTGGCAAGCGCGTTTTCCTGCATTCCGCGGGTTGCTTTCTCGGCAAGTTCCTGAGAATAGTAATTATTAACAGCCGTGTGAACGCCCATAATCAGGGTGCTTTGAGCGCCTTCGCCTATGTCCTCCATAGCAGAAATAAGCCGGACTCCGTTTTTATTCAGAATCTTTTTGTAATTATAGAAGTCAGCCTGGTCTCTGCTGAAACGGTCGTATTTATATACAAGAACCGCAGTAAATCCTTTAGCGGCAGAGTCCTTAATCATACGAAGGGCGGAGTCGCGTTTATCAAATGACAAACCTGTCTCCGCACGATCGATATACTCGTTGATAACTTCCATATCGTGCTTCTCGGCATATTCTCTGCAGATACGGATCTGACCTTCTATCGACTCCTCACGCTGTTTGTTTGAAGAGTAACGGGCGTATATTACAACTTTGGACATCTCAATGTTCTCCTCAATAATCAAGTCTTATGGTCAATGGACAATTAAAAATGCTTATAACCCATGCAATAACTTCACATCAGACTTTCATAATAATCCCTGATGTATTGAGCCATCATTTTTCTACGAGTATCAAGGAACACCTGATAACCGAAAATATCCATATCCATAAACGATTCCGGCACACAGTTTTCGGCAAGATTGTCTCTCAGGTCTTCCATGTCTGTAATCCCGCCATAGAATGTCCCCTCGCCGGTGACCTGCTGCTTCATCAGCGCCATGTATTCACAAGGAGCGGCGTCTTTGATTTTTATATTGATTTCGGACTGAGTGTATACATAGTTCGCAATCTGGTTATAGTCTTTCCGGTTATCGACACCGTTCTTCTGCAGATACTTCTTCGGGAAGATATGATGAATATCTCCTCGTTGTTCAATAAGCGACTGGACGCTTATTTGTTTGGATAAAAATCCCCTTGCATTTCTTTTGACCTGGGCCATAAGGAAAACAAGGAAATACGGGCTGCTCGCGACGGATGTATCCAAACGCTGTACAAGCACTGTGTTCCAGAATGCATCCGAAAGCTCGCCTGCTTCGGTGTTTTTGAGAAACATTTCCGGATCCTGTTCTGTAAAGCGCTTGATATCATAGTCAATGGCAGATTCAGCGGAACCGGAATAACGGCCGGTAAGCATAGACAAGACAATCCATCGCCGCACGATACTTTCTATCATTGCCGGATCAATCCCACGTTCCTTCAGCGACAGATACAGGATATAACCGAAGTTCAATACGTTTTTTGACCGCACGAGCGAGGAATCAACAATGCCTGTAGATTGAACGATCATCAGATAACGCTTGAAATTTGTCTGATTTACAAACGCCTCAACACCTTCCCGCAGCTTACGAAACGATTCCTCTGCTATACTCTCAACGTTTTCCCTCGTTTCAAAATTACGGCCGGAAAGCAGGTTTACAAGATCGGCGATTTTGCCTCTATGGAAAACATGTGTAAACGAAACACGAAGAACGTCCGTATAATCCGGAACATATATATCTTCCTGTTCTGTAGTCACCCATTTTATCTTATTCAACGCATCTGACTGCGAGAATTCCGTGTCATTCGAAACAATCATCTCGTAATCCGCAGGTCGCTGCATGAAATGGCAGAAGTAATCTATCATCTTCCGGGTTTCGTTACCTCCATAACGTTCATCGGAAGAAATCTTTGACATCGCGAAATCTGCCTGCGATAGCACAACACCCTGAGAATTTATCCGGATAAAGATATCCGTAACTTCATCTATTGTAAGCGTCTGCGAAAGCTCCGTCACACCGAGGCTGATCCCTTTTATCGCCATAAGACGCATCAACGTTTTGTTGATTACAGACTGTTTCCCAGTCATTCCGTTTGTTTCACAGTAACGATTAACAAACTCCCATGCATCGAATCCCACTTCAAACACTTCTGAGATATCGGGAATCCACTTTGGATCTTTTTCGATTATCGGAGTACAAACTTCGAAGACCTCTTCAATGGGATTAAAAGCAATCGTAATTCGTTTTTTCTTGTAGTTGGAATCAACGACTTCCTGTCCCACGACCGCCGCCTGAATAGCCGTAATGCGTTGCTGACCGTCAATCAGGATTTTCTTTCCGGAAGATACTTTACCGTCTCTTAAACGGATGTCAGGATTTTTCCAGACAATAATATATCCGACAGGAAATCCCTTGTACAGAGAATCCATCAGATCACGAACCTTCGTTCCATCCCAGACAAAAGGTCTTTGAATCTCCGGGATAGCGATTTCGCCTTCCTTGATTGAGCTGATTATGTTTTCGACAGATGTACTGTTTACAACGAATTGAGCCATATTGTGTATCTCCCTTTATTCCACACCCAGCGCCTTGAACACCGCGTCTTCTGCGCTGCTATAAAAGATAATGTTAAAACATCCAACCAGCTCTGCCGGTACTGTCCCCAAATCACCCGCGGATGTGATCGGCAGCAGCACTTTCTTTGCACCGCTGTCAAGACACACCTGCAGAGAGTTTGCCAGTTCTTCAACCTTGATCATGGTTCCGCTTATGCTGATTTCACCCAATACCGCCAATGAACTCAATGTCGGTTTGTTCAGAGCGATCGAACAGAGGGCAATCAGAGAAGGCAGCGCAAGCTTGCCTGTCATACCGATGCCCTGCAGGTCCTGATAGTTGATGATATAATCTTTTGTTGTCGTACTGATGGAACTGCTGATCCGGTTTCCGTTGGCTTTCAGGAAGTTGAAAGCCGTATTGGATGACTCCTTTGCGTCACGGTCAGAACCGATACCTGTACGCTCAAACTTTCCGTTACCGGGCAGCATCTGGCTTTCCAACCGGAAGACGCCTATCATGCCGGACTTGCCGTGGCCGACCGTATACACCTGACCCGGGTTGCAAAGCCCCTCCGGTATCAGTTTGCCGCCGCCCTGCTCGGGAACGGAAACAAAATGCTCCTCAAAACTCTCGTTGTCTATGAAAGAGAAATTCACATCGTAGAATTCCATGCCGCCGAGCTTCTTAAGCTGCTCTTTGACACGGCGGCGCATCTCCAGCGCCAGCTTCAGGATTTCCTCCAGCTGGTCTTTTGTATATTCACCGTCCGGATACAGCAGTTTGATGAACCCGCCGACCATCTTGCGCACGGCAATGGTATCGCGCTGGTTCAGATTCTTGCCGAGACGGAAATAGTGGTCGAGCGCATCGCCGTATTGTTCTTTCCGCAGCTCCCGCATGAATTCGGCAAGATAGTCCGTTATAAAACCGTAGTCATCGGTGAAATGCTCTGGCCGGAACTTCGGAATCTCCCAGCCCGGAATATAGCAGTGCATACGGTCAAGGAACGCCGTGTCGGTTCCCATTTCAGGCGGGAACGGATCAAACAGGCTGCTGGTTTTCAGAAGCACGTCAACACTCTGGTTGATGTTGCCGACGAATACCATTGAGGCGCTGGCAGCCTTTTCCTCTTTGCCTCGGGCAAAGGAACCGGACGCCATATAGTCTTTCATGATCTGTATGCCGTCTTTGTCTTTGAAGTTGATACCGGCGACCTCATCAAACGCCACGCAGTCCCACAGCCCGACAAGACCGACCTGTTTACGCGCCATGTTATAGAACAGATTCGCTACGGTAGTCTGCCCGCCGGAGACGAGGATACTGTTGGGAGAAATCTCCTTAAAAAGATGGGACTTGCCGGTACTCCTCGGACCGAGCTCACACAGATTGAAGTTGTTTTCCACAAGCGGGATCATACGTGCAAGAAGCAGCCACTTCTCCCGATCTGTCAGAATATCCGGTTCCATGCCTATGGAACGAAGAAGGACATCCATCCATTCTTCCTTGGTGAATGCTCTCCTGCCCTTTTTCAGCTCATTTATATCCACATGAGGCATCTGGATCGGAGTCAGTTTCCGTATCTGAATCGTATTGCCGTGTTTTCTGTCCTCTTCGACATACTCATACTCAAGCTGCACTATGCACCAGATGCCGCCGCAGAGCAAACGGTCATATTTTTCCGGATACTCATCATTGATCGGCACGCCTTTCAGACCGAGGTTGGAAAACTCCGCCTCATAAATATCCCGCCCGATATTCAGATTGACCGTGGTTTTATCAATGACGGTATAGCTGCCGCGGGAGCGCAGCACGGAGAGTATCTTCTGAGACTCATCCGGACGCACAAAATTGTCCGCGAGAATGTGTTTTACATTCTCAACCCCTTTTTCTATGATCTCCTCATCATCGGAACTGCAGTATTGCCCGAGAAGAAACTCAAGGACATATACGGGCACGTTTGCCCCTTCCTTGATTTTCTTTGTCAGGTCTTTGCGAACGATCTTACCGTCGAAATATTCGCGCAGTTTGTTTTTGATATTTTCCCGGCAATCGATTGTATAATCCGAATTCTGTTCCATGTTCTGCTCCTTATCCGAAGAAGTTAAAATCATCCACAGCAAATGCGATATCGATCTGGAATTCCTCACGCTGCATCTGCAGACCGTTTTCGTCGGCAATAACAAGATAATAGGTTTCCGTATTGCTGAATTTAAGCTGTTTAAGGTTGAATCCGCACCGGAACGTGCGTTCCTGTCCGTTTTCGCTCGTTTTGTCCGCGATGATCTTCTGTACGTCACTGATCTGTTTCCCGGCGCTGTCGGTAAAATACAGCTGGTATGTCGCGGCCTCCCTGTTGCCGCCTACCGCATCCTTCTGCCAGAAGTTCAGCGAGAATATCATATTGCTGATTTTTCTGTTTGCGGAAAGCAGCCCCAGCTCCACAGGTTTCGTGTCGTATTTACTCTTGTTTCGCTTGTATTCTTTACTCTGATTGCGAAGGAAGTGATATTCGATCACCGGAACCACCATCTCCTGCAGGCTGATACCGCCATGCACGAAATTCAGCCCGCCGCCCTTCATCTTGATCCGGATGTTCTCCCTCGGAGCGAATGCGTCATAGACAGAATCGCCGCGCAGAAACTTCACCGGCAGCAGATATTCCGGCTGCGCACCCTTCTGCATGATGGCGTAACGTCTGCCGATTTCAACGTCCTGATCGCTCTCGGTGGTCTTGTCTACCTTATCGTCCTCCGCAAGAGGACTGTGTGTATACAGAAAACCGTGATCGGAAGTGATGATGATATTCGCGCCGCCCCATTCGTTGGTGATGATGCGGACCATGTTTTTCAGTTCTTCAATTGCATTGTCACATGCCGTGAAGACGGCACTCTCCAGATGCCCTGCTTCGTCAATGGTGTCGTGATAAATATACACGACGTTCATGCCTTTGATGATAGACTGGCGGTCAGCGCGCTTCATGCCTATGATATCCTTGTATTTTACGGCGACGCTGTCCGGATCGGCAGCTTTCAGGAGTTTATCTCTGTTCGGAGCGTCTGTGGACTGCCCGTCCGCGAGAACAGCCAGCCGCTCCGTTTTTCCGCTTTTCAGTTCAACGGAAAGCCTGTCATGAGGAAGCAGCGCCGCCATGCCGAACTTTGTGATCGTCGGGAAGATGCCCTGCATGGATTTGATATCCACCTGCGCCTGCGTTTCGAGCTGCAGCTGCCGCGCAAGTCCGGCAGCGACTTCATAACGCATGGCGTCGGAAATTATAACGTACACCTTGCTGTCGGACGAAGCAACGTAACTATTGTAAAAGTCTGTCTGCTCCGGCACCCCGGATACCCTGCCGTACTCGCGCAGATCATCTGCGCAGGCATCTGACCAGTTGTTTCCGAGCTGCCCTAAGAACCAGGTAACATACAGACTTTCCGTTTTTTCCGTCACATGGGTAAAAGGATCGGAAAGCTCGGGATGATAGTTCTTCAGGATTTCGGAATTGTATTTATGGAACTCCCGGTAGAACGCGTCCATTCTGTAATAATCCGTCGTGTATTCCTTCCACACCTTCGCCGGGTCAACGGTATGGAATCCCGCTGCGTGTTCCTTGCAGAACGCCTGCATTTTCGCGAGACTCAGGATACCCTCGTAATAATTCTTAACTTTGCCGTACCATACGCAGGTGCGACGTTTCTCAACTGTGCCGGTGATGGCATCAACGTCTATGATATTATCGTCTATCTGCCTCATCAGCCTGACAAGGATGACCTCGTCAACGCAGGGGAACACCTCTGTATCGAGGAGATCCGTTACCTGCAGTTTGATGAACCGCTGTGCAAGCCCGAACTCGTTTTCCACCGATTCGGCGATCCGGTAATAATCACCGGCGTCTTCGGAGTGCATCCAATCAGACACAAAGTCGTAGCAATACGCCTGATGCGGGGAGGAGATGAACGCCTGAAGCCCCGCGAGGAACTCCTGCCTCATAGTCCGTACAGCTGCAGTCAGCAGAATGTGCGCGGCAAGCGCGGCGAGGTCGAAGTCCGCGTTCTGATAACCCGTTCCCTGCTCAACCATACGACGGAACACTTCATCTATTCCGTAAACGGCAAAATCACGGTATATCGCATTGCTTTCCGCATCAAGCCCTGCTTTCAGCACCGCTTTGATGATCGCGCCCGGCTGCAGTTCCCTGACTCCGGCAATAGCTGTCATGATCGCAAGCTGAAGCCGCGCCTGAGTATGCAGAGAATCACTGAAGGCAGCGACTTTACTTCTGCGTTCCTTTGAGTTAAAGAATTTCCGGTACTGTCTGAAAACACCCCGAAGAGAAGGTGTCTGCTGAACGCCCATCTCATCCATCCACATGGATATAAGATCGGCGCGGAACTCCTCACCGTACAGTTCCACGTCCAGCAGCCAGTTGTCCTCGTCCGAATCGCATGCGAAAGGACGGTAAACCAGATAATTGCTTGCGGGATCGTCCACCGCGATCAGTTTCTTCACACAGAAATTGTTGGTCCCTGTGAGCACAGCAACCTTTGCGTCTGCGAGTGCGATCTCATCCACCTTGTCCGCGAACTCCGCGTCCTCGTCGACCCAGACGATTATCCGCCGCTTATAGAATTCCGGCAGCGGTGCAGCGAACCGGCGGTTTAAGTCCTGTATGATTTTATCGGCGTCCATAAAAGAGCCTCCTATATTTTTACTTCCCAATATCCTCCCTTGGGTGCGCCATGACGTACAAGAACTCCAAGTTTTTTCATCATCATGATATTTGATTCGATATTTCTTTTCGCTATACCTATTTGCTCGGCAAGAGCGGCACCGGTCAATTGCGGATCCGCCTTAAGCAATTCGGCTATTTTGCGTTGAGTTGTGTTTATTTCCACGTCACCGATATCCGGATATTCTGCCGATGTATCATCGGCTTTTCGCCGATGTTTCACCGATGTTTCACCGATGTTCTGCCGATCCTCCATCGGCGATGCATTGCGATAAAGCTCCACCCTGAACATTTCCGGCATTTCCGTAAACTTAACATCAGGTAAGCCGTATTCCTTTGCGAGATTCTGTATCCTCTGCAGCCCTGTTCCCCATGCCTCAATAAGTCCCATCTGGCTGAAGACATTTGCAATAGCTCGATTCCTCAGTTTGGAATGTCCCTGCAGAGCTTCCTCAAATGTAAGACCGTTATACAGTCCGCCGGGTGATGTCACCTCCAGGCGGTTATCATAGATAGCCACCTGAACACAGGATTCATCCGTCATATTGCGGTGGCAGTGCGCGTTGATAATCATTTCGCGGATTGCCTCTACGGGTAATTCATAGGATTCCCGGCGCAGCAGCCCTTCGATCTTCGCACCGAGACGAATATTCCGAAGAACGAAGTTCAACGCTTCGTCTATCTGCTCATAAACGGGACCGGTATACTCCCGCTTATCCAGAAATACGGCACGGTCAGTTCCCTTAAATACAGCGCACTGCGTTTTTGAGAACTGAAAATAATCCGATGTCAGAAGCACGAATGCGTTGGACGCAAGATAGCCGTCATTGGTTTTTCGCAGCAGCTTCCAGTTTTCAAGATTTGTCTTTGTAACAGTCGGAAGTTTCTGTGAAAGCCCTTTCTGCTCCTGCATTTCTTTCCGGCGGGAGTTTATATCCCGGCAAAGCTTCTTTATGGCATTTTCATTCACCGGATAACCTACGCATGTGAGTTCATCCCATGAAATCTTCGCGCCCTCCATTTCCAGTTCTTTTATCTTTTCAGACGAGGCAATGCGACTTGTACCGGCGACCCGGATATATGTGCCGTTTTCTTTGCCGCGGGATTTAATATAATACGGTCTCGAGGGCCCCGGAGTAACAGTAACAACAATGATCGTCTTTCCTTCTGCTGTATACGGTTCGATTTCCGGAACGATCTGCGGCGCACAGGAATCTGATACGGCGTTTGCAATACTGTCCATTATCTGAAAAAGGATGGTATCATCGATTCCCACAATCTCCCGTGTTTCATCCTCCACTCCAAACACCAGCTTGCCGCCCTGCGTGTTGGCAAAGGCAACTACAGTTTTTGTGTACTTCTCCGAATTCTTCGGAAGCATCTCCTTGAACTCGATATTTTTTGACTCACCGTGAATTATATCATCAACTGTCATTCCACTTTCTCCTTTTGTGATTTATGTCGGCTTTTTCGAGAGCCCTGCGTATCCGTTGATTCAGACTCTTATCTACAGATTAAAGAACTACGTCAACGGAGAAACTCATCACTGGTTTACGTCCTATGTATTTTTTCCAGTTTATTATCTCATTTTTGCTTATGCGCATTGGGGAGTTTATCAACCAAAGGAGTTCCGCGAATGCCCTTGTACTGTTCATATAGATGCCAAGATTTTATTTCATTTGCTTTCGACCATCCCCCAATAAAATAATCAACAGGACAATTGGTCCGATCAAGTCCTTTTTCCATTAAAGCGTTTTGATAGTCCTGTTGAATATCATACAAATGGTCTTTAACATATTCATCAAACATTTTTTGGTCTGCATTATCCTCAAACCAAAGAAAAGCTATGCCTGGAGAAAGATACCATTTCTCACCATACCAATTATCTGCAGTTTTTGCAAAACAATTGAACAGTTTCCCGGAAATGGTCTCATAGTTGAAGAAAACATATGTCAACGATTCATTTTCGGTTGTATATTTATCAAGGGAAACTGTATGCGAATGCGGGAAAGGAATGAGTATCCGATATCCATCTAAATAAAGTATCTTTTCCTCATATAAGGCCGTAGCATGATAACTGATAACAAGATTGCCGACAACAACCTTATTATCAATCTGATGATCAGCTATATTATTTATAATGCTGTTGTCTGTCTCTATTGCTTGATCACTTATTTCTTCTATTTGAATTTTAAATTCGGGAAACATTTTGTGATATTTTTTATTATCCCAATTAAAATCGCCCTCCCACTCATTCGGTCGATCCAAAAGCAGAAGTAACCGTTCTTTTACAGATAGGTCTAATCCAAACCGTTTTCTCCAAAGAAATTCAATCTTATCCATATCGGCAAACGAGTCAATTGCAGTATTTGTGTCGCCAATCCTTGTATATATATGCCCTGCTCGAATTTCTTTATCCCTGTCCCGGAAATTCTCTGTAAGGAAATATGGTGTTTCTGGCGTATTCCGGATAATAATTACATCAATTGCTTTTGTATTTCCTTTATCATCAGCGGTATTAAATGTTTGCACATAAACAGTTGGACGAATACTGCCAGCGAACTTTTTATTTCTTAAAAAATCTATGAGGTGTTGTTGATCTTTTCGATTCGGATCTGTATCTGAGATGCCTTTAATAAGAACACCATCCGCACTTTTGCTGTCACTGACACCAATAATAATATAAGCATCTCTACCCACCTGATTGTTTGCCATACAAATAATATCGTGAAGCAGGCAGGCTTTATTGCTATGCCACATTTCTTTAAAATCCCAATAATCGCCTTCTGTTTTTAAATCGATAAGGCTTTGGATTTCCTCAATAAGAGCCATTAAATTTCTCCCTTACTTTATCTTCGCCAGCACATCCTGGAACTTGGCATAGTTCACCTTCACGCCGTCGTCCAGATCAATGGAGATCATCTGATCGGCAAGGTGGTGGATCTTTTCCTCGTAGACCCGCAGCTCTTCCGCCTGATCCCTGATTTTTTCAAGTTGTTTGTTCAACTTTATACGGTCGGACGCAGAGGCGCCGTTTATGCGCTGTTCCAGATCCGCGACAGCGGTACGGTAACGGCTCTGCTGACCGTGGACGTAATCCGTGCGGATGCGGGCGATGATATCCGGCTGGTAGCGGTGCATGTAGATAAGGCACTTGAAGCCGTTTTTCTTGCCGCTGTCAAAGAGCCAGTATATCGGGCGCTTCTGGTAGATTCTGCAGTGGTCGGCGTAGAAATCGTTCAGGAAATAATTGCGGATCACCTGACGGGAAGTGCCCTTGCCGCCGAGCGCGTCCGCGATGAACTGCAGATTTGCCTCCAATGTATCATCCCCGTAAACGGTCTTTACAAACCGCACGAAATAACCGACGATATCATCGTCAAAATACTCGTCGTCTGTGACGGGAATGATATTATTGGGATCGGGCTCATAACTAAGCTTAGTTGCCGTTTCATAGGAGTTACTGTCGCGCAGTGCGGGAAAATGATACGCCGCAAGGCTGATGCCAGCATAACCGCCTTGATTCGCGTTGCCGTCAATGTCCAATGCCACATGTCCCTTATATTGCCAGAATTTATCGGTAAAGTCTCCGCCTGCAAACATCAGCCCGGGCTTGTCCGGCGAATACCGCCCGAACATACAGCCCACGGCGTAGGAGATAAAGCTGCGGATATCCCTCTTCAGGTCTGCTTTGCGGACGGTCACGTCTTTATCCTCGACCTCCGGCGTCAGCTCGTCCTGCAGGCCGTAAATATCGATAAAGATCCGGTTGAGTTCTTCCTCGTTTGCTTTGAGCCGGTTAAAACGCTCATTGCACTCGCCCTGCCAGAGCATATAGCATAACTCCAGCGGACAGGAAACCTTCGGATGACCGCCGTAGTAATGCTGCATTGTTGCGCCAATGGCGGTTACGTCCCATAACTCTTTTTGCCAGCGGATGAACGGGTGCTGTTCAAAATCCCAGGAAGTTTCAAAGGAGTTCCAATCATTTTTGGAATTGAAAATACATTTTTCTGTTATACTATCAATTTCGTCTTTATAATTTCCACTTACAACAACGGGAACTCGCTGTATCGGTCCCGCATTGTAATGAATTGTAGGCGAAAGTACTTTTAAGTACTCCATTGCAACTACTGAATTAAGAAAAGCCAAGTAATAATATCTATAGTTACCATTAATAAAGAAAGCAGAGGGAGCGCTGGAATTAAAAATAGCTCCTGCATCCAGTACTCGAACTGCCAATTTGTATGTTGTTATATCTGTCCACGTTATACCTTCTTTGAAATAGTACTCCGCTCCGACTATTCTACCCCCTGAAGCTCCTTCTGCCGCCTTCTTTATATCTCTTCCATTATCATACCAATTCACAACATAGTCCAGATTTCCATACCATTTTCTAAAATCACCGCCTTTGGGATGAGGTACATATTTGTACATACAATCTTTCGTTTCTTCTAATGATCTATATCTGAAACTAATAGATGAATAAGCAACTTCACTCCAAATCCTTAAGAATCGTATGTTATCTGTTGTTGAAAGACCTGCCTTTGCATTAGCATAGCGTGTAAACAGGTTAGCATCATTAAACTTAGTAGTATAATTGTCATCAAACCAATACGCCACCGGGCTGCCGGGGATTTTTGAGAAGTTGTCCTGCGTGGCGGCATAGCGGTTCTCACCGGCAAGGAACATATCCTCTTTGCCCTTCTGCGTTGTCGGCTCTATAAGACGGCAATATGTCCCGGAATACTCCGGCATATGGGAATTACGCATAACGAAACTTGTTGTCTGTACGACCTCGCCCCCGATCTCCTCAAACGCCCTCGCGCCGAGATGAGTCATATTGACGGTGTCGCGTTTCAACAGTTTTCCGCGCAGCTTTTCATAGCTTGAAAGAAACATCCACGCGTGCTGGGTTATCATCGCCTGATAGCCGTTCTCTTTGAGCATATCACCGCATTTTTCAATAAACACGGCGAAAAGATCGCTCTTGCTGTCGGGGTAATGTTTCTTTACATAATCGCTGAGTACGGCACTCATTCCCGACGCGCCCATATACGGCGGATTGGTCACCACCACGTCATATTTCTGCGCCAGCGTCTGAGCCATGCGAACAAAGGGCAGCAGGACCGAGTAAACCGGCCAGGAGTATACGCTCAGTTCATCCGCGATCTCGTCAAAGCGGGTGTAGAGCGCGTCAAAGTCAACGGGGGAGACGCTGAGGATCGAGCCGTATTCCTTCGCATCGACAAGCTCCCTTGTCAGAGTGCCGAGCGCGGAGCGCAGATCGTCCCTGCCGCCGATGAAATAATTCACGTAATCAGCGTCAAGGCTGTTGCTCTCCCGAACAGCGTACACGTGCGGCTGGATATTACGGGAGAAAAAGCGCCTGTCATAATGTCTCGCCTTCATCATCACAGTGAAATATGCAAGCTGAGCCGCGCGATCGTCGATGTCAAGACCCCACAGGTTGTTCTGAACTATCTTTACCGCCGCCTCCCGCGCTGTATAGCCGCGGGCCTCATAGATCTGCACCAGCACGTCAAAAAGCACGCAGAGTATGTGCCCGGACCCGCAGCATGGATCGATAACGCGGAGCTGCGCAGGGTCATCGATCAGGGAACAATGGTCAGAGGCCAGTTGTTTGCGGACTTCCGGGGTTTGCGTGGCTTCGGGAAGAAAATACTTCCATCCCATCTGCTGCGCGATATCTTTTTCCGTCGCGATTCGGGACTCCTCATTTTCATCCCAAGTCATTTCCTCCGGATCGCGTCCGTCTGCAAAAATGCCTTCTGTTTTGCGTTTATCAATATAGAGTCTTCCGAGGCTGTTTTCCACCATATACCGAACTATCCAGTCCGGAGTAAAAAGCTGCGTCGCGGCGGGAATGTTCTCTTTGCTGATTTTTATATTTTTCTTCAGATCCGCGAAAACCTTGTCCTTTTTCTCGCTGATGTAATACTGATACAGCCAGCCGATGATCTGCACCTGATCCGTCCAGTCCTGCTCCGGGATCATCGTGACCATCTGTTCGATGACACTGCCCTCGCGCAGCATATTATCCGGGAACAACAGCTCGGTATAGTCCTCTATCTGCTGAAACATTCCGGGCAGGATTCCGCTTAAAGCGTTGCACTGAGTGATGATAAGATATTTATACAGTTCCTCGCGTTCATTCGCGCTTTCCAGTTCATAGACCCTGTTTCTGTCCAGACCGTCCAGCTCCAGCCGGATAGCCTCGGCAAGAATCTGAGGTTTGAACTCGCCTGCGTCATTGGTGAACACCCGGACATGGGAGGGCAGATATCCGTTGACCTCCATAAAACGCAGAGCTGCAAAACGGTTGAACCAGGTATACGCCGCTTCCTCCATGACCTGCTGCCAGCCCTCATCCCTGATTTTTGCGATCAAAGCCTGACGCTGCCGCTTCTCCGTCCGCGACAGCACATAAACACCCACACTGTCGGCAGCGGGATCGATGATGTTCTCCTCGCTGATCCCATATATCTGCGCTCTCTTCGACACTCGCTCGATCAGCTCGCGCCGCGCCCATACCGCGTATTTTTTTATTGCGTTTTTGTCCATGAGGTGCTCCTTTCAGTCGCAGGTCCAAAGTTCAGAGACGAAAAATAACATTTGATTTTCAGAAAAAAAATGACTATAATACTATTTAAGAGATAACTCGTGAGGGAGATACACTGGGTCCCGGAAAGGGGTAAAGCCGAAGGGCTTGAGCATTCCTATGTGCCCGGGGTTATCTTCTTGTTTTTTCAGGCTTTCGATGAACCCTCCGGGGTTCCTTTTTATTTCCTGAATATCAATTCAGCTTGATCCCGTCGCAGTCTTTAAGCAGCAACTTCATATTGGCGCGGATTTTCTCAACATAATTGTCGATCTCATCCTCTGTCTTCAGGGTCATCGCCGGGAACAATACCTGACGGTGAATCGACTTGATAATTTCTTTCTTCGGCGGCTGAGATCCCTGGCCGGTCGGCGGCGCAGCCGGAGTTACCGGAGGATTCAAAACCGCTTCGATACGGCTGACGGTATCATCCTTGTGCTGACTCATCAGCAGAGTAAGGCCGTCCAAAAGCGCCAGAGTAGAATAAGATGCGATCAGGTCTTTTTTCTGCTCAAAATAGGCATCAGACGCGTCGCAAAGCGCTTTGGCTGCGGGTTTATCATCCGCAAGCTTATGGACTGCATCCGAAAGCTGCTTCACGAGTTCCAGAAGATCCCCTCGTTTTGCGTCCAGCATCCCGTCGTGCGACGCCTTCACCTTCGTCATCAGGTCGTTTAATTCCGGTATACGCTCATAACGGAATTTGCCGTCCGCAGGAGACATGGTTATCAGGCGTATACGGTTCAGCGCCTCGTTTGCCGCGTCATCGTTTTCGATATAATCGCGGTCCACCCGCAGTTCTTCCTCCAGATGCACTGCTTCGTCGAACAGGTTCACGCGGGTTTTGAAGAAGTCCTCCACTTCCTGCAGGTCGTCCCGCATATCATAAAGAGCATCCTGCAGTTCTATGACGCGCTGAATCAGCGCCGTGTTATCTTTCTGCCGGGAAAGAACGTCTTTGACCATGGAAAGCGCCTGTTTGACTTTCGCCTGATCCGGATACTTATGACCGTTATACCGGGCATCCAGGTCCGTATAATGCTTCATAAGTCCGTCAAACTTTTCCGAGATGTATCTGACCAGACCGTCCTCGTCCTCCGGTACGTCCATCTCATCAAAGAAATCGCGCATAAAATCGCGGGCCTCGCGGAGCTTCTGAACGGATACCGCAATGCGTCTGGAGACAGACGTTTTTCCGATCTCGGTCTTTTTGCGCAGCATATCCGGCAGTTTCGGATTTTCCGGAGTAATAACCGTCCCGCCGTATTTTACCGTAACTTTCTGCTGAACTATCAGCCGAGCCACGACTGCCGCGATGTCGATCTCGCGCCAGCCGTAAGGCTTTTTCTGGAAACGTTCCTGCACATCGGACATCGTTGTGGGAAGATTCTGATTAAACTGCATTTCCAGATAGTTCTCCACCTTTGCGGCAGCCTCACGGTTGAGATCCATTCCCGAAAACGTAAAATCATTGCCGTTGAGTATCGCGTTAATATCCGCGTCGGTCTCGGCATATTCAACAATCAGACCGAGGTCGCTGTATACATGAGCGACAAGATATTCCAGTGCCTGATCGATCCTGTTCTTCGCGTCGCCGGTCTTTATTTCAAGATGTTCGCCGTCAACATAGAACCCGGCATCCTCGATTGCCTTTTTCAGATCCTCGGCGGCTGACTTCTCATATTCGCCCGCCTCATCCTGCTGGTCCCTGATTATGTCCTGTACGGATTTCGGAAGCTGGTTGACATTGCGCTGCTTCACGTATTTACGGATCTTCATCGCGTTTTCCAGAGATTCGTAATAAGAATTTTCCGCCAGCACCACTACAGCCTGCCCCGCGGAATGCGCCAGCAAATGAAGCTCCTGTTTCTCGTATGCATCGGTTGCAACAGTCATCACACGCAGCAGCATGCCGCCGGTCAGAGAGCCCACCGTCTGCCCGTCTACCATCTGGTCAAACTGGAAATTATACTTGCCGTAATTGTATTTTTTGGTTGTATAGATATCTCCGAAGATAATGCCGGCGATTCTGCTCGTAATATCCGCAGTCGCGACAGTTGTGTTTTTGATTTCACGCTGAATATCCTGTTCCTCATCGGTCAGGAAGTTGTATGTATCGCCGGTGCGTCCTATATAGTTCTGGTTCATAAGACGGTCAAGACTGCCGCGCACCTGTTCGCGCATAGTAATCTTGTCCAGACGGATATCATTTGCCATCAGGATAACGATATTGTCAAGGTTGGATTTTACGTCGTCCACGTATCTGACCAGATACAGCAGTTTCAGCACGTCCACATCCTGAGGCTCAATACCGTTGCCTTCGTCGGCAGCGCGTGCGCAGCGTTCGATCACCCGACGGATTGAGCTGTCAAGAAAGGTGTGTACGGTATCGTAAAACAGATAGAACGGAGCAAGCGCATATTCGTCCTTCGTCTGAATTTTCTGCGCCGCTTCCTGGAAGCCGGACAGCATGGAACGCTCGCCCCCGGAAAGGTGTTTGCCGGAATTCCCGTGTTTGCGTATCTCCGAAAAGACCTTCTGCATCAGGATAAACTGATACGGAACGAACGGGAAATCCCGGACAAATTCATCCGAACCGGCAAATCCCTTGATATCCGAAACAGCGTCCGTAAAGGTGAAAAGGTTCCGCAGAACGGAATCGTTGACGGCGTATACCTGTTCCAGGCTTCGCTCAGCCTCGTCCGTCTTCAGAAGTATACGCTTCTGGATGACCTCATCCGCAGACGATGAAGACAGAGAGAGTCTTGTTTTAAAACGCGCCTGAATACGTGAAAAATCATTTTCGCGGGCCTTTATTATTTCGTCGATAGCCTCCTGTCCGGTGCAGACCACCCAGACTTTACCCATGCACTCACTGCCGATCTTCTCCACAAGAGACTGCAGGTTGATAAGCAGGTCGGTATCTCCGCCGACGTACTGCCCGACCTCGTCTATCATGAACAGAAGCCTGAAATCATCCGGCCGGCTGTCCACATAGTCTTTGATTTCGGACACAAGCTGAGCAATGGAGGTCTCCACTGTCTCGGTCCCGTTGAACCAATTGCCTGCAGCCTGTTCGCTCATTCCGAGCACTTCCTGCAGAGTGGCCGTGATATCGTCCTCGAAGAAGGCATAGGAATCGCGGGACTCCAGCCATGAGGCCCCGTTCTTCTCCTCAAAAACACGGCGGAAATCCTCGGTCTTACCCTGTTTATCAATAAACTGCTCGAGTTTCGCGACCTTCAGATCCTCACCGTAAAAGCCGAGATAGTTATAGAACATCTTGGCGAAGACACGCAGAACCGCAGTCTTGTCCTTGTTTATGGAGCCTTCGATATCGATATTGAACAATATCGTATCAGTATTGTATCCTGCGGCGCGGTCTATCGGCATAAATGTCGCAGGATCGTCCGCGAACTTTTCACGGAAACGTTCAACTGTCCGGACGCCATGAACCTCTTTGTTCTCCAAAAGATAGGAAAGCATTTTCAGGAAGTGAGATTTACCGCTGCCGAAGAAGCCCGAAATCCAGACTCCGATATCGGCAGTCGGCTCATCAAAAGCCTCCGTATAGTTGTCGAAGAAGGTGACGAAATGCTTTTTCAGCTCTTTGGTGATAACATACTCATTCAGTTCCTGAACAAGTACGGCTGCGTCATCCTGATCGACCTTGACGACGCCGTTTATTTTACGATTGATATCGTCTTTGAACATCGATTGAATTTTCATGTTGCTTCTCCTTCTTTTATCACGTTATATCACGTTGAACGCACGATAATACGGATTCGGCGTCAGTCTGTCAAACAGTTTAACATAGCGGCCGTCAAATGTCCCGGGATACATTACAAGTATCGGAACATCAGAGAAGTACGGCTGCATGGCATCAAGCAAGGCGTGGACACGGATAAAAGGAAACGCCTCGCCGACTCCGGTGATCAGGATAACATCGCCGGGGCAGTGCGGCTCATACTGCATTTTTCCGATGAATGCAGTGTTATTAGCCATTCGCTTCAGCTGATCCAGAATGAACTGTTTTCCTTTTTTGTCTTCCTGTACCGCCACACGATCTGTGATCCTCTTGTCATCACAGATTGAGAGAAAAACCTTATAAAGGTTGTATTCTATAAGCCGGCAGTTAAGGTTCTGATCGGTCATCAGCTTCTCCGTAAAATGCCGGACTGCCATTTCGTCTTTCGGATCGTAACAGAAAATCCGTATATTTACTTCGTTGCTGAGGCCTTTCCCTTCCAGAAACTCCGGCGTCTGAATCAGAGCACGGAGGCTGTCAAGGCGTTCCATCAAATTACTCATCAGAAAATCCCCTTAATTCAAACAGTTAAATGCCGGCAGTGCCTGTTCCTGTCCCGCGGCCCGTATCGAATTCTCGAGCAGAGGACTTATCAGAACGGGATTCAGACGCCCGGCACTCAGGCTGTCGATATATTCGTTTTCGATAAGGATTCTTACGAACACCTGTTTCAGCTTCGTGACCGTGGAATCGCTCCATGTTGCGACCCAGTCGTCTTGCTCCTGCAGGCGCATAAAGAACCCGTTTAAATCTAATTTGCCGAAAGAGGTATCCAGCATGCTGTACTTTGCTCCGATAACCGTCACCATGAAATCCCAGACCAGACGATACTCGCGCATCATGGCATACAGGCATATCTGTTTGGACACATCGCTGGGATGAGTGGCGATTGCTGCAATAAGGCTGTCATCTTCCAGACACTTCAAACGCCGGATACAGGCAAGCGCCATCCTTCGGACAGACTTTTCTGTCGGATACTGAAACAGGTTTTCTTTTACAATGCGGTCAATAATGTCGTTATCTGACAGCTCTTCCTGCATTAGTTTTGCCGTTGTACGCATCTCATAGAAAAGGAACTGTTCCCGCGTCAGCACTGCTTTATATGGGCTGGAATCGCGCAGGGTTTTAGTATCTCTTTCAACCATCTCTGTTATTCCTCTATGAATTCCATAATATCGTCCAAAGAGCAATCAAGCGCTTTGCAGATTCGCCCAAGCACATCAGTCGTTACATTATAGCCATGTGTAAGTTTGTTCATGACGTAGTGGCTCACGCCGGCCATTTGTTCGAGATCCTTTTTCTTCATATCCCGATCTATCAGAAGCTTCCAAAGCTTTTTATAGCTGACACTCATAGTCCGCACCTCACCAAACATTACTGTTTATACGTTATTTTTTACTATATCACATCAGGTTTGTAATTTCAACTTAAAGTTATCGTTCAAATACAATTTCTGATAACGACTCATGTGCAATATGAACCGAAAAAACGGGACCTTCAGAATGCTTGACAAATCCGCCTGTCAAATGATACCCTATTACAGAAAAATCATCCTGTTCAAATGAGTGAGGTCATCATGAAACGTACCATCTTTGCCGACAACGCCGCAACGACCGCATTGGATATGAATGCTTACGAAGCAATGGAAAAATACCTCCTCGTTGAGTACGGCGATGCTTCACAGCCCTATTATTTATCCCGAACCGCAAAAAGAGCATTAAACGAAGCACGTGCCACGATCGCAAAATGCATAGGTGCAAGAACGGAAGAAATATTTTTTACATCAGGTGGCACTGAAAGTAACAACTGGGCGATTAAATGCTTCGGAGCTCCTGCCGGTTTCAAAATAATTTACACATCTGAAATAGAGCATCCGGCCGTTCTGGACGCATGCGAATTTCAAAGGATAAACGGTTTGTGCGATGTCAAATACCTTTATGCTGATGCTGAAGGCATCGTAAGCCCTGAATCATTGCTCAATTCGATGGAAACCATAGGCGCCAATCTGATGTACTCAGAAGACACAGCTCAGCTTGTTTCTGTCATGCTCGTTAATCACGAGATCGGAACGATCGAGCCGGTCGAAAATCTTGCAGAAATCGCGCATCAACATAACGCGTATTTTCATACTGATGCATCGCTGGCTGTCGGGCACATTCCAATCAATGTTCAGGAAATGAATGCAGATATGCTTTCGGCCTCCGCGCACAAGTTCAATGGTCCCAAAGGCGTCGGTTTTCTGTATGTAAAAAAGGGAACAGTGTTATCTCCTTTGCTGCACGGTGGTTCACAGGAAAAAAGAATGCGCGGAGGGAACGAAAATGTCGCGGATATCGTCGGCATGGCAGCAGCAATAAAGAGCAACTGCAACGAACTTATAAACAATCTTGAGCATGTACGGGAACTCGAAAACTATCTGATATCGCAGCTTTATTCCTCCGGAATCCCATTTTTCCTGCTTGGCGGGTATGACAGAATGCCCGGTATTCTCAGCATCTCTTTTCCATTGAAGGATGCGTCTAAAATCGTAGAACGTATGGACCGGATGGATATTGCCATTTCAACAGGCAACGTATGTTACGGCAAGAAAAAGAAGATATCACACGTTCTTGAAGCGATCCGGCTGGATGAAGCAATGGCGGCAGGAACCGTCAGAATATCGCTGGGGAAATACAATACGATTGAAGATGTTGACACCATAGCAAACGCTTTCAGGAATATACTCAGTGAAGATTAAAACTTACATACTGATTTATAACTTTATTGATGTTGTAATGCAGAAAATGTATTAAAAAACACAAAGAGACCATAAAAGAGAACTCTCCGGTGAACAATGCCGAAGAGTTCTCTTTTTGAAATAACTGTAAATATAATAAAACATAGATGCGTCCCCTACGGGCATCAGCCCGGCTTTTTCTGTGTGGAGCCGCCCTGTTTCCTTCTTATCTTTCATAATCTTCGTGAAGAGATAGTGAAGGACAGGGAGGTTTTGGTGATGGACAGAGATTTGTACCCGGAGAAGATTGCGTATATGACAGAGAATGAGTTCAGAGAGTTGTCGCCGCAAGAGTATTACAGGATGATGTTTCCCTTGAATTCATTTCAGAAGACCGGAGAGAACAATGGTGATTTCAAGCCTAATGGATTGATACAATATCATTGTCCCAACTTCAGAACAGATGCTCTTTGTACAAATGTCATTTTCGATGATCACGAATGTATCAGGGAGTGTATCGAAAAAACAGGAAGACTCAGAAACACGGACTTTTCGCTGATTTCCGGCTGCTCGTTCATCGGCAAATCAAAGTCGAACAAAAATGCGCGATACTGTCACGCGCTGATTTTCGACATCGATGAAGTCGACAAAAAGTGTCTGTGCAACATTATCGGTCTTGCCGGGGCAAAGCTGATCCCGATGCCGACGGCGATCTCGATAAGCGGCAATGGTGTTCACATCAGCTATATTCTCGATTGTCCTGTTCGTCTTTCCTCCAAAAACCTCGAAGCTCTGACTGACCTGAAAATGCTTCTGACCCGTAAGCTATGGAACGAGCGAACAAGCCTTGAACCGATAGTTCAATACCAGGGCGTCGTCCAAGGCTACAGAACCGTCGGCACGCGAACAAAGCGCGGGCACATTGTCCGGGCGTATCAGATTGGCGGAAAAATTTCCATTGAGGAATTGATTAACTACGCTGAAGAACTCAATATCGCACCGTTCCACCGCAATTCCAATGGAGAGTATTACACGGAGCGCATCCGCAGCATACTGAAAGACAAACGGCATTTAGACAAAATGAAGGATAGTCTTATCTCCGAAGACTGTACCATGCAGGAATTAAGAGAAGAAAATCCCGAATGGTTTGAGAATTGGTATCAGCGTCGCGTTATCGAAAAGCAAAAGCCCGGACATATAAATATCGGTCGCAAACCGTATGATAAGTGGCTGAATCTAATCAAGGAACAGGCACACGAGGGCAACCGCAGACGATGCATCTACTGCCTCGCAGCATGGGCACAGAAGTGCGATATAAGCGAAGACGAGTTTGTCTCCGACGCATATTCACTCATCCCCCATTTTGAGAACCTGACGACTTCCGAAGACAATCATTTCACCCGCGCTAATGTCGATTCTGTTATCGCGCAGTTCAGGACACACGACTACACGCGAATGACAATCAAGGCAATGGAGAGAATGACCGGACTTGTATATCCCAAAGAGCAGAAACACAAACAAGACCGCTCGGGAAGGCCAGCAAAGGAGGAAGCCGTCAAAGAATATATCAGACAGCATCCTGAAGAAAAGAATATCACAAAAATAGCCCGCGACTGCGGCGTTACCCGTCCTACCGTATATAAATACCTCAACTCCTGATTATTTGATAAAAATTATTAAAAATGAATATCGAAGTGGTTGTTTAATATAACGGGCTCTGATATAATAAAACCACAACGAAGGAGGAAACTCCTGACTGAACAATTGAATAAGCGGACGAGGGTGGGCACATACCGATACGGTATGCTTACCCTCCTCTTTTTATCTTTGGGGGCTCAGGCTCCTCTTTTTGTTGCCTTCTTAAAGGCAGAAAGGAAAAGATATGAGACCGTTCGCGAAGTGGCCCGGAAGAAAAACACAGTTGCTTGAGACGCTTAAAGCCCGTATGCCGGGAACATACGGAAGATACTACGAGCCCTTCATAGGAAGCGGTGCTCTTCTGCTCGATATCCAGCCCGAAAGAGCAGTAATCAACGACATCAACGAGCCGCTGCTGAACGTATACAACCAGCTCAGGACAGATGCGGACGCAGTAATATCCGCAGTCAACAAACTCGACGCAGAACCCTGCGACAACGGGCGGTATATGGCTCTGAGGAAAATATATAATGACAAAATTAAAGCCGATGAATTCGACATAGACTGCGCCGCTCTCATGATCTGGATCAACAAGCATTGCTTTAACGGCCTTTATCGGGTCAACTCAAAAGGAATGTTTAACGTAGCCTTCAACAACAAAGAGAACGGCGTCTCAATCGACGAACAGAACATCAGAAGCATCGGACTTTACCTTTGCGACAATGATATCGAAATCCGCAACCTGGATTTTGAACAGGCGTGTTCTGACGTCAAGGCGGGAGACTTCATATATTTTGACCCGCCTTATCTGCCGGTCAGTGAGACGGCGAATTTCACGCACTACAACAAAGAAGGCTTCTCACTGGACGACCAGAAGCGTCTGGCAGCCCTCTGCAGACGTCTTACGGAACAGGGCATCAAAATAATGCTGAGCAACAACAATGTTCCTCTTGTCTATGACCTTTACAAGGGTTTCAACATTGAAAACATTGATGTCAGAAGGTCAATAAACAGGGACGCATCCAAGCGCACCGGGAAAGAAGTAATCATTACGAACTATTAAATAAAAGTATTTATCCATAATTTAATTAGTGATTGAACACTCCCCAGATAATTTTTATGAGGTGATGTTATGGATGAACCTAAGAAAACTATAAGATTTATAGACCCAAGCTACAATGACAAATTCAGAATCCCGGACGGAGGCAAGGTTGAGATAAACTACCGGAACGGTGAACGGGCTGAAAGAACGTGCGGATACATAGATGCCTATCATCTCCGTTTTGGTTCAAACGTCTTTCATATCTGCGAACTTGCTGAGCATATGGACAGCATCGGCGCAACGCTGCGGCCACTCGCCGGAGAGGATGAAATGGTTGCTGTTATTTGTACTCCGCACCGTAAAGCAACGCTCGCGGTAATCGACAAGGACCTTGAATCCCTTCAGGGTTATGTCGGAGGGTATATCGAGGCTGTCTATCCCTTTGAAGACCCAAATCTTGCCTTGATATGTAACGAAAATGGCAAGTTCGAGGGCCTTGCCCCATGCCGCGGATTGACCGACGAAAATTCAAGATTGTATGACATAGTGTGTGGGCAATTCATTGTCTGTGGAGTTGGAGAAGATGATTTTTGTTCTTTGACCGGTCCGCAGCAGGACGCAATGATGAAAAAGTTCTACCTGCCGGAAAGGTTTGTCCGCACTGAACACGGTATCCTTGCTGAAGCGTATGATGACAGGCGCTCACCGTCATTCGGCATCTAATATGTGGGTAGCGATTATTATTGCTGTTGCGTTCGCTTTCCTGTTCTTTACAAGCGGCGCAACGCCGGACAGAAAAATCGAGAAACGCCACACAAAGCAGCGCTCATCTGCAATGCACAAAAAGGCCGATAAATCCTTGCTGCGTCAGGTTCCGCATGAAGGAGAATTCATCCTCGGTATGCAGGGCGGAAAGTACGTTGTCTGGGACACATCCAAAGACGCACACATACTTATCGTCGGCGGTTCAGGTTCCGGTAAATCCTCCTGCTTTGTTATACCGTTCTTATTGAGCAATCCCGACACATGTGTTTTTGCTGTTGACGTAAAAGGCGAACTCGTCATGAAAGGCAGAGAGCTATCCGACCCGCGTATTTGTGTATTCTCTCCCATGGACCACTCAGGATACGGATTTGACCCGTTCCACGGTTTATCGACAGACAGTTCACCGCAGCTGATACTTGAAACAATGCAGACGGTAGTGTTCTCGCTGATACCGCTCGGCACATCTAAAGAAACATTCTGGCCGATCAGCGCCCGGAACATGCTTATCGGATTGATGATCTACTACTTCAACCACGGCAGACATGACCTTATTGAAATAATTGATAGCGTGCTCGGTTCACCCGTAAGAGACCAGATAGAAGAGATAATCAATACAGAGGACCCGTCAGGCAATGCATATAAGTACCTCGTGCAGTTTTACGGAATGGCCGACGAAACACTTCTGAGCGTATACAGCAATATGGCTAACAGTCTTAGCTGTTTTTCCGATATCAATCTTCGCTGGGCCTTCTCCGGCGCAGCAAGAAAGGTTAATGCTTTGACCCTCGAGAGCGGGAAGTCTGTATTCCTCGCCATACCGGAACACAAACTCGCGCCTTGGAGCGGTGTACTCGCTATGATTATCAACCTGACGCTGGACACACTGAGCAAACGCCCTGAGGGAAAAAACAGGATATTCTTCCTTCTTGATGAGTTAGGCCGCATTATTTCATCAGGCGGAGCCATGGATGGACTTGTTGATGCCAGCATGACGCTAAGAAGCAGAGGCGTGACACTCTGCATGGTAGTACAGCAAATTGAGAGCCTTGAAACAGGTTTCTCGGAAGCAAAGACGACAACACTTATAGGCAACTGCAACATCAAGATAATACTGGATGCTTCTTCTTCAAAAACTCAGCAGACTGTATGCCGGGATTGGGTTCCGAAATACTTTCAGCGTAAGCAGAGCAAATCCACAGGAGGCAAAGGCCCCAATAACAACTTTAGCTTCGAAGAAACCGAAAGGCTCAGTCCTGCCGATCTGATGGCTCTTCCCAAAAACGGTGAGGCGGTCGTTATCACGCCATTAGGTTATACAATGATAAAAAAATGTCCATACTACAAAGACGATTTTCTCAAAAAAAGAGCTGACCGGGTCAGCAGCCATAATAAGGAGGCAAAAAGATGATAGATTTATCAAACGCCGCTACACGAGCGGATAAAGTGAAGATTATTACGAAGGAATTGGAAAAAGGAATTGACGAACTGTTTCGCTCGGACAAATACGCCGAATTCCTTGCTAAAATGTCACAGCTGCATCACTATTCATTCGGCAATACCATGTTGATCTTGTCGCAAAAACCTGATGCCGAGATGGTTGCCGGGGTGACAACATGGAACAAAGCTTTCGGTCGATATGTCAAAAAGGGCGAGAAGGGAATAGTTATTCTCGCTCCGGCAGAATTCAAAAAATCAGTCACGGAGAAATTGACAAATCCTGACGGTACGCAAAAACTGAATAGTGACAACAAGCAGCTCGAGGAAACACGGGAAATCACAGTACAATATTTTAAACCTGCGTATGTTTTTGACGTGAGCCAGACCGACGGCAAGCCGGTCCCGAAGCTGGGTGTTGACGAGCTGACGGGTAATGTTGATAATTATCCGAAAGTATTTGACGCGATCTGCGACGCCGCTCCGGTCGATATTACCTTTGATAATATAAAAAGCGGAGCGAAGGGGTATTACAGTAGCGAAGACAAAAGGATCGTAATAAATCACGGAATGTCTGACCTGCAAACACTCAAAACGGCTATACACGAAACAGCCCATGCCATACTGCATGATAAAGACTATTTAAAAACGACCGGAGAGAAGAAAGATGCCTCCACCCGTGAGGTAGAAGCAGAAGCCGTAGCGTTCTCTGTCTGTTCATCCTTCGGATTGCCGACGGAGGATTATTCTTTCGGTTATGTTGCCGGTTGGGCGGGTTCACGCAAAACCGAAGCAGTCAGGGAGAGCATGGAAACCATACAGCGCTGTTCATCGGACATCATCGGCAAAATGGAACAAAGCCTCGGTATTGAGAAGACCCCGCATATTGAACAGGCACAGCAACAACATAAGGCAGTAGCAATATGAATCACATAAGCTGACAATAAGTCACTGTGCCTGTTTACAGAAACTCTATGCATTTTTATATCGTTTCGTTTTAAACTGTTAAGAAAACTAATAGAACGCCTCTGAACCAAATCGGCTCGGAGGCGTTCTATTATTAGTGATTAACAGCATTTTGATATTCTGAAATATTAAAAACCTTGTTTGATTGCGTTGTAGTAAAGGTTTGGTCTTCCATTACCGGAAGATTGTCATTGGCTTTAACCTCAGCTTTCTGTGAAACATTACGCATAGATTCTGTCCGTTCGTGTATTTTCGACTTTATAAAGGGTACACCTTCCGTGTGAAAAATATCTCTGGCTACGGGAATCAAATCATCAAATACTATGCTCGTTAACGTATTGAACAATGCCTGCTTAAAAAATTGTATAGCCTGCTGATAGATAGTCGGATCTTCGTCCAGTTCAAACTCTGGTTGCTCAGGATTCCAACTACGCCTACCACTACTCTTACGCAATCCGTTATTGGATTCAATCTCACCACGTCTTATCGCTTCTGCAGTTGCCCTTGAAACTGTGCCCTTAATCCGGACTCTATCATTCTTATTATGCATTGGTTTTTCTCCTTCTATCGTATATTTTTTCATCGTTTTTAAATATAACTAAGGGATGCGCGATTAAAAAGTGTTCCAGTCGCTCCATCTCGACCTTATCGAGTTGGTGAAAGTGGCCTTTTTGCTCATTCCACGAATAAACATATACCAAAAACGACTGTTTATCGATATCGTCCTGGTTTATATCTGCAAATCCTGGATCTTGAATATACTCAAACCCCTTTGGTATTCCGCTCAAAGTTGTATGCCACTCATAAGCCCCTTGGCTATATCCACGCTCGATATTTGGTTGACAAAGCTCTGAAATTCTCCACTCCTGACCCATTTTGAACGCAGATCTGTACTTGCCGCGACGTAATGCCTGCCGAATAGCTGCTTCCGTTCTTCCAACGTATTGAGCATATTCTTCGATAGACATGGTCTTCGCATCGTGTTGGACAACTGTAAAAGTTGTATCAGGTATGCAGAAATAATCATCTTCAGAGCTAATAACAACTTTGTTGCGGTTCATGTGCATTAGTTCCAGTGTCGCGCCTCTACTACTGAGTAAGTATCTGTATGCCCACCAAGGTTCCAGTTTGTTAAACAGTACAGTGTCTTCAATTCGTCTAATAAACTGTTTCAGAAAATTGCACTTAGCCTTCAGATACTGTAATTGATCTCCTGCTGCGGTTTCCATCAGCTTCTCCGCTTCTATAACCTGTAAAAAAACATCTTCGATTATTTCTCCTTTCGTCAGAAAACTACATCCATTAAAGATTCTCAATCGCTCCTCTGGAGTAAATGATGCCGGCCTTATTGCATTTGTTTCACTCCGTAATTCTTCTTCGGTCTCAAGCTCCTCATAGAACATATTTGTATCTTCACAATTCATAATTGGCACTCCTTAAATTGTTGAACCGTAAAACTTTTTGCTTGCAAAGCGATAATAACACAGCATATAACATTTGTCAAGAACTTTTTATTTAACTGTTAGACTTTTTTAAGATGAGTGTATTGCTGACGATTTCTTTTGAAAATCAGAATACTATGTCGATGAAAACCATATTTTGTTCCAGTCAGACAGCCACAGCTGACTGAACGGAAATGCGGTGAATACCGTACATCTTTCAGAGGGATGTGCGGTATTCACCTTGCTTACGGCGTTTCTCATTCCGGACAATAAAATCCGACATAATTCAAACGGAGAAACACCGTAAGGCAAGTTTCGCAAACTGTTACCACAGTTCGCACCGACCGTGCCGGTCTAAACTTGCAGAGGGCTTCGCCCCCTTGAACCCCCGGTGCGGACAAATCTCTGTTGAGATTTCTCCGCTGTTCCGTTCCGCGCCGGGTTAAAAGAATACCATCTTGTTGATACTTCGGAACGGATGGCGAAACCGTACCACCTATCTGATACGGTTCTTCGATTGATTTATTTGGAAAGGTGTGATCACATGAGAAAAAGAAACATACCGGTTAAGGTGATGATGGACGAAACAGAGCACAATGCGTTTAAAAACAAACTGGAGACAAGTGGTTTATCCCAGCGTGAGTACATTCAACGGCTGATCGACAACAGAGCGATCCTCTCTGATGAGGCTGAAAAAGCATTGCGTTCTTTGTTAAACGCTGTGACAGGTCTGACAGAACAGGTCCGGCGAATTGGGGTAAACGTCAATCAGCTTGCGAGGATCGCCAACAGGAACGGCGTTCTTCCGACCGCTCGGCAACTTGACGATATATCGGCTCAGCTGAACGATATGGAAATGGAGGCATCGGAGTTATGGCAGTATATAAAGTCATAAACAGCAGCAAAGCTGTCAACACACACGGCGGCATGAAAAACTGTCTGAGGTATGTTTTCGCGGACGGCAAAACAGCGCCAGAACTCTGTTATGTTATCGGCTCAGATAATGCTGTCAACGATCCGTTACGAGTTTACCGAGACTTTATCCGGGTCAAAAAGGAATTCGGCAAGGACATCGGTAGGCAGTATATCCACGCAGTATTGTCGTTCGCGCCGGGTGAGAACATCACTCCAGAGGAAGCGCTTGACTTCGGGATTGATTTTGCTGATAAAGTTTATCCCGGACATCAGTGTGCCGTTGCCGTGCATACTGACAAAGACCATATCCATTGCCATATGGTGATCAATACTGTCAGTTACCTTGACGGCAGAAAGAGCCATAAATCGAAAAAGGATCTTCAAAAAGATAAAGACGTCTGCAACCGGATGTGCGAAGAACGGGGACTGACTGTAAATGTCAAAGGCGAACACTTTGACGGTACTCCACAGAGCACTGGAGACATATCTTCTTGGGACAAAGACACATACAAGCTGTTGTCACAAAACACAAAGAAAAGCTACCTCGCCGAATGCGGGATAGCTGTAATGAAAGCGATGAAAGCATCAACGGACAAGGACGGTTTCATTCGCCATATGAAAGAATATGGTTGGCAAGTCCAGTGGACCGACAACAGAAAACATATCGTTTTTATCAACGCTGACGGCAAAAAAGTCCGCGACACCAACTTAAGGCAACACCTCACAATTATCATTCGGACAGAAAAACATCCCCAGAATAATCCGAGGAAATCAACAATATTAATTTTTAGACAGAAAGTCCCTGTTTTTCGGGTTTCGGCGTAAAGCGAATCAAGCCGTAACAGA
>JAILQN010000017.1 GCA_024699005.1 Clostridia bacterium
GATTAATTCGGTGTATGCAGATTGCCGAGATATTTTTTCGGCAGCTGAAACAAAAAGCGCAGGCAATACTTTGTGTATTAACGAGCATTTTTGTGATAGATGCCGGAAAAAGAGCCGGCAAGATGTATGCACAAGAATTAATCAGTGCTTACCAAAGGATAACAGATTGAAAAATATTTCAAAAAACCCTTGCAAAATATAAAAACATCTGTTATTATAAATATGAACAAATTTTGAATAAAGAAAGAGGTGAAAAAGATGGATATGATGCAGGGTATGGCGCTTATGGATTACATCGGCGCGTATTTTAATTACTTCATGGAAATTGTCAGTCGGTTTATCAACTTGTTCAAAGGGCTCGCTTAAGAGAAAAAAATATTTGCGGGTTCACCCGTAACAGATAAAGGGAGTGAATGTCACTCTCTTTTTTATGCAACATTTATGCAACAATTGACAGCGGAAAGACACCGTATGAACAGGATTATATTCATTGTATGTTCACAATTGGGTCGAAAACAGTCAATTTTGTTATAATTATTATACAACTGCCTAAAATGTTGCAGGAATGTTGAATTTGATTTAAACTTTTGTAAAACCCTGCGAAAACCCTTGATTTCAGCCTGATTTTGTGATAGTTTAAATCAGCAAGTGAAACGGAAAACAGTTCGGCAAATGTAATTGAACAGTCAACCGGGACTTGTTGCAACATTGTGTTATTTTTATTAACAGGTGATTAATTATTGAAAAGATATTGATTTCTGTTAATAAAAGTGATATAGTTAAACGGTCGTAAGACTTAATCCACATATAGGAGGTGAAAATAATGGATTTCGCAAACATTAAAGCACTTATCAGCTATCTTCTTAACTGGGTCATCGTCATCGTTCACAACGTCAAGTACGCTCTTGGCCAGTATGAGGATCACAGCATCGCTCTTGAGGAGGCCTCCAAAGCCGACGCGGAGAGGCTTCAGGGTTAATAACCGGTTAATTTATTAATTTCTTAATTATTAAAAAGAAAAGAGGTGTAACGTAATGTCCAATATGCCCGCAACTTTTGACGAGCTTGAGAGCATCATCGCTGAGATCATAAAGATCCTTAGCGCTCTGTTTGATGGTCTTGCATCATTCACTGCTGGTTTCAAGAAACAGTATCCGTATCAGACTGCTGAGTTCGACGCGGAGAACTACAAATTCGCAGACTAATTAAAGCTTTAATATAGGCCCGTCGGGAGACGGGTCATTTTTTTTTTGCCTGAAACCGTGAACGTATCTGCAGGTTTTGTCAAAGTATAAAAAAAATCAATAAAACTATTGACAAAACTTAAAACAGGCGATATACTGACGGACGGTCCGACAGGGCTGTTGTTTTCTTTTGCAGATGAAGGCGCCATCAGGGTTTCCCGGAAAAGGAGTCGGCAGATATGAACGTTAAGCACATGGAATATTTTATCGTTCTTTCGGAAGAGATGAACTTTTCTTATGCGGCGGAACGTCTCGGAGTATCACAGCCCACACTGACACAGATGGTCCAGAAGCTTGAAAAGGAACTGAATACACCTCTTTTTGAGAAGAAAAACAAGCGTATCACTCTCACTGCCGCCGGCAGGGTTTTTTTTAAAGCATGCCGTAAAATCACGACCGAATACGCGGAAACACTTTCCGCGCTGGAGGATCTGCGCTGCGGTGTTACGGGAAAGATCCGTTTCGGGATAGCCCCTTCACGCGCGCCGTATATCCTGCCGCCTCTTCTGGAGCGTTTCAACGCTGAATTCCCCGGCGTTTTTGTGGGTTTGGAAGAACTCCTGACTGCGGAAACGGAGGAACGGCTGCTTTCCGACGATCTGGACCTCGGGCTTACGAGCGGCAGCGGAAAAATGGAGATGCTCGAATATACGCCGGTTTTCCGGGAGCGGATCCTGATCGCCGCCACTGATGAGCTGCTTGAGCGGCTCGGCATACCGGTCGGGAAAAGCGGCGATTCCGCCGTGCGACCGATCGCGGCGCAAGCACTGTCAAACCTCCCGTTTGTCACGCTGGGCAGCGAACAGGTCATATCGACAATGTTTTCGGACTATTGTGCAGACGAAGGTGTGCCGATCCGTAAGGTTTCCGCCTGCAAAACGATCGAAACAGGTCTTGCTCTTGCGAACAGCGGCACTTGCGCCGCCCTGGTGACTTCATCCGCTATGCGGTACTACAGCAGAGTATTTCCTGATCTGCGTTATTATTCGTTCGGAGACGACAGGCTCTGCCGCGAGGTGTATCTGGTCTGCCGCAAGGGAAAATCGCTGACCGTTCCGGAGCAGCGTATTATAGAAATACTGAAAGAAATGGAGAAAAAACATGACTAGTGCAATTATCAGCATCATTATTCTTGTTGTCGTTGTCGTTCTGTTTGTTACCCGTCTGATCCCGAATCCCGCTACCGCTGTACTCGGCTGCCTTCTGTTCGTTCTGACCGGCGTCAGCCCTCTGAAGGATGCGTTCTCGGGATTTTCCAATTCCATCGTTCTGCTGATGTTCGGCATGATGGTGGTCGGGATCGCCATGGAAGAAACGGGCGTCGCGGCGCTCATCGGGCATAAGGTCGCCAAATTATCAGGCCACAAGGAAAGGCTCTTTATCCTGCTGGCGGGGCTTACCTCCGCAGCGCTTTCCACATTTCTTTCCAACACCGCGGTCATTGCGATCTTCCTGCCCCTGATCGCCAGCATCGCACGCTCGGAGCCGAATATGAAGCGCATGAACCTCACGCTGCCCGTTACCATGGGCGCCATGTTCGGCGGCGTCTGCACGCTTGTCGGATCCACGCCTCAGCTTACCGCGAACGGTATTCTGCAGGAGATGGCCGGCAAAGAGATCGGTATGTTCGATTATACTCTGCCCGGCGTTGTTATCCTTGCTGTATATATCGTTTACGTAACGTTGATAGGGCCCCGTGTGGGCGCCAGGGTCTGGGGCAACCGCGCCGAAGGCAATACCGAGGATTCCGCGGATGCGCCGGCAGATCTCGCTCAGCCGGAAGTCAAAAAATCCAAGATGATCATCATCCTTGTGATTTTCCTTCTTACGATCGTTTCGTATGTTCTTTCCAGTATCGAGAGCATAAAATGGATCGATACCGCGACCACTGCGATCTGCGCCGCTCTGCTCTGTATAATCACGCGCAGCTGCTCTGTTAAGAATGTGATCAAAAAGATGGACTGGTCAGTGGTGTTCGTGCTTGCAGGCTGCCTCGGTATCGCGTCCGGTATCACCAACGGCGGCGCGGGTGAACTAATGGCAAATGGACTGAGCGCCATTCTGGGAGAAAACGTCCCCCCCAGACTGAGCTTTGCCGTAATCGTTCTTGCTACGATGATCATCAGCAACTTTATAACGAATTCCACCGCCGTTGTTATAGTGCTTCCCATCGCTCTCTCACTGTGCAGCGCTTATTCCCTGAATCCGGCAGCATTTACGCTCGGTATCGTATTCGCCGCCAACCTGACTTACAGCACGCCTCTTGCGAACGCGCAGACCGCTATGACTCTTGTCGCGGGTTATCGTTTCAGCGATTATATCCGTTACACCTGGCCGCTGGCCCTTATGGTATACGCCGCGATCAACCTGATCGTACCGATTTTCTATCCTCTTGGTCTGACGTAATTACTGTTCACACCGGTTCGAAGGAGTGTTTGATATGGATTTTTCCGGAAAAAGGCTGCTGTTCCTCGGCGGGCCCAATCAGGTCATCAAAGCCGTTGAGCAGGCAAAAAAGATGGGCGTATATACCATCGTGACGGACACGAAAGAAAAAGCAAAAGCGAAACAGTTCGCGGATGAGGCTCTGCCTTTCGGCGTGACGGATACAGACAGCATAATATCCTGGTGCAGACAGAATCCCGTGGACGGCGTTCTGAATTTCGGAGTCGATCCGGCGCAGAAACCGTGTATAGTCATCTGCGAGGCTTTGGGGCTGCCGCATTTCGGAACGCTCGAGCAGGTTGAGTATTTATCGAATAAACAGGCCTTCAAGGCTCTCTGTCTGAAATGCGGGGTAGACGTTATCAGGAGTTACACGGAAGACGATATCAACGCCGCTTTTGATGATTATCCGCTGCTTATCAAGCCGGCTCAGAACTGCGGATCCAGGGGAGGCTCGGTTTGTTACAGCCCGGAAGCGGCGCTGGCGGGGATAGAAAAAGCAAAGAAACTGTCTGCAAACGGGAAAGTCATAATCGAAAAGTATATGGAAGGTTATCAGGACTTTACCGTGGAGTACTGCTTCGTCGGCGGGACCCCATACCTTGTAAGGGCCGCGGACAGATACACCGGAGATAAGGCATATAACCTGGACCGTCAGGCGGTCGCTACTGCTGCTCCGTCAAAGTATCTCGATATGTACTTATCCAACGTCCACGGGCGCGTCATCAGTATGCTGCGTTCTATCGGCATCCGGGACGGCGTGTTGTTCCTGCAGGGTTTTGTGGATGGCGACACCGTACGGTTCTATGATCCGGCTTACCGTTTCCCGGGCACGGATTACGAAAAGAATCTTCTTTCCGCGACCGGTGTCAATCTTATGGAAAGAGCCGTATCCTTTGCTCTGGGTTCGGATCTCCCGGCGGAATCCGCCCTTGATGACTGTTATCATCTTGGAGGGAAGTGCGCGATCTCTCTGTTCTTTACCTCCCGACCCGGGAAAATCGCGTATTTTGACGGTCTGGATGAGATCAGGAAGATCCCCGGCGTCGTGACAGCCATTCAGAAAGAGGCTGTCGGGAGCGTGATTCCGGACAGCGGAGACGTGGCTCAGCGCGTCGCGGAAGTGGGGCTGGTCGTTGCGGATGATAAAAAGACTGTGGAAGACACTGTTTTAAAGGTGCAGTCTCTGCTTAAAGTTCGGGATGAGAACGGTGACAATATGCTGATCTCTTTGCTGGATCCTATGATTTTCCGGGCAAAATAATACTTGTCCGGATCTGAGACATGAACTGAAAGGCGTTGTTGTTTTCCCGCCTTTCGGTTCTTTTTTGCTCTTTTGATATATAAGGCTGTTGCTTTATCTGTCTTGTACAGCTATTTCGCGATTGACAAACCAATTGTTTTGGACTATAATTAAAAAGACTGTACTTATATTTTGAGTACAAATAATTTTAACAGGAACGGTGTTATGAGCGATTTATTTTTAAACGATCCGGGATTTGCGGGGCTGAAGCCTTTTGACAAAAAAGTATGGCTCAGTTCTCCTACTATGCACGGCGAGGAGCTGGAGTTCGTTACCGAAGCGATAAAAACGAACTGGGTCAGCACCGTCGGCGCAAACATCAACGAGCTTGAGCGCATGTGCGCGGAGTATACAGGCATGAAATACGCCGTCGGTCTCTCCGCCGGTACCGCCGCTCTGCATCTTTCCACAAGGCTGCTTGCGCAGAAGCTTTACCCCGGCATGCCGGAAGGGAACTTCCTGCTGGGAAAAAAAGTCTTCTGCAGTGATATGACCTTCGACGCCTCCGTCAATTCCATCCTCTATGAGGGCGGCGAGCCCATATTCATCGATACCGAGACCGACACCTGGAATATGGACCCGGTCGCTCTGGAAAAAGCATTTGAGATGTATCCCGAGGTGCGTCTGGTGGTGCTTGCGCACCTTTACGGCGTGCCTGCCAAAATGGATGAGATCAGAAATATCTGCGATAAACACGGCGCCCTTATTATAGAGGACGCAGCCGAGGCTATGGGCGCGGATTACAGCGGCGAGACCGTAAGCGGCAAATGCGGCGGTTTCGGCGACGCCTGCGTGATCAGTTTCAACGGCAACAAGATCTGTACGGGCTCCAGCGGCGGCATGTTCCTGACGAACAGCCTTGCCGACGCCGATAAGATCCGCAAGTGGTCCACCCAGTCCCGCGAGGCGGCTCCGTGGTATCAGCACGAGGAGCTTGGCTACAACTACAGGATGAGCAATATCGTAGCCGGCGTTGCCCGCGGAAATATGCTTCATATCGGGGAGCATATCGCTCAGAAGAAGGCGATCTACGAGCGTTATAAACAGGGGCTTGCGGATCTGCCGGTCAGCGTCAATCCCTTCGAGGATAAGGCAAAGCCCAATTATTGGCTTACCTGCATGCTGATAGAGCCGGAGTATATGTGCCGCGAGGTGCGCGGTGAGAGGGATTACCTCTATTCCTCCGAGCCGGGCAAATCCTGCCCCCACGAGATCCTGGACGCGCTTGCCGCTTTCAACGCGGAAGGGCGCCCGATCTGGAAACCGATGCATATGCAGCCCATCTACCGCATGAGCGGCTTCGTGACCCGCGAGGGCAACGGCAGAGCCCGTTCCAACGCCTATATCGCCGGCGACGGCGCGGACGTCGGAGCGGATATTTTCGCCCGCGGTCTGTGTCTGCCCAGCGACAATAAAATGACGGCAGAGCAGCAGGATATCGTTATTGATATTATCCACAGGTGTTTCAGATAATATGACAAAAACGGAGTTTTTTAAACATGGAATATACAGGAAAAAGAATACTGTTTCTCGGCGCGCCGATTTTTCAGATCCCGGTCATTCAGAAAGCGAAGGAAATGGGACTTCGTACCGGTATTGTGGATATCAATGAAAAATCGTCCGCTTTGCCCTATGCCGATGATAAATTCATATGCAGTCTCAGGGATCCGGAAGCTGTTCTGAAAATAGCGCGTGAATATAAACCGGATGGAATCGTTATCGGGACGCTTGACACTTCGGTGCGGACAGCAGCCTATGTGGCGAACGCATTGAATCTGCCGGGTCACACCATGGAGGCGGCTCTCAACGCCACCGATAAAGTCAGAATGCTCGAGGCGTTCGAGAAAGGCGGAGTTGCGCATCCTGCGTATCAGGTAGTCAAAAAAGCAGATATAGATACGTTTGAAATGACGCTGCCTTATCCCGTCATCTCCAAACCTGTCGATTCTGCCGGCGGACGCGGCGTTTCCATCATCCGTAACGACGGCGAGCTGAGGGACGCGGTACGTTTCAGCTCCGACACGGGGCTTTCCGGCGATATCCTTATTGAAGAATACATGAGAGGCAGCGAGGTCAGCGTGGAGGTCCTTATTGTGGACGGAAGGCCTTACGTTCTTCAGATCACCGATAAAATCACATCCGGCGAACCGAATTTCTTCGAGATCGGCCATTCCCAGCCGTCGGTCCTTCCGGCCGACACAAAAGATAAAATAAAAGAGCTGGCGTCAAAAGCCGTTCTGGCTGTGGGACTTGACAATACCCCCGCTCACGTGGAGATCATGGTGACCGGGCAGGGGCCGAAAATGATCGAAATGGGCGCCAGACTCGGCGCCGACTGTATAACGACGTATCTTATCAACACCTCCGTCTCCGGGATCAATATGGCACAGGCCGCTATAGAACTGGCGCTCGGCGAAAAACCGGACGTGAGTCATTATCATGACAGCGGGATCTGCGCCGGTATCCGTTTTATCCCTGCAAAAGCAGGAACGCTGAAGGAGATCCGCGGTCTGGACGAAGCGGAAAAGATGAGCGACGTGGTGATAATCAGTATAACCGGGAAGATCGGCAGACATTATTCCGACGCCACCGATAATTCTGCAAGATTCGGTCACGTGGTCTGCAGCGGCAAAACCACAAAGGAAGCGCTCGAGCAATGTTCGCGCGTTATAGACAAACTTCAGTTTGTGGTTGATTAGCATGGATTCTGCCGATTATCAAATTGTATCGATTTATGAAAGGATAAGACAAATATGGATTTTTCCGGAAAAAGACTGTTATCTCTCGGCGGTGCGAATCAGGTCATAAAAGCCATCGAACAAGCGAACAAAATGGGCGTATATACCATTGTCACCGATATGGATGATAAAGCGCTCGCGAAATCTATCGCGTCGGAGTCGCTCCCGTTCAGCGTTACGGACGTTGACGGTATCGTCTCCTGGTGCAGACAGAATCCGGTGGACGGCGTTCTGAATTTCGGGATCGACGCCGCGCAGAAACCGTACATCAGTATCTGCGAGGCTTTAGGGCTGCCGCATTTCGGAACGCACCGCCAGGTGGATTACCTGACCAATAAACAGACGTTCAAGGCTTTATGTGTCGAGTGCGGAGTCGACGTGATCCAGAGCTACCGGGAAGAAGATATCAACGACGATTTTTCGGATTATCCTCTGCTTATCAAGCCCGCCCGGAGTTCCGGTTCCAGAGGCGGTTCGGTATGTTTTTCAAAAGAAGAGGCTCTGACAGGGATCGAAAAAGCAAAACGCGTGTCCGCAGACGGCAAGGTCATCATCGAAAAATATATGAAGGGGCATCCCGATTTCACCGTCGAGTATTTCTTTTCCGACGGAGTCCCTTATCTGGTAAAGGCAGCGGACAGATACACCGGCAGATTGGAGGACAGGCTTGACAGGTCCGGCATGGGCAACGTGGCTCCCTCAAAATACGCAGACATGTATCTGGAAAAAGTTCAGCCGAGAGTCCTCGCTATGCTCAGAAAAATCGGATTGACAGACGGCGTTATGTTTATGCAGGGGTTCGTGGACGGGGATACCGTGCGGTTCTATGATCCCGCCTATCGTTTCCCGGGTTCCGAGTACGAAAAGAATCTTCTCGCCGCCACGGGCGTGAATCTGATAGAGAAAGTAATTGCTTTCGCTTTCGGCGCTCCTCTTCCCGCTGATCCCGCTTTGCAGGACTGCTACAGGCTGGCGGGCAAGTGCGCGATCTCTTTGCTCTTCGCGGGGCGTCCCGGAAGAATAGCGGTTTTTGAAGGTATGGACAAGATCCGGCAGGTCCCCGGCGTCGTATCGGTCATTCAGCGGAAGCCTGTCGGATACGTGATACCTGCAAGCGGAGATGTCGGGCAGCGCATTGCCGAAATAGCGATTATTGTTGACGACGACAAAGAGATAATAGAAAACACCGTTTTAAAGGTCCAGTCTCTGATCAGGGTTCAGGATGAAAACGGGGAGAACATGCTGGTCTCTCTTGCCGATCCGAGACAATTCCGGGATTGATATTGGCTGCTTATAACGCAGGTAAATGCTGAAGGGTGCTTTTTCCCCGGTAAGGATGATTATGGGCAATAAAGGAAAAAGACTTTTGTTTCTCGGAGGAGCAGGTCAGGTAAAGAAGTGCGTTGAACAGGCAAATAAAATGGGCGTGCATACCATAGTGACCGATATAAAGGAAAACGCTGTCGCGAAAGCCGATGCCGCCGAGTCATTGCCGTACAGCGTAACGAATACGGATGATATCATTTCATGGTGCAGGCAGAATCCGGTGGACGGCGTCCTGAATTTCGGAGTCGATCCGGCGCAGAAGCCTTATATCATTATTTGCGAAGCTTTGGGGCTCCCGCATTTCGGAACGCTTGAACAAGTTGAATATCTGTCCGATAAACAGGCTTTCAAGGCGCTTTGCAGGGAATGCGGCGTTGACGTTATCAGGAGTTATACGGAAGCGGATATCACCGATGGATTCAACGATTATCCGCTGCTTATAAAACCCGCCCAGAGCTGCGGCTCCAGAGGCGGCTCGGTATGCTTGACCAAAGAAGAAGCTCTGGCGGGAATTGAAAAAGCAGGGAATATTTCCGCAAACGGTAATGTGATAATAGAGAAATACATGGGGGGATATCCGGATTTTACCGTAGAGTATTTCTTCGTGGACGGCTCGCCTTATCTTGTTAAGTCCGCTGACAGATATACCGGCAGAAGGGAAGATAAACTTGACAGGCAGGGCGTCGGTAACGTAGCTCCCTCGAAATACGTCGGTATGTATCTGGAAAAAGTCCAGCCGCGTGTTATCGCGATGTTAAAAAAAATAGGACTGCGGGACGGAGTTATGTTCATGCAGGGCTTCGTGGACGGCGATACCGTACGGTTCTATGACCCGGCGTACCGCTTTCCCGGCTCGGAATACGAGAAAAACCTCTTCCGGGCGACCGGAGTCAACCTTATGGAAAGAGCCGTCGCTTTTGCGCTGGGTTCACCTATTCCGGCGGAGCCCGCCATGGACGACTGTTATCTTTTGGCGGGCAAGTGCGCCATATCGCTGCTATTTGCCGCGCGTCCCGGAAAAATCGCGGTTTTTGACGGTCTCGAAGAGATCAGGAAAGTCCCCGGCGTTGTGGCGGCTGTTCAGAAGGAGCATACGGGCAGCGTGATCCCGGACAGCGGGGACGTCGGTCAGCGCGTAGCGGAGATATGCCTGCTTGTCGAGGATGATAAAAAGACGATAGAAGACACTGTCTTCAAGGTGCAGTCTCTGCTTAAAGTTCAGGATGAGCACGGAGATAATATGCTTATTTCGCTGACGGATCCGAGACGTTTTCGCATGTAGTGTTATCAATCTGAATCTGTATACAAAATACTCAGGTGAAGTAGTCATTGACTTATTCTGGATTGTGAGGTATAATCTAAAAGATTATACGTATTTTTTTGAGAATACAGATTCAATGGAATATGAATCGTATCTGAAAGCACAACATAAATAATTCCTGCATTCATAAAAATGCGTAATATTAAAATCAGGGTAAAAAACTATGGACACAACAGAAATCAGTATTTATGAAAATCACAGTGATGATGGAGACGGAAAAGGTACCGGTATGGTCAAACCGGAGGATATCAATCTGTTACATGAGAGGTTATTTGAAATTTTAGCATATTTTGATGAGTTCTGTGGGGAGCATGGTCTGAGATACTCGCTTGCCGAGGGGACTTGTCTCGGGGCTGTCAGAGAAAATGATTTTGTCCCGTGGGACGATGATCTTGATGTCGCGATGCTCAGAAATGACTTTAATAAACTGTTTGAACTGTGGGATCAGTTCGGAGACAAAGAGCATTTCTCATTGTACCGTACAGATAAGAATTTCTGTGCATACACACCGATCGGCCTGATGAGAAATAACAACACTACGTTTATAAGAGATTTTGAAACGGGACTCACCGACAGGAATCTCGGTGTAAAAATAGATATAGCGCCGTTGGATGAAATTCCGGAGGATCCCAGAAAAAGAAAAAAACAGAGGTTTTTCGCATTGTTGTATGTTCTTTTCCTGACACAACGCAAGCCCAGACATAAGAGAAAAAATAAAAAGGTGAATATTGTCGCCAATGTTTTGCTGGATGTTTTCAGAAACAGAAAAATCAGGAACCTGATCGTCCGGATAACAGAGCCGCAGGTAACAAAATACAACGGCACAGGGTGCCCTCAGCTTGGTTTTAACGGCGTGGGAAAAGGACGCGGTTGCCTTTGGAATATGTCGGAGATCATGAATCTGACAAGAATGCCGTTCCACGGAAAAGAGTTCTGCGTTCCGGCTGATTATGACGGTTATCTTTCAAGAGGCTACGGAGACTATATGAAAAAGCCTTCCCTTAAATACAGAAAACCGCTTGATACACCGGCGTATTATGATCTTAATACTCCTTATTCGGAATATTTGAAAAGCCCGGAAAAAAGTGAGGATAGTGCTCACTGATTTTGGTTTATTCGTGTCAGAAAGACGAAGGAAGCAGAGAATATGAAGCTGTTTAATATAAAAAAAGGCAGGTATTGGGGGGTTTATGTTTTTGATAAACCGCTTGTGGTCAAGTTGATCTTTTGTAATATGAGATGCGAGAAGATATCGAATACAGTTCAGATTCCCGATGATATCACGATCGTGCCTATTGACGGGGAACTGTTAGAGAGAATCAAAAAAATGAAATACAGGGTAAAACAGTTCTTCGATGAGGATCGCGACAGCTTTTACGGCATGGTTGCGCTGGTCGGTGATGTGCCCTGCGGATATGTGTGCGGCCGCAAAGAATACAAAGACTCCGAAAAGAAAAGTGATAAGCCTGACTCATATTATATAAGGCAACACCTCACAATTATCATTCGGACAGAAAAACATCCCCAGAATAATCCGAGGAAATCAACAATATTAATTTTTAGACAGAAAGTCCCTGTTTTTCGGGTTTCGGCGTAAAGCGAATCAAGCCGTAACAGAAGGT
>JAILQN010000027.1 GCA_024699005.1 Clostridia bacterium
GCCGGGTTTTTCAGGGTTCGGGAACGGCAGCAAAAAAATATCTGCCGACGTTCAAAGAGACGGTGATCAGGTGACGGTCGCCTTCAGCGCGAGTGATTTTGCCGGGACCGCGCACGGCGAGATGTTCATCGGCTATAACGCCGATCATCTGGAGTTCGTTTATTCGGAAGCACAGCTTGTCAGTGATCCGTACGAAGCAATGCCGATGTCGGTTGTGAACAACCTGGAAGGCGTCTGCATATTTGCCTTTGCGTATATGAACGTCCCGGAAGAGGAAACGTCCGGACTTGTGACCCTTACGTTCAAAGCGAAGGTGGGCGCTCCCGACGCGGTCGTATACGGTTTCGGCGATTGGGACGGCAGCGGTCTTCCCGCTCCCGGATCATGCGCGATACCCGAAAAATACACTGAAAAATACACTGTGAAATACAGCGCCAACGGCGGCAGCGGCGCGCCGGGTTCTCAGACAAAAACCGAGGGTGAGCCTCTGAAACTGTCGTCCGCCAAGCCTTCAAAGTCATATACCATAACGTATGATCCTGCCGGCGGTACGGTTTCGCCCGCGTCGAAAACCGTCGCATGTACGTTTAAAAACTGGAATACGGCAAAAGACGGAAGCAAAACAACGTATGAAGCGGGCGGCAGCTACGACAGAGACGAAAATGTGACATTATACGCACAGTGGACAAATCCCAAAGCGGGTGCCCTTTCCACACCTAAAAAAGACGGATATTCTTTTGCCGGATGGTATACAGCCGCCAGAGGCGGCAGTGAAGTTACGTCTTCCACCGAGATCACGAAAGATACTTCGCTTTATGCGCACTGGACTGCGCTTCCGTCCTATACTGTTTCATATGACGTTAACGGCGGAACGGGAACACCGTCCTCTCAGAAAAAAACACAGGGTACCTCGCTGACCCTCAGATCCGATATCCCGAAAAAAGAATTCACCATATCTTATAATGCCGCCGGAGGAAGCGTAACGCCCTCGTCGAAATCCGTCGCATGTACGTTTAAAAACTGGAATACGGCAAAAGACGGAAGCAAAACAACGTATGAAGCGGGCGGCAGCTATAAAAAAGACGCAGACGTGACATTATACGCGCAGTGGACAAATCCCAGGGCGGGTACCCTTCCCACACCTAAAAAAGGCGGCTATACTTTTGCCGGCTGGTATACGCAGGAAAAGGGCGGAAGCAAGGTGACGTCTGCCTCGGAGATCACTAAAAACACGACTCTTTACGCGCACTGGACCGCCGAAGATATCTACAACATCGGAGAGGAATCCTACAGATTCGGCAATTACTCCGACGATCATGCCAACGGGCACTGTTTCGGCATGTCTATGACAAGCTCGGGATATTATCTCGGCATCCTGGATTTCAGCCTGATCGGCGGCAATAAGAACAGTGTACTTTATTCGTTTACGGATTCTTCACAAGTCAGGTCTGTAATCTGCAATTATCAGGCGATCCAGGGCACATATGCCAATGATTCGATTGTCGCCGGCGGTAAGTTTTATCTTTCGTACGGAAAAGAGTCGGATATCGCGTCGGACTGGAAAGCCGTTGTCGATTACGTAAAAGATCATAAATATGACGGTGCCGGCTCTCTTCAGATCGGCTTCAGGCAAAACGCCAGCGGCGGACACGCCGTCAACTTCCTGCGGTATGAGAAAGTCGACGGGCAGGACCGTATTTACGCTTATGATAACAATTATCCGACAAAAGAAACGTATTTTTATAGTGAATCCGGAAAAGTATATCAGGCTCCCGTAGGCACCTTCAGCGGAGCGCTGGATTGTATAGCTTTAAGAAACGTCAAAAAATACTTCAGTCTGGCCGGCAATTATGACACCGCCCGCGTTGTTTACAGTGTTGTCGATAACATTGAGATCGAGGGTCTGAACGGTTACGCCATGGAAGGCAGGATTGACGGGAAAGAATATATGATGTACGAGATCCCGTATGACGTTCAGAAGGTTGTGCTCAGGCCGCTGGTTGACAACGCCGATTTTATTTACAAGGATACGGAATTCGGCTTCGGCAGCATCGATGACGACACGTACGGCGTTATAAACCTGCCGGGTATGGATGATGAAAGCGCCGGACAGGACAGCTTCTCTTTTGAAATCCATGACGCGCCGGAACAGTCGGCTGTGCTTCCGGAGATCACCACACAGCCGAAAAATGCAAACGGAACAAACGGATCGACCGTGGAATTCACCGTCTCGGCAGCCCGCGCGACCTCTTATCAGTGGCAGGTTTCCGCAGACGGCGGAAGAACGTGGAGCAACTCCGTCATACCGGGTTCCAGGACCGGCAAACTTGTGATCAGCGTGACGGACGAAGTTTTCAGAATCCTTTTCAGATGCGCCGTGACGAACGATTCCGGTACAACGTATTCGGATACGGTTCGCGTGGTAACTGAATCCAAAGAATTCATACCCGGCGACGTGGACGGCAGCGGTGCAGTTCTTGCCGACGATGCCCGGCTCGCTCTGCGCAGTTCGGCGAAGCTGGAAAACCTTGACGAAAACCAGTTCAAGGCAGCGGACGTAAACGAAGACGGGCAGGTTCTGGCGGACGACGCAAGGCAGATCCTCAGATATTCCGCAAAACTTCAGCGAGAGTTTGAAAAGAAACGGTAAACCGTAAATAACACCCGGGGCTCACAATGTGAGCCCCGGAGCAATATAATGAAGAATGAAAAATGAATAATGAATAATTGCGGGTCGCTTCGCTCCGATTTATTGATATTGTTTTTTTATAATCAGGCGCGGGCAGCGCACGCCTACCGTTATTAATCAGACAGTTATTCGGTTTTCAGTATTCATAAAAAAGGACTAATCTCCCAGCCCGCTCAGGTAGTCCGACTCGATGAAGTCGACGCCGAGCATCAGACAGTAGGCTACGGCTTTTTGGTCGTCGGCTGTCCAGAGCGCCACGCGCAGACCTTTGCGCTGAGCTTTTTTCAGGACCCACGGAAAAATGTCATAAACGCTCATATCAAGATCGAAGCCGCGTTCGATAGCCTCTTTTACGTCCGCGCTGTATCCTCCGCCGCAGAACATCAGCGGGATATCGGGATACTTTTCGCGCAGGGCTGTAAGATTGGACATCTGCATGGACTGTATGGAACACATATCCCAGGTGTAAAGCCTTTCGACCGTGGACACGACCTCGTCCAGAGCTTCTTCCGGGTATTCGCCCTTCAGCTCGATGAAAGCGAACAGGTCGTACTCCGCCATGATCTCTATATACCGCTCGAACGTGCAGGGATACAGAACCGTATCCGTGAAATCGTTGAGGAGCGGTTTGCTTGTCAGCTCTTCGAACGTGTGCTCGTTGACGTTCATCTCGGTGCCGTCCTCATAGTAGTACGTGCTGCCGTGCACCAGCATCAGAACGCCGTCCTTGCTTATGTTTACGTCGGTCTCGCATCCGCCGAAGCCCGCTTTCGCAGCTTCGATGAACGCCTCCTCGGTATTCTCCAGATACTGCGAACAGAATCCGCGGTGAGCTATGAAGATCGTTTTCTTCTCCTGTTCGGCAAACGCGCCTAAATTTGAAAACAGCAGTGCGAAAACGGCGATAAAGCTCGTGAACATCGTCCAGGGATTCATCCGGGGTACCTCGTATCAGGAATAATAGTTTTCCTCTTCTTTTTTGAAGAACTGCGCGATCTTTACGAAGAACGCGAAAAGGTTTGCAAGCAGCCTGTCTACGTTGATTACGCGTGAATACGCATTGTTGTTATAATTAAAACCGTTCATATTGCCTCCTTAATTGAAAAGCGGGATCGGGAAATTGAGGTTCCTGATATATGCGTCGATATGCTCTATGCCGGCCTCGTCGATAAAGAAGTCCGCGTACGGATCTTCCGCGCCGTTGATGCGGGCGAACAAAAGATACATATTGTGCAGGAACGCCAGAAAACGGAACAGAGTGGCGGCAAGTCTGGACGCGTCATTCGCGGCGTCCGCCAGAGCCTGCTCCGGGGATACTGTGGTGGTTTCGGCGTCTGCGGACGTCTCCTCACCTTCGGCAAAGGCGAACACGCCGATCGAGGCAAGAAGCGAAAGCGCGAGCAGGACCGCGACCGCGCGCCGGAAAAGCTGTTTCATATAAAAGCCTCCTTAAAGGTTTATTCTATATTACTATATCATAATAATAGCATCATCAATAATAATATCACGGATTTAACGGGTTATTTTTCTGTTTTAGAAAATTTTCAAAAAATATTCATAATTTATTTAAATTTTTTACGGGAAGTGGTCAAATGAAAGCCTTTGTCAGAAAAGTCGCGGCCTGCGTTTTCAGTCTGCTGCTGCTTGTCGGCTATGCGGCTCCTGCGTCGGCTGTGACCGTAACCAGCACTCAGCTTCTGAACGCGGCAATCGCGATAATAACCGAGAACGAGGGCAGCTATACCACCATCGTTAAAAATGACAACGGCGCGGTCAGCATAGGAAAGCTGCAGTGGCACGCGAACAGGGCGCTCGATCTGTTAAGGCGTATCATAGCCGCGAATCAGACGCAGGCTCTCAATATCCTCGGCGCTTCTTTCTACAATGAGATACTCACGTCCTCCGGATGGGGCTACCGTGTATTTGACAGCGAGGAGGCGAGCGTGACAGCCAGACTGCTCGCTACCAACGAATCCATACGCATACAGAACGAGCTTGCCGAAAGCGAAGTCGGCGGGTATATCAATCACGGCGTGGCTCTGGGTATCACGGATCCGGACGCGCTGGTTTTCTTCGCGGATTACGAGAATCAGAACGGCTCCGGCGGCGCGGCGACTTTTGTGTCGAACGTCAAAAGTTCCACCGGACATGCAAACCCCACTCTTTACGATCTGTGGTCCTGTTCGTCCCAGAACTCCCGCCGCACGAGGGTATATAATTTCTGCAGATCGCTGAACTGGTCGCAGTATAACCAGGCGCCGGTCACTCCGGTAGCCGCGGACACCGCGCCGCCGGTCATATCCGGCGTTCAGGTCAAAAACGTCACCGACACCGGATATTCCGTAACGTTCAACGCAAGCGACAACACGGCCCTTGGTTCCGTATACGTTATCACCTATTATACCCGCGACGGGGAGAACGGGCAGAAGTGGCAAAGTCTGTCCACCGCTTACGCCGATTATACTGCGGCGATTTCCATTGCGGATTACGGTAACCGTCAGGGATATTACACGACCGCGATATACGTCTACGACACGTCCGGCAATTATTCATTCGCGACGCTTCTGCCCGTGCTTGTGGGCGAAGAGCCGGAGGAGCCGGTCGTGCAGGCTTCGTTCAAAGTCTCGGTCACGCCGCACGCCTATACGGAGAAGGTGGGCACGGATATCACGTGGGTATGTCTTGTTGAGCCGGATTCAGGGGATTACAGGTTCGTATTCGTTATCTCGAGAGACGGCGAGAATATCGTTGAGCGCGAGACCGGCGATATCCCCGAGTTCACTCTGCAGAACGCCTCCGCCGGCACATATACCGCGGAAGTGCTGGTGTTCAACACTGCCACAAAAGAATACGCCACAGGCACCGCGTCGCCCGTGGGGCTTTACGAGGATATAACGGTCACGTCCGTGACTGCAGACAAAAAAGAACTGCGTTCCGGCGAGACGGTCACCTTTACCGCAGATACGCGCGGCGGCTCCAACGATAAGACATATTCCTGGACGATCTTCCGTGACGGCGAAGTATGGGAAAATCCGACGGCGTTCTCCGCAGGGCACAGTTTCTCCTTTACCCCGACTCACGACGGAGTGTATACAGCCGAGGTCGCCGTAGCGGACGCCGCCGGCAGAACGGCTTCCGGACGGTCAGATGAAGTGAGCGTGTCAAGTCCGCTTGTGCTGCGCTCCGCGTCGCTTGTGAACAACTACGCGGTCGTCGGTTCGACTGTCCGGGTCAGCGCGGTTTATGCAGGCGGCGGCGAAGAGCCGGACGTGAGCGTAATGATAGAGGATCGGGATGGGAACGGCAAACGTATCGCGTGCGCGGACGCGGGCGACGGGGTGTTTACTTTCGTTGCGCCTTATGCAGGCGAATTTACCGTGACGCTGTATCTTTACGGTGAAGACGAGGTGGAATTCAGACAGTGTCCGGGCTCTCTCACCGTGGACGCGCAGCCGAAAACCGGCGACGCGGACGGCAACGGTGAGATAACCGCTGCGGACGCAAGGCTCGTGCTTCGGATATCCGCCAGGCTCGACATCCCCCTTGCGGGTTTTGAATCGGTATGCAATGTTGACGGCGACGATACGGTCACCGCATCCGACGCCCGGAAGATCCTGCGGGTTTCTGCAAGGCTTGACAGTTTTGAGGCCGTATCGGAAGAGGAAAGCTCATCTGCATTCTGAGTGTCCGGCGCCGCGTTCTGCATGCCGCGAATTGTGCGGTATCAAGCGTATCCACGGATTCCTGACGTGAAAAATCAGGAATCCGTGATATTTTGAGCTTTTTGATGCGCCGGACCCTTGCTGTCACCTGTCAACCGAAATTAAAGAATCATTCAATGTTCGTGATTATTATTCCATTTGTTACAGATTTGTAACCTCAATGCAACATTTGTGGTATATACTCTTTACATATATACGTCTGTTTCTGCATACGTCATCAAGGATTATTTTTTTTGAAGAAGGGTGATTTTATGTCACACGCGAAAAGAGTGACCGGCAGAGCCGCACAAGGCATTTTGTCAGTTCTGCTTACAGTCGTGCTTTTTGTTTCGTGTATTTGCTGCGCTCCTTCCGCTTCGGCGTATTCCGATGCGGAGATGTTTATGAGCACGATAACGTCTGATTATTCCTCCGCCCTTGCCAGGGCGGGCAGGAGCTCTTTCCATGGCTACTGCAATCTTGCCACGGCGTATCAGCTGCTGGTCAAGGGCGTGTATTCCGGCGGACTGGATTATTCCGGCGGCGGCGATACCTGGTATTCGTATTACAGCGGTATCACTGCGCGCAATCCGTCCTACAGGACATCCGGCGGATATTACGTCGTCACCTACGGCGGTTCCGATTGTCTGGCGTCCCTTATCGCGGATTACGGTTCCGATATCCGCAACGTGGCGTACTGTCTGGGCACGGGCGGCACGAGCGGTACCACTCACGTGATGCTTATCTCGGGTCTTATAAACGGCTACGTTTATTTCGCGGATTCTTTCGGCTACTACTATAACGGTTATAAGTCGGAAGGCACAGCCATGCGTATGCCGCTGTCCGAGTTCATTTCGGCGTACGTCAAAATGAACGGTTATCCCCACGGCTGCGTATATTTCACCAGGGATAAGACGAAGACCCCGGGCAGGACATCGACGTTTACGGAGACTTTGACCTCTTCCTCTACATCATCGGGCAATCCGGAAACTTCAGATAACGATACGGAGCTTGAGCTTTGGGAAGATCCCAATCTGGAAGTCTATGAAGAAGAACTCTACAAGTATTATGAGCCCGGCATCTATCTGACGGTATCCGGTGCGAATATTTTCAGCAACGCCGGTGATTACATCCTGACTGATACGGTGCGTTCGGGCGAAGCCGTCAGTATAACCCAGATCGTCGGTTCCCGCGGCAAACTTGAGAACGGCGGTTATATCGATCTGGACAAGGTCACGGTTTATCCCGCTCCGACGATCGTATCCGTCAGATCCGAGAAGGAATTCTACAGCGGGACAGACTCCACGATGAAATGGACTGTCGACGCAGAGGGCGGCATCGGCGATCTGACTTTCTCGTATACCGTGTATAACGCTGCCGGTAAAAATATGGCTTCCGACAAAAATTCCAACGGAACGTTTGCATATAAACCCACGAAGGCAGGCGAATACACGCTTTGGGTCACGGTCACGGATTCCAACGGAGTTTCATCCGCCAGGGTATCGGAGCCGGTCAGTTTCACCAAGTCGAATTCCGCCGGCATAACCGGCGACGTGGACGGCGACGGTATAGTGACCGCGTCGGATTCCAGAACGATCCTGCGCGTCTCCGCGAGCCTCGAGTCCTTTAAAACCAAAGCGGCAAAGACCCTTGCCGATATAGACAAGGACGATAAGATCACCGCCGCCGACGCAAGATATGCGCTTCGCTTATCGGCGAATCTGGCGATCTGATAATGAAAAAACGGTCGGGAGCAGTTCTCTGCTCCCGGGTTTTTTTATTGTAAATGGCTTTTTTTTCCGGATAGTTTTTACCGCAGTGTCTGATGCCCGTTATCACTTTGAAAAGTCCGTTTCCTTTTTGTCTGTCAGCCGGTCAGGATGGGTATCTCTTCTTATTGCTGCTGCCGTTGATCCCTTTCCTTTTTTTAATTATGGCATATTGTTACCCGAATTTAAGAAGGATTAACGCGAATAAGAGAATTAATCAAGAGTCTTTTTTAAATTAAGGTAACATTTACCTTAATTTTAAAATGATGATAAAAAACAGGCGGGTTCGATGCAGATCTATCCGACGATATGACATATGCATATTGACCAAAATTCCCCGTAGTTTTTTGTTATTGACGTGCGGTTTAAATAATGGTAATATATTTACTGAATACGAATATACAAAGGAGGGTTTTTATGATATCACCCCAGACCAAAACAGACGCCAGGACGCTGGCTTACATCAACCTGTACGGCATCCTCGGCACGCTTGAGAATCTGTGCGAGCTGGATCCGGAAGCCCGCGCTCTTTTAAAGAACAAAAAGCCGATATCCATAGCCTTTGTCGTCAAAGACGGGCCTTCGGCCACCATCACATTCAAAAACGGCCGCTGCCGCATGGAAGACGGCGCCGCACCGGACGCGACAGTCAAACTGCCCTTCTCCTCCTGCGAGAAGTTCAACGGGCTTATTGACGGAACGGTCACACCCATTCCCTCAAAGGGATTCACCAAGATCGGTTTCCTTCTGAAACAGTTCACGCCCCTGACCGACCTTCTCTCCAAATATATGCGTCCGGACAAGGAGGACCTTAAAGACGAGAAGTTCTTCAACATCAGCACTCAGCTCATGTTCTATACCATCGCGGTCTCTATAGCGCAGATCGCCAATAACGATGAGATAGGCAGATTCTCTGCGTCGCATATGCCCGACGGAGACGTGCTCATGTCCATAGGCGGCGGTCCGAAGGCAACCATCATGGCGAGGAACCACCGTCTGATAGCCGTCAAGAAGGCGACCGATACCCCGAGAGCGATGATGGAGTTTGAAAACATCAAAATCGCGCGCGACCTCTTTGACGGTAAGATCAACGCTGTCGGCGCACTGGGCGACGGCAAGGTCAAAGTCGGCGGAATGCTCTCCATGGTCGACAATCTCAACCGTATCCTTGACAGGGTCGGACTTTATCTCACGTAAAGGGGGGCTGAATAATGGCATCCGAAATCTACAAATACGACAAGAGTCAGGCGTACTTCAAAAGAGCGCTCGACGTCATTCCGTCCGGCATTTACGGGCATCAGGGCCCCAGTGAGGGCTGCTGGGTCCCCACCACATCATGGCCGTTCTTCTCCGATCACGCGAAGGGAGCAAAATTCTGGGACGTGGACGGCAACGAGTTCATCGACTACATGAACGGCTACGGCCCCAACGTTCTGGGCTACTGCGACCCCGACGTTGACGCCGCCGCAATGGAGCAGGCGAAACTGGAGAATGTCGTCACCACGCCGTCCTACAAGATGGTAGAACTGGCGGAGCTGATGGTCGATACCGTCGCATCCGCGGACTGGGCGTTCTTCGCCAAGAACGGCAACGACACCACCCAGGGCGCGATCATGTGCGCCAGGGCTTACACCCACCGCAAGAAGATAATATTCATAAACGGTTTCTATCACGGCGTATCCCCCTGGACCCAGAAGATCGATTATCCCGGCGTGCTGCCCGAGGACGTCGCCAACAGCATCTATATCGACTGGAACGACATCCCCGCTCTTGAGAGAGCCATAGCCGAGAACAAGGGCGAGATAGCGGCGTTTATCTCCACTCCCTATATGCACGGCAACTTCGTCGACAACGTTCTGCCCGCCGAGGGTTACTGGCAGAAGGTCAGGAAGCTCTGCACGGACAACGATATAGTCCTTATCGTGGACGACGTGCGCGCGGGCTTCAGGCTGGACCTTGCCGGCTCCGACCATTTCTACGGCTTTGAGGCGGACCTTATCTGCTTCTGCAAAGCCATTGCCAACGGCTGGAACATCTCCGCGCTCTGCGGCAAGGAGTTCTTAAGGAGCGCGATGAGCTCGCTTTCCTACACGGGTTCCTACTGGATGAGCGCCGTACCGTTCGCAGCGGGCATCGCCTGCATCAACAAGCTCAAAGCGCTCGACGCGCCGAAGATGTTCCGCGAGACCGGCGTCAAGCTTACGGAAGGCCTTAAGAAAGCGGCTGCCGAGAACGGCTTCAATATGGTGGTTTCCGGCGAGCCGGCGCTGTTCTATCTGAGGCTTGCTGACGACGATTCGCTCTTTATCCATCAGGACTGGATCCAGGAAATGGTCAAACGCGGCATTTATCTGGCGAGCCATCACAATCACTTTATCAACGCCTGCATGGACGACGAGATCATCAACCGTACGCTTGAAGTCGCGGACGACGCGTTCAAGGCTGTAAGGAAGAGACATCCGAAATAAGGACCCTGCGACAATCAGCTTTCTGCCGATAATGCAGGATAACGGCTCGACAAATGTGCAATCAGCAATGTGCAATGTGCAATGGACAAGGGATTGAAAGACAATAATCTTATACTTGAAAAAAGCAAGTGTTTTGCCTTGCGTATAATTCGGCTGTATCAGTTTTTGTGCGAGACAAAAAGGGAGTTTGTTTTATCAAAACAGATTCTGCGAAGCGGGACAAGTATAGGAGCAAACGCCAAGGAAGGATCAAATGCACAGAGCAAAGCGGATTTTTATGCAAAAATGTATATAGCCTATAAAGAAGCGAATGAAACGGAGTACTGGTTAGAGCTTCTTCATGAAAGCGGGTACATCGAGGATAACGCTTTTGAAAGCATTTATTGCGATTGCAAAGAACTGATCAAAATCCTTGCGGCAATCACGAAGACTCAGAAAGAAAACGATCATTAATTGCACATTGCACATTGCAAATTGCACATTGGGTCACCGTTTTTTATAACTGAACAATACAATTTGAAAAAAATATAACGGAGGAACAGCATATGCCATTAACCAAACAAGAGTGGCTATCTCTTGAAAAAAAGGCTAACGATCTGCGCAATCTGACCATCGACACGGTCAACTGGTGCGGCAGCGGTCATATGGGCGGGGGCCTGAGCGTCCTTGACATCTTGACCGTGCTCTATCACAAGTACATGCGCATAGACGTCAAAAACCCCAAATGGGAGGATCGCGACAGGTGCATCCTTTCCAAGGGACACGCCGCCATCGCCTACGCCCCGCTGCTGTGCGACATCGGCTTTGAGGATCCGGAGAAGCTCAAAACTTTCAACCTGACGAATTCCACCATGGGCATGCACCTTGACTCCAACAAGGTCACCGGCGTGGACGCCTCCACCGGCTCGCTCGGACACGGTATGTCCATAGCCGTTGGCACCGCCCTTGCTGCAAGGGTCCTGGGCAAGGATTACAAGACCTACGTCATCATGGGCGACGGCGAGTGCGACGAGGGCTCCAACTGGGAGGCCGCCATGTGCGCCGCCAACTATAAGCTGACGAACCTTATCTCCTTCGTCGACCGCAACCACTGCATGATCGACGGTCAGACAGAGGACGTCATGAAGCTCGAGCCCTTTGCCGACAAATGGACGGCCTTCGGCTTTATCACCAAGGTCATTGACGGCAACAACATCAAAGAGCTGTGCGATGCTATCGACTTTGCTCTTGCGAACGAGACCGACAAGCCCGTTATGATAATCTGCGACACCAAGAAGGGCTGCGGCGTTGACTTTATGGAGGGCGACTATACCTGGCATTACGGTTCGCTGGACGAAGAGGGCTTCAAGAAAGCCAAGGCGAGCCTTCAGAAAACCTACGAGATGCGCGTCGCCCGCGCTGAAAAGGAGGGCAAATAATTATGGCAGGCGGATTGACTTATACGGCTATTGACTCGACCTCACTCTCAACAGCCGAGATTTACGGCCAGG
>JAILQN010000100.1 GCA_024699005.1 Clostridia bacterium
GATCAGCAGTTCTTTGCAGCGTCCCGTGTTTTTTACGTGTACGGTCTCAACGGTTCCGTTTATATCAACGTGAGCGACAAAGCGGTTCGGGCGGTCGATGAAGACGGCCTTTTCAACGCCGGCGTAGATCATTTATTCCCGATTCAGTCCGCCACGTCCACGTCCGGCACGATCATAACGTCGTAATCCGGGCAGAGAGCTCCGACCTCGCCGTGTAAGGTTTCCATCGCCTCGTCCCGGTCGACGTCGAAGCTGACCACCACGTCGAAGCGGACGGTCTTTTTTTCCGTATCGGCGTAGAATCCATGCATCTGCAAAGCCCAGTCGTGAGACATGACCGTTTTTTGTACGGCGTTTCTCATCCGGGCCGCTTCGTTGTCGGAAGTGTTGTATGAATAGATGCCGATACCCGTCAGTATGATGCCGGTCTGCTGATACACGTCGGTCTGTATCTTCCGCGTTATCCTGTCAGCGTCGTCCACGCTCAGGGTATCCGGCAGCTCCACGTGCACCGAGCCGTAGTTTTTGTTCGGACCGTAGTTGAAAAGCGTGACGTCATACGCGCCGAGCACCGCTTCTTCTTCGCAAATGATCCGCTTCAGCTCTTTTGTGGTCTCCGCGTCCTCACGCTTGCCGATGATGTCGTTCAGCGTTTCGATCATCATTTCGATCCCGGCTTTTATGATAAACCCTGCGATGATCACGCCGACGTACGCTTCAAGCGAAACGCCCCGGATCAGATATATTACCGCAGAAACGAGGACCGACGCGGAGAGGACAGCGTCAAACAGAGCGTCGGAACCGGAAGCGACCAGCGCGCCGGAGTTGACTTTCTTTCCCTGCTTCCTGACGAAGGTCCCGAGCAGCAGTTTTACGACGATGGCAACGGAAATAATAATGATCGAGACCGCATTGTATTCTGCGGCTTCGGGATGAATGATTTTCTTGACCGATTCCACAAGAGACGTAATGCCGGCGTAAAGAACGAGCGCGGCTACGATCATGGAACTGAGATATTCGATCCTGCCGTAGCCGAGCGGGTGCTTTTTGTCCGGCTGCTTCGCGCCCAGCTTTGCGCCTATGATCGTTATGACCGACGAAAGCGCGTCTGAAAGGTTGTTGACCGCGTCAAGGATGACGGCGATGGAATTCGACACCAGCCCGACGAACGCCTTGAAGCCGACGAGCAGGATATTGGTAACGATACCGATGATACTTGTTTTTACTATCGCTTTTTCTCTGTCCGCCGCAAGGACGGCGATGTCGTTGTTCTGATTATCCATTGAGGTTATACTGAATCTGTTATTCCGGAAGATTTCGATATACCGCCTATCGGCGATGTGATATATTTGCTTCGCAAATGCGATATACGCTCGCTTTGCCCGCGCGCGATATGTTCGGCACCGCCGAACGGGTTTTTACGCCGCGATGCCGCCCAGCGCCTGCTGAAGCAGATCCTTCAGCATAACGAATAATTCCTTGATTTTTGTGAACAGGCTCTTCTGGAAGGCGAAGGGATTGCCGCTGCCGTCAATCTTGAAGGACTCGAACCCGCTGAAATCATCCGACCAGTAGAAGCTGTACACGTAGTTATACCTGGCGGATTCCATATGGGTAAAATCGGGATTGATAACGAAGGTGGTGACGATATCACCCCCCGCGAAAGCGCTGCCGTAGTTGGAATCGTAGGTCAGCAGCACGTGGTTGCCCGCAACATCGTCGTATGCGCCGATGATCAGGATCTCATGGTTGGGCGTGGGATTCTGCAGCAGCGAGAAGCCGAACCGGACGATATTGCCCGCCTTGACGGTTTCATACAGCTTCTTCAGCTGATAGGTGTAAGCGGCGCTGCCGGGATTCATTGCGGAGTTGTCCGCGATCATGCCGCGCGAGGACTGGGCCTGATAGTAGTTGATTAAGCTGACCAGTTCCGGCGTGGGTTCCAGATCCCTCAAGTTTTCCGCTCCCTCCTGCATGGACAGCATGTCGATCATACCCAGATGCTGCATGGCGGATGTGATCGAGATGCCGTAGCAGGCACCCATAAAGGGACGTATCGGGTAGGTTGCCGCCAGAGCCAGATCGGCGCCTGCCAGCGGATACATAGTCGGGGACAGAGCAAGCACCTTGACGAGGTTTTTCAGCAAGGCGGAGTAATCCTCCTGCGTCATATAATAGGGGACGTATTTGTATTCCCCGCCGTCCGACATATTGAAGGTGACGGAATTGACCGTGAAAGGCTCGAAATCGTTGTTGAAATTATACGCCTCCTCCGGGGTCATCAGGATATCCCCGAAAACCGCGTACAGCGACAGATTTTTTGTCATTTCGATCTCATTGCCGGCGTCGTATTTCGCTTCGCCGCCGGGCTCGTCGCTCCAGCCGATGCAGGCCTTGCCGTCGGTCACGTGACCGACGGAAGCCACGGTCGCGGTCTCCCCCTCGTTGTAACAGGCGATCGCTTCCGCCGTTTCTCCGTCGTAGGAATAAGAGACGGTCTTTACGCCCTTCGGCGCTTTTGCGGAAACGCGGGTCACGGCAAAGCCGTTTTCCGCGCCGTCGCCATCCGTGGTCAGCGTCAGATGCACGGTTTCGCCGGGGACGTACAGGGTGCGGCCCGCCAGCTCGTCGCCGGAGAACGTGCCGAATTCCTCTTCGCCGCAGGTCAGCGTGAGCTCGTCGCCGGGCTTTTCATCGATTTTTATCACGCCGACGGTCGCCAGCACGCTGATGCCGATATATGTATCGCGGTCGGTCTCATACAGCTCCCGCCATTCGGGGATCGTATAGGTCTCCGAGGCGCCGTTGGTGATATTGGTGAAGGTCAGCGCGCCCCATTCAAAGAGAGTGTCTTCCGAAAAGGTGATATAAAACCCTTCCGCGCCGGACACGCCGCAGTCCCACTCTCCCGTGAAATCGTTTTCATAGGGGTGGGCGCTTTCCGGCAGAGCTTTTTTGGCGCTCCCGGGGACTGCGAGGCACCATATGACCAGAATCATACAAAGAAGAACCGACAGTATTTTTTTCGCGTTACGCATAATAATCGCTCCTTTTTTATTTATGGGGATATTATACATTTTTTCTCACGGTTTTGCAATGGTTTTTATGGTCTGAACAAACGAAAATTTAGGGGCTGTAAAAAAAGTCGATGAATTGACGCTTCGCGTCGTGAATTGGCTGTCGCCGTGAATTGCCGCTTCGCGGCGTGAATTGCGTCGCGAAGCGACGCATTAAGGGCGGGCAAAGCCCGCACCCATATTAATATAATAATAAATGACCTTTTGAAATATGAAAAAATGCGCGTCAGCGCAATTCACGACCGCAGGTTTCCTGCGGTCAATTCATGCAC
>JAILQN010000124.1 GCA_024699005.1 Clostridia bacterium
GTGCATACATCTTGCCGGCTCTTTTTCCGGCATCTATCACAAAAATGCTCGTTAATACACAAAGTATTGCCTGCGCTTTTTGTTTCAGCTGCCGAAAAAATATCCCGGCAATCTGCATACACCGAATTAATCAGCACTTACCTAAATGAAAAAACGAAAGGACAACGGTTATGGAAAAGCTATTGGCTCTTTTTATGTCTGTCATTCTGTTCCTCTGCGGCGCGGTCCGCGGCAGCACTCCCGAAAAGGCGGAAAAGCTGCGGGTCGTGTCCTATCTCGTCATTGACAGCGCGGCGAGTCTGGACTCGCTGGACGCTTCGCACTTCAAGGATCTGACGGATGTTATAATCTTCGGCTCGATCGCCGGCATGAAAGGGACCGGCGAAGTGGTGCTCAGCGACGACTTCCCGGAGATCGTGGAGAGACTGAAAGCGCTGGGCGATGGGCTCGATCTTCGCTGGCAGCTGAATTTCGGCATCTTCTGTGAAGGCGATCAGAAGATGGGTATGCGCGAAGCCTTCCGCGGAAAAAAGCTGGCGCAGAATATCCGCGGCGTTCTGGAAAAATATGAGCTGGACGGGGCGTTCTTTGATTACGAATTCCCGATGGAATGGGACGCGAAACTGGATTTCAGTCTCTTCCTGATCACTCTTGACCAGGTACTGGGCAAGGATTATCAGATCGGAGCCGCGCTCCAGCCCTGGTGCGCCAGTTTCCTGCCCGGTGCGATCCGCGCTATAGATATGGTTGAACTGATGTGCTACGACAACTGGGACGAAAACGGTTTTCATTCCACCATGGAGCTTGCGAAGCAGGACGTGCACGATATGGTCAAGCTCGGATACAGGCTCCGTCAGATCGACCTCGGCCTGCCATTCTACGCCAGACCCACCACGAAAGAGGCGCGCTGGTACGATTACACCAAATACTGGGACAAAATCGACGAAAACGGCATTGCCCCGGCGGACGGCGACGGTCTTATCCCATCCTTCAATACGCCTGAACTCATCTACGAGAAGACCCAATGGGCGGTGGAGACGGGCCTGGGCGGTGTGATGATATGGCACTACGCCTGCGACGTGCCGGACGGGAACGATGCTTCGCTGTTCAGCGCCATCACCCGGGCGAGACAGGATCTGATGAAATAAAAGAACGGACAAAAAGAATCCCCGGGCATGCGGCGTCCGGGGATTCTTTGTTGCGATATATCGCCTTGCGGCGATGCGATATATTTGCTTCGCAAATGCGATATATACGAACTGAGTTCGTATGCGATATGTCCGGCTGCGCCGGACGTGTAACCGATCACGTCCACAGCGACGTTATAAACATCGGGGACGCGTCTTTGCTTTTTACAAAACCGCAGTTTTCATAAAACGACAGTTCTTCATCGTATGCTATGACCGCGATCCGCAGATAACCGGCGTATTTCCGCTTCACTTTATCGATGAGCGTCCTGCCAATCGCCTGTCCCTGATATTCCGGATCGACCAGCAGATAGTGGACGTAAGCGTTCATTATCCCGTCGTCCATCGCGCATATCATACCTATGAGCTTACCGCCGTCCCAGGCGGAAAAGACCGTGTCGAAGCCATGCATGGCGATCGCCAGTTTGTCCGGGAAGTGGCCGGACGACCATCCGACCGACAGAAAAAGCCGTTCAAGCTCTTCGCTTGTAAAATCGTGGGTGTCTTTGTATTCTGTCATTGTTTACGTCCTCCGTCGATCCCGGTTTGTGTCTTTTCAAAAAGCTTTTTAAGGTATTCTGTCCATTCCGAAAGACTGTCCCGGTCAAATTCCTTCAGTGCTTTCGAATACAGCGAGAACGCTTCACTGTCCGAGCGTTCCATCTGCCGCAGAGCCTTTTTCGGTCCGAAATAATACATGCGTTTCAGGTCGTAATATATCTCAAGACTGTCTGTCAGCAGCCAATGCCACCGGTAATACCCTTCCGTATCCACCCGGAGCGTGCGGCGCGTCATCTTTTCGCACCATCCGATCTCCTGCCGGAGCTCTTCCGGCGTTTTGGGCGGTTTGTTTTCAATATAGTCGCGCACGCGCTTTTTCAGCTGCGAAGCTAAGCCCGAGGCGTCCAGTAAGATATTGCCGTCGTATATCTGAACGAATTTCTCCGGATCATAATCCGACAGGAAGGTCTCCGGCGGATAAACGAACACGTCCAGCGCGGTGTTTCCTATCACGGAAGCGTCGTGTTTTTTCAAGCCGTCCGCTATAACGAGAGCGTCAAAGTCGCTGTCCGCGGCGGCGCTTCCGTCGGCGAACGATCCGTACAGGATAACGGCGTCGGGATCGTAGGTTTTTGTGAGATATCCGATTATTGCTTCAGTTGTTTTCATTTTTATTACCGGGTGCGGACGATGGGTTTTCGTGGATCATTATATGCTTGATCCTGGGGTATTCCTTTTCGACGGTGTTATGAACGTCTTCCGCGATCTTATGGGCTTCGTTCAGACTCAGGGCCCCGTCGACAGCGATCTCAACGTCGAGATATATCCTGTCGCCGAATTTTCTGGACAGAAGACTGTCGACCGCGTCCACCCCGGGTTGGGAGAGGATGAAAGCCGTCATCTCGCGGTCCCAGTCCTCCCCGCAGGAGGTGTCGAGCATTTTGCTCACGGCGTCCTTCAGGATATCAAAGCCGACTTTCAGTATCATCAGGCTGATAATGACGCAGGCGACCGAATCCATGACGGGAAAACCGTTTTTCGCAAACGCGATGCCTACAAGGGAGCCGACGGACGATAGGGCGTCGGAACGGTGATGCCAGGCGTCCGCCATGAACGCGGAGGAACCTATCTTTTTCGCGTAATGCCGGGTGTACCAGAACATCGCCTCTTTTACTGCGATGGATACCGCCGCGGCGATCAGGGCGACGGTCCCCGGGACCGTCAGTGAATCGTAGTTGCCGGCAATTATGGTTTTCGCTCCGGATATGCCGATGCCGATGCCTGTCCCGCAAAGGATGAGCCCCAGGATCATCGAGGCAAGACATTCGAATCTGTCGTGGCCGTAAGGATGCGCGGAATCCGGCGCTTTCCTGGAGACCCGCACGCCGATATAAGCCACGACGGTGGCGAAAACGTCGGAGAACGAATGAACGGCGTCGGACACCATGGCCTCCGATTTTCCGGCTATGCCGGCGTAAAGCTTGAAAATAACGAGTACGATATTGCCCGCGATCCCGACAGCCGTGACCCGGCGTACGGTTTTCTTCTCATCCATGTGAAGCACCTCTCAAATTTCCCGCAGAAAAGAAAGCGCCTTCCGCGGAACACTCTTTCTGTCCCGCAGAAGGCGCCGAAACACGATCTGCTGCTGCACGACGGCAACCCGGCTTCACGATCTTCAGAAGAAAACCGCCGCCTGCTCAGTTTGTATCAAAA
>JAILQN010000131.1 GCA_024699005.1 Clostridia bacterium
GTCAGCGCGCCGGTCGGGCAGAGCTGCACGCAGAGCCCGCAGTTCGTGCACTTCGTTTCGTCAAGCGGAAGCGAGAACGCTGTGGTGACGCCTGTTCTGAATCCCCTGCCGAGGAGTCCCCATACGCCGAGCCCCATAGTCTCTTTGCAGGAGCGCACGCAGAGTCCGCAGAGCACGCACTTGGCCGGATTGCGCTCAATGAACGCGTTTTCGTCGTGAGTGTATTTCTGAGGCATCTCCCCGGCAAGCCGCTCGGGATGGATCTCGTATCTGCGGGCCACGTTCAGGAGTCTGCACCTGAAGTATTCGCGGCAGCCGCACTCAAGACAGCGCTGCGCTTCCTTCTGAGCCTCTTCAACCGTGAGACCGAGCGAAACCTCGTCGAAGCATCTGCTTCTGATCTGCGCGTCAAGGACCTTTGCGACGGTCCTCGGAATGCTCTCCCTGTCGGATACGTCGACTTTTTCCTCGTCTCTTTTGCTCAGATACGGCTGTGTGAAGTCGATCCTCTCACCTTTGAGATATGCGTCGACGACGTTGGCGCACCTGCCGGCTTCGCCTATCGCCTCGATCGCAATGGAAGCGCCCTTGTTCGTGGCGTCGCCGATCGCGAAAACGCCTTCGATATTCGTTTCGAAACTGTCCTCATCGGCGATGATATTACCTCTGTCGGTGAGCGCGACTTCTCTGAGATCCGCAGTATCAAGCTTTTGACCGATCGCCATGATCACGCTGTCAAGCCCGATATATTCTGTTTTGCCCTCGATGGGGACCGGGCGTCTTCTGCCGCTGGCGTCTGGTTCTCCCAGTTCCATGATCTGCAGGGTCATACCGCAGACTTTTCCGTCCCGTCCGTGTATCTCTGTGGGATTGGTCAGGAATCTATATACGACGCCCTCTTCCTTTGACTCCTTTATCTCGATCTTCTCGGCGGGCATTTCGTTCTCCGTCCTCCGGTAGATGACGTATACCTCGCTCGCGCCGAGCCTTACGGCGGTCCTGCATGCGTCCATGGCGGTATTGCCGCCGCCGCAGACGGCGACCTTTTTGCCGATCTCAAGAGGATTTCCCTTTATTACGCTTCTGAGGAAATCAATGCCGCCGTATACGCCTTCAAGATCTTCTCCCTTGACTCTCATGGGGCTTGATTTCCAGGCTCCCGGGGCGAGGATAACGGCGTCGTATTCTTTTTTCAGAGCTTCAAGCGTAACGTCCCTGCCGAGTTTTACGTTGTTGCGGAACCTGACTCCCGTTTTTTCGATCAGCGCTATCTCGCTGTCAAGCACCTTTTTGGGAAGCCTGTACTCAGGTATGCCGAAACGGAGCATTCCGCCCATTTTGTCCATCATATCATATACGGTGACGTCGTGCCCTGCAAGACGCAGATAATACGCCGCCGAAAGACCGCCGGGACCGCCGCCGATAACGGCCGCTTTTTTCCCTGTGGATGCCGCGGCTGCAGGAACGTAACTGTCGCCTTTAAGATCAAGATCCGCGGCAAACGCTTTGAGCTGTGCGATATTTATCGGTTCCTCTACCAGTTTTCTTCTGCAAGCCTTTTCACACGGATGAGGGCATACTCTGCCTATTGATGCGGGCAGCGGGATCTTGTTTTTGATAAGCTTCAGCGCTTCACCGAACTCACCGTTTGCGATAAGCCCCACGTACCCCTGACAGTCCGTATTCGCCGGGCATGCAAGCTGACAGGGAGCGATACAGTCGCCGTCGTGAGCGGACATAAGGAGCTCCGTCGCTATTTTTCTGGCCTTGATGACTCTTTCGCTTTCGGTATTCACGACCATTCCGTCGCGGACCGTTGCGGAACATGAGCGAAGAAGCTTCGGCATTCCCTCGGCCTCGACGACGCAGAGTCCGCAGCCGCCGTAAGCTTCAAGCGAATCGTCCTGACAGAGCGTGGGAATATCGATCCCGGCTGAGCGTGCAGCCTGAAGGATGGTGCTGCCGGAAGGAGCAGTTACTTCAATATTGTTTATCGTTAATTTTACCATGTCCATAACTCTGCCTCCTTACCGTTTTTCAATAGCTGCAAATTTGCAGGACTGCCAGCACTTGCCGCATTTGATGCATTTCGCGGGGTCTATCTTATGCGGCTGCTTCACGCTGCCGGTGATCGCATCGACCGGGCAGTTCCTCGCGCAGAGGGTGCAGCCTCTGCATTTATCCTCAAGGATACGGTATTCGATAAGAGCCGCGCATTCGCCCGCGGGGCATTTTTTGTCCCTGATATGCGCTTCGTATTCATTTCTGAAATACCTTATAGTCGTCAGAACGGGATTCGGCGCCGTCTGACCGAGTCCGCAGAGCGAGCCGTCCTTTATGCCGTTGCAGAGTTCCTCAAGCAGTTCGATATCGCCTTCTTTCCCGTTTCCCTCTGTGATCCTTTTAAGGATCTCCAGCATCCTGGTCGTGCCTATTCTGCAGGGAACGCACTTACCGCAGCTCTCTTTCGCGGTGAAATCGAGGAAGAACCGGGCCATACCCACCATGCAGGTGCTTTCGTCCATAACGACCATACCGCCCGAGCCCATGATCGCTCCGGTAGCGCCGAGCGCCTTATAGTCGATGACCGTGTCTATAAGCTCCGCCGGGATACAGCCGCCCGACGGACCGCCCATCTGCACGGCTTTGAATTGTTTGTCTCCCTTCATGCCGCCGCCGATATCGAAGATAACGTCGCGCAGCGTCTTGCCCATGGGTATCTCAACGAGTCCGGAACGTCTGATCTTGCCTGTCACGGCGAAGACCTTCGTTCCTTTCGAGCCCTCCGTGCCCATCGCGGCAAAAGCCTCTCCGCCGTTGTTTATGATCCAGCTGACGTTGGCGAAGGTCTCGACGTTGTTGATATTCGACGGTTTCCTCCAGAATCCGCTCTGAGCCGGGAACGGGGGCTTGAGCCTGGGCATGCCTCGGTGGCCCTCCAGACTCTCGATAAGCGCGGTCTCCTCGCCGCACACGAAAGCTCCGGCGCCGGCCTTGATCATCATATGGCAGGAGAAGTCTGAGCCGAAGATATTGTCTCCGAGATAACCCGCATCCTCTGCCTGCTTTATTGCTCTTTTGAGCCGCTTTATTGCGAGCGGATACTCCGCCCTGACGTATACCACTGCGTTTTTCGCGCCTATGGCGTAAGCGCCTATCAGCATGCCTTCGATCAGGTTATGGGGATCCGATTCTATGACGGCCCTGTCCATGAACGCGCCGGGGTCGCCCTCGTCCGCGTTGCATATAAGATATTTTTCATCGCCTTCGGCCTGTCTCGCGGCGTTCCATTTGAACCACGTCGGGAAACCTGCTCCGCCTCTGCCCGCAAGACCGGAGGTCTTTATCACGTCGATGACGCCCTCGGGAGTCATTTCGGTCACGGCCTTTCTGAGCGCGCTGTAACCGTCGGCTTTTATGAAATCCGATATCTCATCGGGATTGATCACGCCGCAACGCCTTAAAGCGATCCTTGTCTGCTTTTTAAGGAACATGGAGTCCTCTTCGGATACAAGCAGACCGGATATCAGCTCTTCGTTGCCGGTTCTTGCGTACTCGGCGATCTTCGGAGCGTCGTTTTCGTCTACACGGACCAGCCTTTTTACGTCTTTGCCGTCCTCGTAGATATCAACGATAGGCTCAAGATAACACATACCTATACAGCCTGCTATCGTGAGCTCTGCGCCGGCAAGATCTTCGCGCAGAAGCGCCTGTCTGACTTTTTCCGCTCCGGCGGCGATACCGCAGGAACCCTCGCCTACTACTATTTTCATATCAGCCCGCCTCCCTTATCTGTTTCAGTATCTTCTTTGTTTTATCCGGCGTCAGCGAGCCGTAGGTATCCTCGTTGATCATCATTACCGGAGAAAGCGAACAGCAGCCGAGGCATGCGACGCATTTGAGCGAAAACAGACCGTCTTCGGTTGTTCCGCCGTCTTCGATCCCGAGTTCATCCTTTACAGTCTGCAGGATAAGCTCGCTTGAATTAACGTGGCACGCCGTGCCCTGACAGAGCATGATGAGGTATTTGCCCGCGGGGGCAAGACGGAACTGGGTATAGAATGTCGCCACGCCCATTATCTCGCTTATTTCCGTCCCTGTCTTTTCCGAAATGACCTCTATCGCTTCTTTCGGTAAATACCCGTAAATATCCTGCGTTTTCTGCAGAATCGTTATGAGCGAGCCTTTTGTACCGGCATATTCGTCAAGAACAGGCCTTAAAAGCTCCGGATCAACACTTTTTTCCATTTAACAATCTCTCCTGTGTCAATATGATTGCTTATAATAACAAAAGCGAAAAAATAATTCAACCGTTTTCCTCATAATTATCCGTAAAGCCTTTTCGCCTCCGCAAGACTTTCCGTCGGATCAATCAGCGGATTATACTCAAGGCCGCACGCTCCCTTATACCCTGCCTTATCGACCGCGGCAAAGATGTTCCGATAATCGCTCTCTCCGTACTGCAGCTCGTGTCTGCCGGGGTGTCCCGCGGCGTGCAGATGCGCTATCAATTCAAGGTTTTCCGTTATATTCGGGATTATGTTTCCTTCGGAAATCTGCTGATGATAGATATCGAAAACGACCTTCACGTTCGGGCTGCCGGCTTCGCGTACGATATCGAACGCTTCTTCGGATGAAGTCAGATAATAGCCGGGATGATTGACCTTTATATTGAGCGGTTCGATCATAACTGTCACTCCCGCGCTCTCAAGTATACCGGCGCCGGCTCTGAGTCCTTCAACGATGGAGTCGTGCTGTTCTGTCCTGTCGGCTCCGGTATCGGGTCCGACCTGAGTGATCAGCTTCTTCACTCCGAGCCTGCGCGCCGCATCGCAGCTCTCTCTGATACCGTCGACCCACAACCCGCGGCAAGCGGGGTCCGTCAGTCTGAATTCGGTGGTACACATACTCAGAAGCGTAACGCCCGAAGCCGCGAGCGCCTTTGCTGCAGAATCCATATCCAGATGTTTCCAGCCGTATATCTCGGCATATTCATATCCCAATAAGGATATCTTTTCGATCGCCGTTTCAAACGGCAGATCGTTAAAAAAGCAAGGCAATGGTACGCAAAGTTTCATAATACCGGTCCTCTCTCTATTTATTGAATGAACAGGTTCTGATAAACCCGCGGATATCAGCTCCGCTCTCAAGATACCTCAGCAGCAGACAGGCGCAGGCGCGGCTGTCGCTCCCCGCGTGATGGTGATCCAGCGGGATGCCGTAATAATCGCACAGAACGTCAAGATTATGTTTTATTCCGGGCAGAAGCCGTCTGCCCATCTGTACCGTGCATATATAGCGCGCGTACGGTTTCCAGCCGATCGAGTAATACCGCAGACATTTTTTCAGCACGCCCATGTCGAACGCCGCGTTATGAGCTACCAGAAGCCCTCCGGACATCAGCGGCTCGATTCTTTCCCAGACTTCCGGAAAATTCGGCGCGCCTCTGACAGTTTCTTCGCTGATCCCGGTGAGAACGGTGTTGAAATAATCAAAATGCGTCTCGGGATCGACTAAAGAGTAAAACTCATCTGCTATCACGCCGTCCTCTATCACCGTTATGCCTATCGCGCTCATACGGTCGCAAGCGCGGTTCGGCGTTTCGACGTCAAATACTGTGAATCGTGACAATACTGCACCTCCAGACTGTTTCAATATACAGAAAAATCAATTATCTGTCAATGAAAAATCGCGGTCCAGACGAATTGACAAGCGATGCGGGAAATGTTAATATCATCGAAGAAATCATACATTCCGGGAGGTAACGTCCGATGTTCGCTGTCTCTTCCATGTTCGCATCTTTCAAAAGGCTTATCGCGGTCATGTCCGCGATAGTCATCTATCTGTCCTCCGGCGGAGGCGCTCAGATATCTGTCGAGCAGCTGCTGGTCCGGGGCGTGGCTCCGCATCTGTTATCCATCCCCTCTTATTCCTTCTACGAGCCCACGGTCAAGATACCGAAGACAGGCGCGCTGGAGAAAAACGCATCTCACACCCTGTATCTTGCAAAAAACGAGACCGAATACTGCCAGATAGCCCTTCAGACCCGTCTGGACAGGAGCGGCGCAAAAGTGATACTGACCGAATTTACGAACGAGAACGGCGAATCGCTTGAAACGGTATTCTGTGATGAATACTATATCAAAACCACCGGAGAGACGGTTTTCGGCTCATATCCTGACGCGCTTATCCCCCTTTCCGTCGGAAGCGAGAACGACCTCGTTATGCTGAAGATGCATAACTATCCGCTCTTCATCGGCGTAAAGACGACGAAAGACACGGCTCCCGGCGACTATACCGCGACGCTGACTCTTTACTGCAACGACAACAAAGAGGACAAATACGAACGCCTCGATCTGACCGTGACCGCTCACGTCTGGGATTTCACTCTGCCAGACACGCCTTCCATGGATACCGCCATGGGCCTCGGCAAAGGCGACATCGCTAAAGCTCACCGCGTGGACGTGAACAGCGCCGCTGCCGACGAGCTGTATAAATCTTATTACGACTTTCTGCTTCAGCATAAGATCTCCGCCTATAACCTCCCGGTCGATATCCTCTCCAAAGAGGCAGATGCCTATATGAGCGATCCGCGCTGCACTTCTTTCACCGTGCCTTACGCAAACGACAAGACGATCCGCGCTTACGCGAAAAAGCTGAAAAAGAATCCCGAATGGGCCAGGAAGGCTTATTTCTATCCCATAGACGAGCCCAGCGACGAGGAGGCTTACGAGCGCTACAATTCGATCTGTTCGCGTCTTGCCTCACTTTATCCCGGATACAATATGGTGACGCCGTTTTACACCAACAAAATCGAAATGAACGGAGAGACAAAGAACGGCATAGATCTGCAGGACGGCAAGAGCAGCATCGTCTGCCCGATATCCACGCTGTTTGACGAAAAAGGCTTTGCGGAGCGCGCCCACGAGAGGCAAGCGAACGGCGACAGGCTCTGGTGGTACGTATGCTGCGGTCCCTCCCCCACGACCGACTACTGCAATCTGTTCACCCAGCAGGACGGCATAAAGCACCGCATCCTGTTCTGGCAGCAGAAGCAGCAGAACGTTACGGGGCTGCTTTACTGGAGCACGACCTACTGGTCCGACGTGGGCGGCGATCCCTGGACGAGCGCCTGGACCACTCCCTGGACAGGTCCCGACACCTTCGGAGACGGCTCGCTGCTTTACGACGGTTATCACCTTGGGATAACCGGTCCGGTTTCCAGCCTGAGGCTTGAGGCGGTCGCAAACGGCGTTGAGGATTACGAATACCTGACGATGGCACAGCAGCTGCTCGGGGAAAAATATATGCAGAAAGTCATCTCTTCCGTCGCGAAGGACCTGACGCATTATACGCTCTCCGACGCCCAGTTCGCGAAGGTCCGCATACAACTCGGAAACGAGCTGGAAAAAGCCGCAAAGAGCGCATGAAATGATATGAAAAAGCCCTTTTGTCCCCGGACAAAAGGCGCTTTTTTCGTATAAGGGGTCAGGAGTCAGCAGACAGCAAGCAGTAACAGGTGACAGGTTTTCGCGCGGTACATGCCTGTTTTTATTCATTCTTGACCGCGCGCTGTTCACTGTTCGCTGTTCACTGTTCGCTGACCGCGCCCGATCACCGTTCAAACGTTATCACTTTCGTCTCGCCGGGAGCGAAATCCACCGTCTGCTCCTCTCCTCCGTATACGCTTATCCTGAACGTCTGGGCCACGTCGCTGGTCACGGTCACGGTCACGTTTTGCGCGTCCCATTCAAGGTCCGCCTGCGCCCGGGTTCTTGCGCGAAGTCCCGTGATGCTGCCCTCTTTCCATTCGTCGGGAAGCGCCGGCAGAGCCTGGATGACTCCGGAATCGGAGAACAGCAGCATCTCGTCCAGCACACCCACCGTGCCGATGGAAGTATCCGTGCAGAACACACCCCAGCCGTCGTGGGTGTAATGATCCGTCATCAGAGAGGTATAATAGATATCGTCCGCCATCAGCATATACAGGGAATGATAAGCAGATTCCGCGTTTTTGAGCCGCGCCGCGACCAGCGCCTTATGCACCCAGCCGTGGGAAGCGGTGTCGTCCTCACCCTCGTTCTCGCGGTTGCGGTTCTCTATCGCCTGATCGCAGGCTTTTGCGAGCGCGGCGTCCTCCTGCGTTTCAAAGGCAGGCCAGGCCACGTAAAGATGGCTGATATGGCGATGTTTGTTGTTCTCCTCATATTCCTTCATCGCCCATTCGCAGAGCGCGCCTGAATCGTCGAATTTATAATCCGGAAGGAGCGACGCGAGAGTTTCCCACTTCGCGATGCGCTCCTCATAGCCGGGCGCTTTCACTGCGTTTTCCATTATTACCGTCATGCGCAGCCCGTCCTTTGCCGCGGCGATATCCATAGTGGCGTTGGCAGTGATTGTGGAAGTGTATCTGCCGGTCGGCCAGTTTTCCGGCGAATATGAGGGGATGATAAGATACTTTTCACCTTCGTTCAGCGCGGTTTTGCCCTCTTCA
>JAILQN010000150.1 GCA_024699005.1 Clostridia bacterium
CGTTTTCGTGCACGGCTTCTCCGGCTGGGGCGATTATGAGTTCCGTCATCACTTTCTGTCGTACTGGGGCATACTCGGCGGCGATCTGAACAAATACCTGAACGCCCGCGGGCTTGACACCCACGCGGCCTCCGTCGACCCATACGGCAGTACCTGGGACAGGACCTGCGAGCTTTACGCCCAGCTCACCGGCACCAGGACCGACTACGGCAAGGCTCACAGCGAGAAGTACGGACACGACCGCTACGGCAAGGACTTTACCGGCAAGGCGCTTATAGACTCCTGGAGCGCAGAGGATAAGGTCAACCTGTTCGGGCACTCCTTCGGCGGCACGACGATCCGCTATATCGCGGAGCTTATGGCAAACGGCAATGCAGAAGAAATTGCCGCGACCCCCGCGGACGAGATCTCGCCCCTTTTCACCGGCGGCAAGGGCGACTGGATATACAGCATAACGACGCTGTCGACTCCGCATAACGGCACCACAACCATAGCTTTTGACGGCGATATGGATCCTCAGCCGGACACAGGCGTGTACGATATGTATATCGACAACGCCATAGCATTCAACGACGATATCTCCACCCTGCCGGACGTGTATTACTTCTCGTACTCGACATCCGCCGCGATCAGGACCGAGGACGGCACGTACGTCGCGGACAAAACGGTGGCGGAGATAAGCTCCCGCAGCGGGATCGACAGAATGGGCTCCTACACCGGCGTCACGAAGGGCGGCGTCGTGATAGACGAGAGCTGGCTGGATAACGACGGCACGGTCAACGTGATATCCTCCCGCGCACCGTTCGGCGCCCCGCAGACCGAGTTTGACGAAAGCAACATTCAGCCGGGAGTGTGGAACGTGATGCCCACCTGGCGCGGAGATCACACTTCGCTCAACGGCGGAATACTTATCCACGGCGAGATCCGGCCGCTGTATATCGAAATGATCAACAGGATCAATTCGCTTTAAAGATTATGCGCTTTCCGAAGGAGAAAAAGCATGGCAACGTTAAAAGAAATCCAGTCGGAAATGTATGACATCATGAAAGAGATCGTCAAAGTCTGCGAAAGACACGACCTGCGGTACTATCTGTCCGGCGGCACGCTTCTCGGCTCGGTAAGGCACGGCGGTTTTATTCCGTGGGACGACGACCTTGATCTGGAAATGCCGTGGAAAGACTATAAAAAATTTCTGAAATACGCAAAAAAAGAACTGCCGGAGAATTTGTTCGTCCAGACTTTCTCAAGCGACCCGGGATATCCGAACGTTTTCTGCATGGTCAGAAAAAACGGCACCTGCGCCATGCCTGCCGCGGCAAAAGATCTCGATATCCACTGGGGAGTGGAAGTGGACATTTTCCCTTTGGTCGGTCTGTATAAGAATACACGTTTAAAACAGATCCAGGAGAGAAGAATGCGCCACCTTTCAAAGATGCTTCTGATAGAATATGTGCGCCTGACCAAGCCGGATTCCATAAAGGATGATCCCGTCTATAAAAAATACGCGCAATATTCCCTGAAACGCAGGATAATTACCGGCAAACTCATGCTTTTCCTGCTTACAAAAAGCATAAATCCCGATGAAATAGGCATAGTAGATCTCGGCTTTTCCTTCCTATTCAAGACAAACGATTACCAAAAAACCGTTAAACTGAAATTTGAAGACGGCGAATACAACGCGCCTTCCGGATATCATGAAATACTGACCGCAATTTACGGAGATTACATGACCCCGCCGCCGGAAGATCAAAGAGGCGGACACGATCTAACCATGGGAGAAATCATCTGGGATCTGAAAAAAGACTATTCATATTACAAGTAAAACTTAACGCCGCGTGCCGCGGCGTTCTTTTTTAAGGCAATACCGAATAAGATGGGTCTATGGCAACAAGCTCTTCATAACTGTCTATTTCTATAACAGATCCGGCTTCCATCTCAAATATACCCAGGTCGTATTGTTCCGGATAACAAAACAGCGCGACGTCGTCCCAGTATAAGTCTTTGTGCCCGAGCGATATTTCCGTTTCAAGATGACGGCTCAGCCGCTCCCCGTCGGCGGCTGTCCATCGACTGACCGAATACAGCTGCCAGCCCCGGGAACCGCCTGTGCGCGAACAGCCCGTGATATGACCGTCTTTGACAGTAAGCAGCCACTCATTCGTATGGCCTTCCGTCCATACGGCGTTATATCCGGACAGCGTAAAATGCCTGTCCAGCGCCTCCGGCAGGCGGATTATCTGATCGCCGTCCAAAATCATACAGTCGCTCAGATGTTCTCTGGCGACATATAAGGAAGAAATATTGTTCC
>JAILQN010000168.1 GCA_024699005.1 Clostridia bacterium
ACGTGGTTTTCCGGGAGGAAAAACCGCAGTACTGCACCGGCGGGGGCTGTATCCTTATAGACGATCTGGAGCGGAATATAAGAGACTGGCGGGCGATCGGCGGCACCGGGATCGTTCATATCAGTCCGGAGGAGACCATGAGGCAGCTTCGGGAGATCGGAGTTCTTTAAGTCTGACAGGTAAAGTCTATGAGATTATTTGTCGCGGTCGGACTGAATAAAGAAGCGAAACGGTATATATCGGACGTGCAGGAGGAGTTCCGCAGGCAGCGCGTGCGGGGAAATTATATCCCCGCGGAGAATATGCACATCACTCTGGCTTTTATCGGAGAATACCGGGATCCGGACAGAGTCCTTGGGGCGCTGGAAACGGTATCGTTCCGGCCTTTTTCCGTTACGTCGGACAAAGTCGGAAGCTTCGGCGATCTGTGGTGGACTGGGTTTGAGGACTGCCGGGAACTTGACGATCTCGCCCGGCGGGTGCGCCGCGCTCTGGCGGAGAGCGATATTCCTTATGACAGTAAGAAGTTCAGACCGCACGTGACGATCCTCAGAAACGCCGTTTACCCGCGGGAAGGTTTCTCTCATATATATGTGGAACCATTCACGGTCCCTGTCGACGGTTTTTCCCTTATGCGGTCAGACCGGGGAAAGACGGGAATGATATATACGGAGCTGGGATATATTCCGGCGCGGAAATAATATGATAAGAGGTCTTGATATGGAGTTATATGAAGGACGGCCTGAGAACACGGCGGATCGCCTGCCGAGAGAGGTGCGCACCTACGATTTTCTGGATTCTCTGGGGATAGAGTATAAACGCGCGGATCACGAGCGGGCTGATACTATGGAAGCCTGCAACGCCGTGGACGAGGTCCTCGGAGTGGTGATCTGCAAGAACCTGTTCCTGTGCAACCGGCAGAAGACGGCGTTTTATCTGCTCTGTATGCCGGGGGGAAAGAAGTTCAAGACAAAGGAACTTTCGGCGCAGATAAATTCATCAAGGCTCTCTTTCGCGGACGCGGAGGATATGCTCAGATATCTGGATATCGAGCCGGGCTCCGTCAGCATAATGGGGCTTATGAACGACAGAAACAATGCGGTACGGCTGCTTATGGACGAGGATCTGCTTAAGGATGAATATCTCGGCTGTCATCCCTGCGTGAATACGTCGAGTCTCAGAATCCGAATGGACGATGTTATAGGAAGATTCCTTCCCGCCGTCGGGCACGATTACAAAACAGTTCATCTTTTAGGAGAGGATTGAGAACATGACTGAAAACATCACAGTATTCAAACAGAACAGCATCAGGATCAGTTCATCGGGCGGCGTCATCTACGTCGATCCGTTTCAGATGGAAGAAGCGCCGCACGACGCCGCGTTCGTTCTGATCACTCACGGTCACTACGACCATTTTTCTCCGGAGTCGATAGAAATGGTCGCTAACGGAGAAACGGTCCTTATAGCGCCGGAAAAAATGCTGAGCAAGGCGCAGGAAGTATCCGGTTTCGTCGGGGAGATCGTAACGGTACGCCCCGGCGAGCGCAGAAGCGTCAGCGGGCTTGAGTTTGAAACGGTTCCGGCGTATAACGTTTCGAAGCCGTTCCACCCGAAGAGCGCGGAATGGGTCGGTTACGTTCTCGTGATCGACGGAAAACGTATCTATATCGCGGGCGATACGGACGCGACGGAGGAGGCCGGTGCGGTCAGGTGCGATATCGCGTTGGTGCCCGTCGGAGGTACCTATACCATGGACGCGAAAGCGGCAGCGGAGCTTGTCAACACGATACGGCCGGAAGTCGCGATCCCGGTCCATTACGGCGGAATAGTCGGCTCTGCGAGAGACGGGGAGAAGTTTGCGAAGAAAGTCAAGGCGCCTGTCAAGGCAGAATTGAAGATTCGGTTTTAAATCACGGAAACACGGACTCCCGGCCGCAGCCGGGAGTCGTTTTGTTCGGATTGATTATTCGTGCATAAGAGCTTCAAGCTCGGCTCCCGTTTTGCCGGTGAGCTCGTCCGTATTATAGAATCGGGTAAGCAGCGTGGCGATCGCCTTGCCGTCTGAGGTGAAGACGAGATCGTAATAACCGGGTTCGCAGTCATCCGGATTCAGATAGAACTCGCCCCAGGTGGAGTCCGGATCTTCCTCATTCATGGCAAGCTCGCAGAAGCCCGCGAAGCCCGGAGTCAGATCGGAGAATTCACAGGTGTTGTAGAATTCCTGATCGTCGCGGTGTCTGAACGCCCAGACCTGCAGGGCGGCCCCGGCGTCCGCGTCCGGGCAGAAACCGACCCACTCGTTCAATTCAAAGATGCAGCGGACGTCGTCAAGCGAAGAGGCTTTTCCGTTGATGTCCTCTTCAGATCCTATTCTGTTTCCGGTAATGCGCACTCCGCGCAGAACGGACGGGTCCCTGTCCTCAAGTCCGATTATATTGAGTTTGCCCGAAAGCTTTGCCGGTTCTGCGGCTGGGGCGGCGGTCGTTTCAGCGTTTTCTGCGTTCTGCGGTCCATCGTCAGCCTGAGTCCCGGCCTGACTGGCTGCCGTTGTGGCTTCCGCGGGTGTTGTTTGCGTGTCTGCTTTCTGTCCGCAAGCCGTCAGCAGTGATATCATAAGAACGGCAAGCAGTATGCAGATGATGTGATGTGTCCTGCTCATGGTAATCAGCCTCCTTGAAATATTCAATTCATACAAAACAGTATACTATAAATAACACTGAAAATCAATACGTGAAGGCAGCTTAATTTATTGCGCCCGTATTTTGTATTTCAGATAATCGACAGCGGCACGGAATTGACACCTTGATAATCGTTTTATTATGTAGTAAAATGAATTTGGCGGATTATTAACAAACATCCGGCATGTCACCGGAATCACTTCTACCAGAAAAGGAGACAGCTTATGAAAAAGAAAATCATTTCCCTGCTGCTGAGCGTGTTGCTTTTTGTTTGCGTATTTCCCACAGGCGCGGTCGCTTCAGACAGAGTAAGTTACGTGGTGCTCGGCGATTCCATCGCCTACGGCTCCGGACTTTCCAACCCGACCCAGGCGGTCTACGGAAAGATCGTCGCGGATACGAACGGCTATGATTATCAGAACTTCGCTGTTCCCGGGCACACCACCGGGGCTATGCTGAGGCGTATGGAAAACGAAACGGTCGCAGAAGCGATCGGCGGGGCGGATATCATCAATATCTCCATAGGCGGCAATAATTTCCTGCTCGGGAACCTGAACGGCCTGCTGTTCGACGGTATCGTTAAAAGTGATTATGCCCGTTTCGATGAGATCGCGGACGGTTTCTACGCCGATCTTGAAACGATAATCAGCAGCATCCGCGCCATGAACGCCGATGCAGCGATACTTCTGCAGACTATCTACAACCCGCAGATATCCTATATAGGCGACGTTTATCAGAACGGCGCGGACCGCCTGAACGCCAAAATGCGCGAGTACGCCGAGAACAATCCGGGTCAGATAATCATCGTGGACGTGGCGTCGGCTCTTACGGATTCCGATAAGGATTTCGCGGAGGATCGCATCCATCCGAGCGCCGTCGGAAACGAAAAGATCGCGGTCGAGGTGCTGAAGACCCTGTATGATAACGGCCTGGGCAGCGAAACGGAACCCGTCATCGAAACGAAGGGCAAGGACGCCCGCGGAGCGGGAATGTTCACTGTGTTTGTGAACATCTACGGATACTTTTTCCACGTTCTTTCTGTTATCAGGAATCTGTTCGTGCGATAAACGTTGTATTAAAGGGAGACGATCATGACGCGTATCACATCTTTTATATTGACTCTTATTATGTTCCTTTTCCCGACGCTGAACGTATCGAACATCAGCGTTGACAAAACCGAATGGAAAACCGATTACGAATACGTTTACTGTCACGGACTGAGCGGCTGGGGCAGCTATGATCTCCAGAATTATTTTATGCCCTACTGGGGCATGTTCGGCGGGGACATGATCAAAAATCTGAACGCCCTCGGCTTTAAATGCAATGCGGCTTCCGTCGATCCGGACGGAAGCGCGTGGGACAGGGCCTGCGAGCTTTACGCCCAGCTGACCGGCACGAAGACGGATTACGGCAAGGCGCACAGCGAGAAATACGGGCACGACAGGTACGGTAAAGATTTCTCAAAAAAACCGCTCATAGAATCCTGGAGCAGCGAGGATAAGATCAATCTGCTCGGTCATTCCTTCGGCGGCGCGACGGTCAGGCTGCTCGCAGAGCTGATGGCGAACGGCAGCGCGGAGGAACGCGCTGTCACAGATGCGAACGACATCTCGGAGCTTTTCACCGGAGGCAAAGCGGACTGGATATACAGCGTCACGACCCTCGCCGCGCCGACCAACGGTACGACCGCCTACGGCTTCAGCGATCCGGAACTGCTTGAGGATCACGACACGGCCGCGTACGATATGTATATCGACAACGCGCTCGCTTTGAACGAAAGGATCTCGACTCAGTCCTGCACATATTATTTCGCCGTGCCGTGTTCCGCTACGGTACAGAACGAAGACGGAACCTGGTCCTTTGATGAAAATGTAAACGTCGAGTTCCCGTCAAGGAACACGGGCAGCAGGATGATGGATCTGACGGGCGTCACGCCCGGGGGCTTCGTCGTTGACGAGAGCTGGCTGGAGAACGACGGAATGGTGAATACCATATCTGCCGGCGCTCCTTTCAACGCACCTTCCACGCCGCTTGACAGGGAAAATATACAGCCCGGGACATGGAACGTGGCGGAAACGTACCGCGGGGACCATATGGCG
>JAILQN010000214.1 GCA_024699005.1 Clostridia bacterium
GTTCCGACGAGTTTGCGGTACCCGCGGCGGACTTTGTCGGCGTAAGAAAGATAACGTTTTTTATCATCGGGCTTCTTGAGTATATCCGCGATCTTCGCCATGACCTCCATGAGCCACACGATATAAGCGGTAGTCTCTTCCGGGTGTGGGGAGATGAAATCCGCGATCTCAAACGCCTTTACGTCCGCGGGTTCCGCCCATTCGCCGTAGCTCTGCCCGTAATTGGAGATATTCAGGCGGTCTTTCGGGCCCAGCCCGGTGGGTTTTGCGGTGAAATACGGTTTTCCGATGGTTTTTATCTTGTATTCCGCGTAGCGCCTCATCTGAGCGTAATAACCGGACAGTATTTTTTCGTCGCCGTATCGCAGATACATCCTGTAGGGGATGAACACGCCGGCGTCCGACCAGCCGGCGGAGCCGTCCATGGGGCTCATGTAAAAATCGACGCCTCCGGTGGGCACTATCTGGGTGAAGCAGCCGTTTCTGTGCTGCGCATCGCAGATATCGTTCTCGTATTTGCGGGCGAAGGGCAGATAATTGAATAAATAACCCGCGGTGTCCGCGAATATCTGCGCGTCCCCCAGCCAGCCGTGCCGCTCACGGGTCGGACAGTCCGTGGGCAGGTCGAGAGAATTGTTTTTCGCGGACCAGCGCGTTGCGTCCGTGAATCTGTTGAGCAGTTCGTTCGAGGAACGGAAGGATCCGGTTTCCTCCATATCTGAATAGACGGCGATCGCGGTCACGTCCTCCGCTCTGATATCGGCGTCCGTGTCTATCTCCGCATACTGAAAACCGAATACCGCGAAAGTTGTTTTATATTCGTTCACGCCCTCTTTGCAGACGTATTCTGTTTTCTGCAGGGGGGTGGTCTTTTTGCCTTTGGAGAGCTGGATATTCTTCTGGTAAAGTTCTCCGTCCTTCGTCAGTTCGCCGAACCGGAACGTGATCTTCTGCCCATCTTCCGCGTTTGCCTTGAAGGCAATATATCCCGCGATATTCTGACCGAAGTCAACGAGCTTTTTGCCGGACGGTGTGACGGCCATTTTGCCTTTAAAAGTCTCTTTTTCAGCCACGGGCACGTTGTCAGACGCGGTTGGAACGACGTTATGGTCCGTCAGTTTCGCCCGGCCGGAATAAGAGGGAGTTTTGCGGGCGTCGTATATTTCGCCGTCCTTGTTGTCCGCAAAGCGGATAGGACCGTCGTTCGACCAGCGCCAGGTGCCGTCCGAGACGATCTTCGTCTTTTCGCCGTTTTCGTATTCTACCTCCAGCCGGGCGAGCAGCTTTGTCTCGGTCCCGTACCGGTTCCTGAGTCCCCAGGCGCCGACTGAGCCGCGGTACCAGCCGTCTGCAAGCTCGGCGGTCAGGACGTTTTCTTTTTTCAGCAGCGCGGTTACGTCGTAAGTCTGATACTGCACGCGCTTTCTGTAATCAGTTACGCCGGGGGCGAAGGGGAAGGACACCCGCACGCCGTTTATTTTTGCGCTGTAAATTCCGCAGGCGGTCATATACAATCTTGCCCTTGCGACTTTGCCGTGAAGAGTGAATTCCTTCCTGAAGCAGTCGACGGGATACCGTATGTTTTTATCGACCTTATAATCGCCGGTTATCCAGTCTGCCCGCCAGTCGGAGGCTTTGAGAAGACCCGCTTCGAAGAACGCCTCTTCCGACCAGTCGCCCTCGTTTCCGTTCTCGTCCCAGAGTTTTATCTTATAGTTTACTCTTTCTCCGGAAGAAAGCGCGAGGGGATAGGATGCGCGCATGGAGGAGGAGATGACCTTGCCGCTGTCCCAGTTTTCGCTGACTATACGGTAAGCGGTCTGCTTTACGCCGCCCTCGCAGTTCCAGAATATACGGGGATTCTCCACGTCGATCCCGATGGGGTTTATAAGGTATTCTGTTCTCAGGTTAATCGCTTTCATTTTTTCTCACACCTTTTTTTGTTTTACAGCGAACAGCAAACAGCAATTATTTGCTATCTTCTATCCACTATGCACTATCCACTATCCACTAACTGCACTATCCGCTATCAGCTGTCGGCTGCCTGCTCATTCTCCTCATGCCTTGCTTTGATCTCCTCCTGCTCCGCGGGCAGATTCTTTTCAACTTTCAGGAAGAAAAGTATCGCGACCAGCGCCGCGCCGGTGAAGACCTCAAGTCCTACGAACGCGAAGGAGATCACCCATGAAACACTGTTCGGCTGCTGCATGGCGACTGTAATTATACCGTCGGCGGCGGGTTTCAGATCAGCCAGGGCGATCTGAGAGGTCCAGCCGTTCGAGGCGAGCTTGCCCGCGGCGTCCGCTACGGAGGTCGCCGTGATCGGCGCGATATAGCCCGCTTTCGCCAGCATCCAGTTGAACACGCCGGTCATTATGCCCACCATCGCCACTGCGATTATGTTATAGATCGACATCGCCGCGCCGTCCATGCGCAGATCTTTTTTCCATTCGAGATGATCCAGGCAGTCCGCGAACAGCGCCATGAACACGTAGGCGCAGGGCAGTCCGCCGATATTCTTTATGAACTGACCGATAAGCACGATCACGAGATTATGGGAGAATATCCAGCAGATAAGGGAACCGGCCGCGTACAGGATAAAGCCGAACATGGTCACGTTGCGCTTGCCGAATTTCTTTGCCAGCGGCCACACGGCGAAGATGCCGATGCCCATGGGTATGCCGCCGATGACCGAGACCAGCATCTGCGTGATGCCGTCGTTATACGTGCCCAGCACGTAGTTGCAGTAGTAAACGAGTCCGAGATTCTTGAGAGTCACGCCTATCGTATAGATAAGAAAATAGGCGTACATCAGTATCATGTATTTATCCGTGAAAAGTATTTTTATCTGTTTGCCGAAAGAGAGCTTGGTCTCTTCCCCGGCAGCTGCAGCCTCTTCGGTCACGCGCTCTTTTGTGAAGTAGTATTCAAGCAGCGTCAGGGGCAGAGCGAGGATCGAAAGGATGGTCATCAGCGTGATCCACTTGGATTTGTCCACGCCGATCATGGGCATGATGACCATGGGGAAAACCAGCGCCACAAGTATGCCGCTCATCATGATGGTGGTGATCTGATTGAACACCGACAGGCCGCCCCTTGCGGTGCCGTCGCGGGTGGACAGCGGCACCATCAGGTTGTGGCTCATATTGAAAATGGTCAGCGCGAAGGAATAGAACAGGTTATAGCTTATCATGACCCACAGAGCCTTGATCGTATCGCTGCTCTCGGGCACGGTGAACAGCAGTATGCCCGTGACGGGCACAAGGAACGCCGAAAGCAGAAGCCACGGACGCGCCTTGCCCTCTTTTGTCTTCGTCCGGTCGATGACCTGCCCCATGATGACGTTGGTGATCGCGTCGATTATCTTGGAGACGATCGGGAACGCGGTCAGGAACACGCCGCCCCACAGGGGGGTCAGGTTCAGAACGTCGGTATAGTAGACGTTCAGATAGGTGGCGAGCACCGCGTTCAGGAGCAGCGCTCCGGCGGGCCCCAGCAGATATCCGAGCCACTTTTCGCTCTTTGTTACGGTTTCGCTCTTAATGCGGCTTCTGAGAAGCGGACTGTCGAACATTTTCATGGGATATTCCTCTCTTTCTCCCGTATGATGCTTTTGTGTTTTTTTATGGTTTTATCTGACGGTCAGCTCTGCATGATTCAGCAGTATTTCTTTTGCCGTTCCGGTTTTGTTTTCAAACTCAAACATGCTCATTCCGTACCAGCCTTCGTAGTCGGGCGCCCGGTAGCGGATCCCTGCAAGGGAGTGCGTTTTGCCCCAGGAGACAACGTCCGCGTACAGCTTCGCCTGTCCTTCCTGATCCATACCGTATCCGCGCATTTTCCTGTTCCAACCGGCGAACGCGCCTTCCATCTCGCCTGAGGGATATGAAAACTCGCCTATGAACACGGGAAGCCCGCACTTTTTATATATGGCGTCAACGGTCTTTTTCAGCAGTATCTTTTTGCTGAGATATAAAGACGGCGCGCTGGGATAAAAGCTGATGCCGGCGACGTCCATTGCGTATCCGTTTTCTTTCATGCAGTTGAAGAACGCGGCGCAGCTTTTCGGCATGGCGACGACCGTCGCGATATGAGTGGAAAAAGTGACGCCGTATGAGTCGATGCCCAGTTTACCGTAAGCGGACAGGATGCCTTCTCTCACAGCCGCGTATGCTTTTGCGTCATATTGCCAGAGGTTCTTTTCCAGCCAGCGTACGCCGAAAGCCGGCAGGATATAGCGCATAAAGGACGGCAGTTTTTCCAGTTTCGGGTTTACTGCTGTTTTAAACCCGAGGCTGATCCCCGCAAAGCCGAAATTGGCTTCGTTGCCCAGGTTCCAGTCATTTACTGTGCAGCCTGTTTCAAGGATGGCTTTACCTATGAATTCGCCGTAAGCGCGCAGCACGGCGCAGATCTCATCCAGAGAGAGCTCCGACCAGTCTTTGCCGTTCTGCAGCGCGAAGATCTCCGGATATTCGTCAAAACGGGGCGCCTGTTGGGTCTCCATGTCCATATACGTATAGGCGCACATGATTTCGGGATTGATGGGTATATCCAGTTCCGCCGCGATCCTGCAGAGTTCTATGCCCTGATCGAAAGTGTGCACGTTCGCGTTTGGATCGGGCTTGCCGTCCGTGACGTCTTCGTCTGTGACGCTGCGTTTCGTTGCGATACGGCAGTACATTTCCGTCGATCCGAGCTCCCTGTAGACGGACTGAAGCTCCTCCGGTGTGGAAGCCGTTTTGTCGCCGATCCTGAACGTGTAACCCTGTTCGAACTGCGGCAGCGAGAACGGACTCAGCTAGAGCGCCGTGCGGAAGTTTTCCGAGATGTCCCTCTCCGGAGCCGGATCGCCCCCGAAATATACGAACTGGCTCCATAACACGGATCAGAGGACAATTACCAGTATCGCCGCGACGGAAGAAAGAATTATCTTTTTGCGGTTTTTTGTTTTTTTCATGATGATATACCTGCTTGACAAAACTGTAACTATGCGTTACAATCTTATTATACAGACAAAGTGTCGGGTATGCAATCATCAGTTTTGATAATTTTGGCGGCAAACCCGACAAAAAGGTATGAAAGTGTCGCGATAATGTATGAACGTTAAAGACAATCAGAGGACAAGGCTCTCGAAAAAGCTGTTCCGGTCCGCGCTTCTGGAACTGCTGGAGGAAAAGAGCGGTATAGAAAAGATATCCGTACGCGAGCTGTGCGACAGGGCGGAGCTGAACCGGTCCACCTTTTACGCGCATTACGCCGAGCCGAGGGAAGTGCTTGACGAAGCGGAGGAGGAGATACTTGCCGAGACCGCGGAGCATATCCGGAAGATCGGAGAACAGATGAAGGGCGGAGGAAAGGATTTTCTCGCGTCCTTCCTGCGCTATATCCGGGAAAACGACAGATCTTTCCGCGTGCTGCTTGTCACGGCTGCGGATCCCGCGTTCAAAAGCCGCTTTACTCAGCTGGCGCTGCTGCAGTTATTTGAACATCTGCAGGTCACCATGGACGCGGAAAAACAGCAGTATATTTATTCATACCTGCTGAACGGCAGCCTCGGCGTGATCACACAGTGGATCCGTTCGGATTACGCCGTGTCGGTTTCCGTGATAGTGGAGCTGCTGTTCACTATGAACAGCTCGGCGATGAGCCCGGTTGTTGTCTGATTTAAGATTTTCAGGAGCTGTTGCATTTGGTGGGCTGTAAAAGAGTCCATACCTGTAGCACGGCAGACCCCTGCCGTTTTGAACAGAAACGCGGATATGCGGCGGATATGACGCCGTATATCCCGTTTTTGTTCAACCGGATATATTCGACATTCTTAAATTGAACACTTCGGGACGGGGTTGTGTTTACGTGCTTAATAAGACAACGAATAAAAACAGAATGGTCGAATAATTGTTACAGTGTAACATCGTCCACCCCGTCCGCATCAGCGTTCAAAACGGCAGGGGTCTGCCGTGCTACAGGAAGATCGCTTCCGTTCATCCCGAATATGAGATCCTTTACTCAAAACAAAATACGGATTCTTGACGCAAAAAATCAAGAATCCGTAATCATTTTGGGTTTTATAATGCAACAACCCCTGTACTTTTATATTTTTTATGAACTCGCTGTCTTTCGTCGCCGGAGGCGCAGATAAGCGTCTTTGACGAAGTTCTCTCCGTTTTTGATCAGAAGCGTCACGCCGTCGCCGTATATCTTCCCGAAAAGACACGAAATTGAGATCGCCGTGATGAAAAACAGGATGTAACGTGTAAACGTATCGGCTGTTCCGAACATCTCCAGAAGATGCTTTTTGACTTCTATATGGAACAGATAAGCCCAGAAGCTGACAGATGCGAAGGCGTCGGTTATCCTGAGGGGATGGCGAAGGATCGTTCTGAACGTCGCTTGTTTCCGTTTTTGATGGCTGTTTGCGGCATCAAAAGCAAAAAGATAAAACAGTACGACAATAATATAGCAGGTGGGGAAAAAGTATTGATAAGTCCTGACGCTGAATCTGCCCGGAGTCGTCATAAGGTAGAACCAGCTGTTAAAAAGAATGAATCCGATGAAGAGAGCAGCAGCGGCAACTTTGAGAACGGTTTTCCGGGTCTTGTTATCCGGTTTCTTCATTTCCGGCAGGATATATGCAAAAAGAAAACCGGAGAAATAAAGGTCGATATTGCCGAAAGGCGGCGTATAGACAAGGTAATACCAGTTGAGCCGGGACTTCAGAGCTATGATCCTGTATGCGAAACCGGCGATCGCTATGAAAGCAAGGATCACCGCCGGAGCTTTGCGCAGGAGAAAGTTCCTCTGTGACGCCCCGCGAAGTTTCTTCATGAGCAATGCCGTAAGAGGGGTAAACATATACAGCCACATCAGAATGAAAATATACCATGTGTGCCCCATTCCGCTGTATCCGCCGCCTCCGTTGAAAGTAAACGTGAAAAGCCTGAGGATGAGTTTCCGGTTGCCTTTGAGACTCTGCGGGTGACTGATGAGCATCTCCGCAAGAACGAATATGACGGTCGGCAGCCACGTCTTCAGAAGCCTTTGTCTGTAATACCTGACTGTGCCGGATGCGTCCGGAGCGTATCTGCCGCATTCGAAACTTTTGCCTGCCAGATAGCCGGAAAGAATAAAGAAAATCCATACTCCCGCCCATGCGCACGACCGGAAAAGGACCCCGAAAGGAAGCCGGGATATAAGAGCGTTGTTTTCAATCTGCTGCATATGCTGATTGAAAACCATTAAAGTCGCGACTGTTCTCAGAAAGTTGATCGCGTCGGGCGTCGCGTCCGCGCGGAGAAGCTTTCCCGAGTTTGCGGAATCGTTGATCATCTGTGCTCTTACTCCGGTGAGGATTGTTGTTTTTATAACTATATCAGAAGTTTTCGGCTTTTTCAACTGCTGTTCGGTTATCTGTTGTTTTTGAAAAAATTTTTGATATTTTACTTGACAAAGCCGTATGATTATGCTATCATCCCTTTTGCCGAGCGAGAGTGGCGGAATTGGCAGACGCGCACGTTTGAGGGGCGTGTGGGTGACCGTACGGGTTCAAGTCCCGTCTCTCGCACCAGCAAAAAAACGTCTTTTGTCTGCAGACAAAAGACGTTTTTTTGCTGGTGCATTCCGCTCTTGCGGAACGTGATGTGTCCTTCGCGCGAGATCAGCGGAACACGCCGCATCACTTTGCCGAAGGCATAACAAAACCATTCATTCGGAATACAGCACCGTATACACTTTCTGAACACCGGTTCAAGCGATGCGATCATTCTGGAGAGCGACGGGCATTTCGCCATGGTCGACGCCGGAGAGGATTCCGACAATCCCCGCGGTTTTGACTGGCTCAACTACGAAGGTCACGAACAGGAGGTGCTCGCGTATCTTAAAGCTCACGCCGCGGATGAGAACGGAAAAGTGCATCTGGATTTCGTTCTCGTCACCCACGCTCATTCGGATCATATCGGCGGTTTCGATACCGTGATACTTGACCCTGACGTGACTGTGGACCGCGCATATCTGAAGGAATACGACAGCAGTAAGATCCACGCCTACGAGATTGAGGAATGGGATAACCAGGAAGTATACGACCAGATGGTGAACGCGCTCCGGGAGAGGGACGTGCAGATCATTTTCAACCCGGACGGAACTCCGTTCACCTTCGGAAATTTCACGGTAACTCTTTTCAATACAGAGGATCCGGAAAATCCGGAGACGGTCGGCGAAAACGACCGGTCTCTCGGAGTGCTGCTCGAAAAGAACGGGACGCGTATATTCCTCGCGGGGGATATGGACGATAATACCGGCGACGAGACGCGTCTTGCTCCGGAGATCGGGAAGGTCGATCTTCTGAAGCTCGGGCATCACGGTTACGAAGGATCGAGTACGGAAAGCTTTATCGAAACGCTGCACCCGGAAGCCTGTGTCGTCCCGAACGGCAGGGATTTCGGTCTGCTGAATAAATTCGCGATGATCATTGAGACCTGCGGCCACAGCAGGATCTATACCACAGGCGTCGAAAAAGGCGTTCTCGCAGTGATCGGCGACGAAGGCGCGATCTCTTACTACGGTTATATACAGCTGTAGGAGAGGACCGATATAAGGGGATGTAAAAAAACTCGCCATATTCATCGGGCTGTCAATCAGGGGACGGTTTTCGTGATTTACCCCAAAGAACGGCGATATCCGGTAGTTTGAATACGATTTGCTGTAAGAAAACTCTTCTTTTCAGGCTGTCAATCACAGAACCGTCCCTCTGATTGACCCGCCGGTAATTGCAATGAACCGTTTATTTACAATGTAAAACAATAAAAATCCACAGACTTTGCCGGTTTGTGGATTTTTTATTGAATCCGGGGTAAATCAGAGGGACGGTTCTGTGATCGATATCCCCTGAAGGTCAGTGTAGAAAATCGCCTCAATACAGGTCAGCGGACAAGGAATTCGCATCGGGATCAATCGAAAAAAACCGTCCCCTGATTGACATCCCTTGCTGTTGGAGTTTTTTTACAGCCCCCTTTTTAAAATTTTTTCTCTATCGTGACGATATTTTTGCCGTCTCTGTATTCGTAACGCATACTGTCCATCGTCTTTTTTACGATAAAGATCCCGAGGCCGCCGATCTGGCGTTCGTCGGCGGAGAGGGTGGTATCCGGCGGAGGCTTGAGCAGCGGATCGTAGGGGAAACCGCTGTCCGTCAGAGTCAGTACGGCGCGGCGGGGATCATCCAGGATCTCGACCGATACCGTTATATCCCCGGTCCCGGGCATATAGGCGTAGCGCGCCACGTTGCTCATAAGCTCGTCCAGCGCAACGGCAAGCTGAAGCTGCGCGCGGACGGGACAGCAGGCGCGCTCCAGCACTTCGTTCATAAAATCGGTCGCCGTTTCGATGTTTTCTATTAAAGCGGGTAACGTTATTTTCGGCATATCAGTCACCGTTCCTGTTATATGAGAAGCAGAGCATGGTTATATCGTCAAACTGCGGGGCGTCGCCCACGAAGGCGTCTATGTCCGCCTTGACCGCAGGCAGTATCTCCTCCGGAGTTTTGTCCACAACAGTGTTAAGGGCGGTCTCGAGCCGCTCCATTCCGTAAAGCCGTTCGTCCGCGTCGGTCGCCTCGGTCACTCCGTCGGTGTAAAGGAATATCTTGTCGCCGGGCGAGAGATCGAAGGAGCCGCCTTTGAAGCGCATATCCTCCATACCCGCGAGCACGAAGCCGGGCTTGATCTTATAAAGCTCGAATGGTCCGCCGGCGCGGCTGATGAAGGGAGGCTCGTGGCCCGCGTTGACGAAGCGGAACTCGCCGGTCACAAGATCCAGGACTCCCTCGAAAGCCGTGATGAAGAGGCTCTCGCTGTTGGACTCGCACAGTAAGTTGTTGACGTCCGCGAACACGGTGGAGAGATCGGTGCCGGGCACGGTATGGTCTTTGATCAGGGTCTTGCCGATGACCATGAACAGCGCCGCCGGAACGCCCTTGCCGGAAACGTCCGCAACGACGACTGCAAGATGCCGGTCGTCCACCATAAAGAAATCGTAGAAATCGCCGCCGACTTCTTTCGCGGGATCCATGGTCGCGTATATATCAAACTCCGGTCTATCGGGGAAGGGCGGGAAGATGCTGGGCAGCATGGAGGACTGGATATGGGTCGCAACGTCCAGCTCTGCGCCGATCCTCTCTTTTTCCGCCGTGATAGCGGTGATGTTGGTGATATACTGGTTGATATCCTTTTCCATCTGCTTGATGGCTTCGCTCAGGGTCTCCACCTCGTCGCCGGTCCTGATATCGAGCCTCGATATAGCGGAACCTTCCGCGTGGGTTTTGTCCCTGTCCTCCACGAAGGAGCTTGCGGCTGAAGACAGCTTGTTGATGGGGTATATAAGCGCTTTGTTTATAAGCAGGATTATAATAAGCGCAAGAGCGATGGTCGACAATCCGATGATTATGACCATATTTAGCAGGAATCTGCCGCGATCCGCCACGATCTTATCCATGGAGATATCTACGCCTACCAGCGCGACCGGGTTGCCGTTGCCGTCCTTCACCGGTTCCATAGCCGTACACAGCCAGCCGAAGTCGCCGTTGGATATATAGGACGGAATGCCGTTTTCGCGGTCTTCGACAGCCAGAGAATAGTCGTCGATAGGGCGGACGATGCCCAGCTGACAGTATTCGTCGCTGGTGTCAGTATCCATGATATAGGTGCATTGAACACCGTCCAGCTTCTGTACGTACAGATATTTGATATCGTTGGCGTTTTTTATGTCACGCAGGATATCCATCATCCGTTCGTACTCCGCGTCCTTGAGCGCATCGGCTCTGGCGTCGAAATCCGCGCGGTATTTCCCGTCGTTTTTGTATCTGTCTGCGTCGAATTCTCCGAGCTGCTTCGCCTCGTTATAATACCTCATAAGTTCGTCCGCGTCCAGCTGCGACGCCGCCGTTTTAGCAAGATCGGAGGTGAGCTTTCTGTAATGGTCGTCCATCGTGGAGGCATAAGTGTGATAACTGATGGATACGAGGATCGCGGACAGGATAGCCGAAGCCGCCACTATGATCAGGACGGATTTTGTTCGCAGTGATGCGACGCGTTGTTTCTTTTTCGTTTCGGACATTGGAAAAAATCCTTTCATATCATTATCAGATTGACATACGTATTGACAAGCTGCGCATTGAATACAACGGAAGAGACTGTCTCCTCGCCGTCGCCGCAGGCGAAATCCGGCAGGAACGCCCGTATGGTGCGGAAGCCTGTCAGTTCGCGCAGGGCGGGGGAGATCCTGCCGAGCTGTGCGGGGGTCAGGTCGGTCTCTGTGATCAGATAATGTTTTCCCCTCGGGGATCCCATCAGGAAATGAGTTTTTCCGTCGAGCGCCACGGCGAGGGTTTTGCCCCCGCAGAAGGCGTTTTCCTTTATGCAGCAGCAGACGTGGGCGTCGGACCATCCGGCGTACGGATGAGATGAAAACGCCGCGCATCGAAGGCGGTTGTAATCTTCAGGCGAGATATCTGTAAATACCGCATCTCCGGTCCGGGTTTTAGCGCCGTTATCTGTCGTAACCGTTCGGAAGCAGGCATCCTTTCTGAAACCGAATTTGCTGTAATACTCCTCAAGATACGGTGTCGCGGGTTTCAGAAAAAGGGCGTAGCCGCCCTGCAGAGCCTGTTCCGAAACGTATTTTATCAGCGCTCTCATATAACCTTTATTGCGGTGGTCCGGGATCGTGCCTGCAGCGTAGATGAGTTTTGCTTTCCGCCGTTCTTCGCCGTTTTTGAACTCTGAATCGAACAGATGCAGCATGCTGACCGGTTCGCCGTCCGCGACATATACCGGAACAGCAATTTCACTGAAGTTGAGGCTGTAGAAAAAACGGATGTACTCTTCCGGATCGTCAAAACACTCCCGCCAGATGTGCGAAAGAGCGGGGATATCCTGTTCAGTCGCGAGACGGATGTTTTGCGCGGGCGTGATCTGCGCGTTTGTGTCGTTTGTCATAGAGTGATTATATCATTTACGAATTACTCGTAACTCGTATCTTGTAATTCAACCGTCATACTTCCACCGTAAGTGTATTGAACCCGGCGTATCTTCGGTAGAAAAAGCTCCTGGATTTCGTCTTTACCATCTGGATGCCGAGGGACGCCAGCTGTTCCTCGTCGTCGTAATTATGTCCGGTTTTCATGTCGAAGGGATTGAAATGCACGGCGTTGTCGCGGATATGTATGGTGACAGTGTCGTTCGGTTCTTTGCACAGAGTAAGCTGGATATACTCATTGCCCTGCTCGGTGAACGCGTTGTCGATTATCGCGCGGCAGACCTCCTCCACGCACATGGTCACGAAATAGGATTGCTTGACTCCGATTTCGTTTTCCTCCAGAAAATCCCCTGCCCCGATCAGCATATCGGCGGTATCGGAGGAGTCGGACGTCAGGAGATAAGTAAAAACTTTGTCGGACGTCTTCGGATTCTTTTTTACGTAAACCGGTATCCAGATGCACAGAGATCCCAGCTCGGAGAACAAAAACGTGAGCCAGAACCATCTGATCCCGAAAGCGGAAAAGGCCAGCGCCAATATGATGTACAGCGCGAACGACCGCAGCTGATTTATAAGGAAAACGATCTTTTCCCTGCCTATCGCCTGGAAGCACGAGCTCCACATGATGCTTACGCCGGCTGGAACTACGGAAAGGCAGAAAAGACGCACCGCGAACACGCCCTCCGTCATGGTTGCGCCGGTCAGTCCGAAAACTGAACAGATCTGCGGCGCAAAAACGGCGCCCAGAGCTGCCGTAAGCGCTCCGCCGGTGAGGCCGATGATGACCGTAAGCGTCATTACACGCTTAAGAGCTGCGCGGTTGTGTTCCGCAAAGAACGTTCCGCTGAGCGGCTGCGACGTGTCGCCGAGGGCGTTGAACAGCGCGAATGCTACGTAGGATACGTTCTGAACGACGTTAAGCTGGGCGAGCGCCGATTCGCCGCCGATCTTGCGCAGAACGTTGTTGACGATGAGCAGCGCGGCGAACTGCCCGATATATTTTGCCGAGGACGACATTCCGGTTTTAAGAACGGAGAGGATCAGTCTGAGGTCCGGTCTGACAAATCTGAAACGCAGTATCGCCCATTTTCTTGTAAAATGGAAGCAGAATATGCACACGCCTACTGCCTTGCCCAGGACCGTGGCATAGATCGCGCCCTTCACGTCCCATTTGAAAACGAGGATGAACAGTGCGCTGGCGCCCACGTCGGTAAGATAGCCGGTAAGATAGCCGATGCTGGCGAGCTTTTCGGCGTCGTCGCAGCGGATGCAATAATACAGGAGAAAATACAGAAATGTCAGTGGTGTGCCCATGTACATGACCGTAAGATAATCCTTCGTATACTGATACAGTGCGCCGCGGGGATTGCCCGCTCCCAGAATTTTAAGAATATGCGGCATAAAAGCCAAGCCGAGCGCCCCGATAACAATGCTTGCTGCAACGGCGACCATGAGCATCTGCGAGAATATCCTGATCCCGTCTTTCGCCTTTCCTTTGCCCAACGCCTTGGTATAGTGTACCGACGCGCCGACGGCAATGCCGACATCAAGCACGTTGTAGATCATATACACCGGGGCGACAATCGACATCACGGCAAGTCCCTGCGCGCCGATGCGTATGCCGACGAACAGCGCGTCCGCGATATCGCCGAGGGCAAGCCCCAGCGCCGAAAACAGCGTCGGGATAAAAAGCCGGCGGAACATCCTGTCGGTGAATCCGTTCTGAGTTCTGAGTTTTGAGTTCTGAGAGTCCAAAGTGTTTTTCATGATCTGACCGCCGCGGCTTTCCACATCCTCATCATTTCCTTCGGAGAGCGCAGAAGTTTATGCGCCCTGAGCCCGGGCAGCCCCATATCCTCCTCGGAGTCTATGACGGTCACCTTTTCGGGCAGCTCCTGATAAAGCAGCCATTTTATATAGCAGTCGCAGCGCTTGTCCAGAAGCTTGCAGAAATTCAGATCGTAAATTTCCGGCGTGACGAACGAGCCCGCGATATATGCGATATCCTCTCCGTCCGCACGGTAAAGAATTCCGAACATCGAAAGCTCGTCAAAATGCGTCAGCGCGTTTTCCGCCGGTCCGGCGTCCGCCATATCGGTATCTTCGCGCAAGTCCGCCCATATGCGGTTTATTTCCCGGGCTCTCGCAATATTGTCGGAGCGAAGCGGTTCAAAATCCCAGCTGCCGTAGGCTGCGCGTCCGCGGTTGACGTTGTGCCGCAGATCCCTGAAGGCTTTCCCGGACATGGCGATCTGTTCCGCCTTGTCGTAGATATAGGAAAAATCGTCTCTGCACTCCTCAAAAAAGAAAACGCCGGGAAAGGCGCTCTCCAGAAAGGCTTTGTCGCCGTCGCTCACGAACCAGAACGTCGGTGAGCCTGTTTCAAGAAGATCGTTGATAAACAGCCTCCTGCCGCAGTCCGTACCGACGGGGAACAGATACGAGTTATCCCCGCGGGCGCCGTTTTTGATCAGGTAGGCGTCATCCCGCAGGCAGATCTCATACCGTTCGATTTCCTGCCATGAGAAAAGGGTCGCGAATGTGTATGTGTATACGGTGTTTCCGGACGCGGCGCGGATCGCCTCGACCTGTTCTTTATGCCGGAGTTCAACCGGAGTAAAAATCAAAGTTGAAGAACTGTTTGTGTCGGTTATCAAAGGATTATCTCATTTCTGAATAATATCGATATATTATATCATATCTATCTGACAGAAAGCAACCCGTTATCGGCTGTTTCTATCTCTTTTATCGCCGGGCGTTCGCTAAGGGTGCTTCCGCTGAACGCCGTGGTGTAAAGCGTGCCGTCCTTTCCGAGGAACAGGTTGTTGTGGCCTCCGTTCACAAGCAGCAGCCTGCGTTCGCTGTACGGCCCCGCGAGGTTGCGGGAAACGGCGTAATAGCTGTCGTAGGACAGGAAGGACGAGCCGTCCGCGCGGTAATGGGTGGTGTAGGATGCGGAGCAGAGGTAATAGAACCCGTTGTTTTTGAACAGGAAACAGCCCTCAAAGCCTACCGGCTGACCGCTTTTGCTGACAAGGGACAGCTTCAGAGACCGGAAACCCGTCATGTCGTCTTTCATGCGGGCGTATCTGCCGTCGGACCACAGCGCGTAAACTTTGCCGTCGTCGTCTGTGAAAAAGGTGGAGTCGATCGCGTCGAAAACAGGGCCGTTCTTCACGTCCGCGTAGGGGCCTTCGGGTTTCCCCGTAGTGCTTTTCAGAACGCCGCCGTTCATGGCGCCCCAGCCCAGGGAATAACAGATATAATAATCGCCGTTTATATAGTGGAGCTCCGGCGCCCAGATGGGAGAAGTGCCGTCCGTGAGAAGTTTTTTCTGCCAGGTGGCGTCGCGCTCAAAACTCCACACCGCGCCAAGATCCGTCCAGTCCTTCAGGTCGTCGGACCTGTAAACGTGTATCTCTTTTGTGTTCGACCAGTCCGCGGGATCGTATGTGCCGGTCATATAATACCTGCCGTCGGGTGCAAGCATGATATACGGGTCACGCAGATGTATATCCGCCATAGGGGTAAGCGGTTCGGATGGCACGCCGCCGAAGGACGGGTAATCGACGGACAGTCTGTATGCCGCGTCGGCGCGGAAAACGGGAGAAGAGCCTTTTTTCAGCGGGTAAGCGACGTCGATCCTGTAAAAAACGTTTTCAAGAAAGCGCGTCGCCCACGTGCAGCGTTCTTTGCGCAGCTCGTTATATGAGACCGTGATCTCCGCGAAGGCTGCGCCGTCCACACGCAGACGCGGGCAGCAGGTACGGTCAAAGGCGATCCACGCCGTGGCGCGCGCGTAAGTCGCTCCGGAGACGTCCGCCCCCTCCGGGATCCCGCATATGCTCTGCGTTCTGCCGGTGAAAACGGGATCGGCATCGTCTTTGTCGGCGTAAAGCGAGACGGTCGCGCCTTCCGAGAAACGCAGATGTTCTTCCAGAAGCGATAATTCCTCTTCGGAATAGGACGCGACCTTCGGCGGGAGGGGTTTTATGAATCCTGAAAACGTCAGAAGCGACATTATCAGAGCGATGATTTTTTCCATGATGTTTTCCTCTTTGCAAACGGTGCCGATCGGTTTTACAGGGAAAGGATCAGTGCCGGGCAGTCCCGGAACGGTCATTTTTCTTATTATACATTATCGGAAGGAATAATAACAAGTGTTTTTTTGCAACGGGGTTCCATTTTTAACCATAGTATGCTATAATATTCGTTAATCTGTTACCTGTTACCTGTCACCTGTCACCTGTTGCCTGTCATCTGAAAAAATGAACGAACTGAGCATACTTTTCCGCGATATACAGAACGGCGCCTGTGTCAGACTTGAAAAGCACGCCGTCTATCATGTGCGGCCGGAGGATTCCTTCGCCCTGACCGGGTATTACTGCACCAATACCGCCGCAAAGGACGAAAATCCGGACGGCGGGAGGAACGTCGCGGTCTTTCTGAAGGATATCCGGGACGTGACGATCG
>JAILQN010000227.1 GCA_024699005.1 Clostridia bacterium
TTCGAAAACGATTTGATGATGAAATGATTGAGCTTCTGCTTCGTTTCAAATGGTGGGATAAGAGTATAGACGAGATAAACGAATTGATCCCACTTCTGACCTGCAGCGAATTGGATAAAGTCAGGGAAGAAATAAAGAAACGGGTAAATTGACAAATTCCGGTTTGTCGAAATAAACGGTCATCCCGACAAACCGGGATCTGAGGAGGTATAAATACGACTGACAAATCAAACGCAACGATCCGACTTTGTTCAACGGATCGCCTTGACCGTTACGGACAAATATATGCTCCGCTTTTTCCGGGGAGCCGTGGAACGATCCGTGGAAGGTCGGGGACGCAACGGTACACGTAAAAGAACTGTTGGAATCGAAGCAGTCTTACGGGCTTGAATACGTGATCGACGGCAACGTCGCCGGTTTTATACTCGGCACCTCGATGCTCTTCCATTACGGCAGGACCTTTGAAATCAACGATCTTGCGGTCGATCCGGCATATCAACGCCGCGGGATCGGATAAGCGCTGCTTGAACGGTGCCCTTCGGATCTGAAAAAGCAAGGGATCGTCGGCGTGCATCTGATCACGGCGGGAGAAGGCGTCCTGCCTGACTTTTACGAAAAATACGGCTTCCAAAAAGAAAACGAAGTGATGTTGATGGGATTGGAATTATAATCGATCCCGGCAAAGCGGGATCTGACGGAGATAACATATGAAATTAACAATGCTGGGAACCGGCAATGCTCTTGTAACGGAGTGCTACAACACTTGCTTTGTCATTGAAGATAACGGGCAGTATTTTATGGTTGACGGCGGAGGCGGCAGTTCAATCCTCCATCAGCTGAAACACGCCGGATATGACTGGATGGATATGCGGCATATCTTTGTGACGCATAAGCATATCGACCACCTTATGGGGATCATCTGGATGGTCCGCATGATATGCCAGTTCATGAATCACGGTGAGTATAAAGGCGAGGCGTTTATCTACTCTCACAGAGAAGTACTGGATCTCATAAGAGATTTAGCAGGAAAACTGCTGCTTCAGAAAGAAACAAGATTCATCGATGACAGGCTGCATCTGACAGAAGTCCACGACGGGGAAATGATGAACGTTATCGGGCATGATGTCAACTTCTTCGATATTCAGTCTACCAAGGCAAAACAATACGGTTTCAGCATGGATCTTGGCGACGGGAAAAAGCTTACCTGCTGCGGTGACGAGCCATACGATGCCTGCGAAGAAAAATACGCGAGAGACAGCGAGTGGTTGCTTCATGAAGCTTTTTGCCTATATTCAGAGCGCGAGATCTTTGACCCGTATGAAAAGCACCATTCCACTGTAAAGGATGCCTGCGAATTGGCGGAAAAATTGAATATCAGGAATCTGCTTCTTTACCATACCGAGGATAGAAACCTGGACGAAAGAAAGGAACTCTATCTTGAAGAAGGGACACGGTATTACCACGGAAAACTGTTTATTCCGGATGATCTGGAATTGTTAGAGTTGTAAATCGGGATTTGTGAGTTTGACAGATCTCGGTTTTGCGAGAAAAGAGAATGAGGAAGTAAGAAAGTCCACGAAATAGGGATGAATACAAGTTCCCTTTTGTCGGGAGAAAGATATAGATTCCGACTGAACAGAATCGCATAATTTACAGAACTCCTCCCTTGCGGTACAATGAGACCGTAAAGGAGGATTTTCATATATGAGCTTACGTTTTTCTCGAGTCACTCTGTATTCAGCCGGTAAGACCGCGTACTTTTTAGTCGGCGGGATCCCGAAAAGCCGGGCGGATCTACAGGGCTGGACCGTCTATGACAACTTCGTTTCCGGCGTTCCGAGATACACGGCTGTCAACGCCCACGCCGAAACGTTCCTCTACGGCGGCGAAGAGCCGTTCGACGCCACGCCGGAGGAAGTCGCATATTTCTATAAACGGATCAAACGGCAACCCGACTTCATTGACACCCGAGCCGAAAAGACCGGCGAATCCGATTTCACGATATTCAATTTATGAGGAGGAAAGATCATGAAAGATGAATTTATCGTACGCGTCGGCGTTTGGGGGGCGGGTCTCCGGTGGAGACCTCTGCCGAAGGCAGAAGCACCGACCGAGCCGGCAGGCGAGACCGGCGCCACTACTACTACCTGAAGAAACACAGCCCCACCGTTATCAACGTCATGCGCCTGAAAGGTACGCTCGAACAGTATCTGACCGATTTGAACCGCGACACGCAGGAAGCTTACGACCTGCTCATCCGTCAGTATGCCGAGATCAAAGGCGTCACCGAGGACCTCAAGCGAAACGATCAGATGGAATACACCCGCCGTATGAACTCCATCCGCAACCGCGTCGAAGAGTTCGTCCTACACGATTTTGTGTATGTGTAACACAACCGAATAAGCCTTTCCCTCAGCGGAGCCGACACCGGCTCCGCTTTTTCTGTTGTTTTCTATAATAATTTGCAAAAAAGACCATAATTCTGCTCGTCTGTTACTTATAATCCGTTGTATTATAATCCGTGGACTGCTATAATCTTATAATAGGATAATTGTATACATTTGTGGGAGGTTATTTGCCATGATTACAAAAGATTTGGGAAAGCGAATAAAGGAACTCAGAAAAGAAAAAACCGGGCTTTCTCAGGAGAAATTCGCTCTGAAGATCGAAATGGACCGCACCTACTTTGCTTCCGTTGAAGCCGGCAGGCGCAATATCTCCATAGTCAATATCAAAAAAATCGCCGACGGTCTCGGCGTTTCCCTCAGCGAGTTGTTTGAGGGGATGTAATCGTTTATTATTTGTTAATTGTGTTGGAGTTTCGATTATGAGTAACAATTCACGCTGCTTATACGACAACAACTTAATATCCTTCCTGAGCGAAACGGATGTATCCATACTCGGTAAGCTCTGTGACAATTATCACGGTGATGCCAAAACAACGACCAGAGAGGCGTGGAAGGGCGAAATCTCGGTAATGAAAGACGCTTTGTCTCGTTTCACTGACAAGAACGGTCGCATCATCTTCGAGTATGATATTCCCCGTTTGGGCAAGCGAATCGACGTTGTTCTGCTTTACAGAGGCATCATTTTTTGTCTTGAGTTCAAGGTAGGAGAGTCTCACATTTTAGAAGCGGACGTGGATCAAGTTCTCGATTATGCGCTGGATTTGAAGAATTTCCATCGGTTCAGTCAGGACAAGGTGATTGCCCCGATCCTCATTGCCACGAATTACAGAGGATCATCGTCCGACGTGAAGATGTCCGTATATGACGATCAGGTAGTCAATCCGTTAGTAACGGGAGAAACCGGCATTTTACATCAGATCACTGCCGTCTTGAACAGATTCCCGAACGAATCTCCGGTTGACCCTAATTGGGTAATCAGTCCATATGCCCCAACGCCGACGATCATTGAGGCGGCGAGATCGCTTTACGAAAATCACTCCGTCGAGAATATCACACGGCATGAGGCGGACAAGGTTTCGACTGACAGAACGATCGCTTACATACTGGATGTAATCAAACAGAGCAAGGAAAAACAGCAAAAAAGTATTTGCTTTGTAACGGGTGTTCCCGGTGCGGGTAAGACGCTCGTCGGTCTTGACGTCGCAATCCGGCAGACCTATCAAGGACAAAACGAGCCCGTGAAGGATGAAGGTGCTGTTTATCTGTCCGGCAACGGCCCTCTCGTCGCGGTATTGACCGAAGCTCTTGCACAGGATAACTATAAACGCTGCCGTGAAGAAGGCGAGAAAAAGAAAATGACCGATTCTCGCCGTGAGGTGAGTAAATCGATCCAGATGATTCATCGCTATCGTGACAATATGCTCGCAAAAATCAAGAACCCCGTTGAAAACGAGACTCTTGAGATCGATCCCACAAAAGCCGTCAAAATGGAAGAAGCCGGCTTTGGTGAGGTGGAACACGTTGCGATATTTGATGAAGCGCAACGTTCCTGGACGCACAAGCGCCTTGCTGACTACCTCAAACGCGGCGGAACCTACGGCAACAAGCTGAAGGTGCCTAACTTCCCGGTGTCCGAAGCCGCGTTTCTGATTTGGTCGCTCGATCAGCGCGAGGACTGGGCGACGATCATCTGCCTTGTCGGCGGCGGTCAAGAAATCAACACAGGCGAAGCGGGTATATCCGAGTGGATTCAGGCTATCAATGAGAAGTTCCCGCACTGGAAAGTTTACATTTCGCCCAAGCTGACCGAAGCGGAATACGCCGAAGGAAGAGTTAACGAACTGCTTGCAGATAACGGGAATGTCACCTATTCAGAGGATTTGCACCTGGGCGTTTCGCTGCGCTCTTATCGCGCCGAAAAGCTTTCTGCATTTGTTCACGCGCTGCTTTCGTTCGACGATAGTGCTGCTGCACTATATGAAGAGATAAAGGATAAGTACCCGATCGTTCTAACCCGTGATATGGCAAAGGCGCGCAAATGGCTCCACAGCAAGGTCAGAGGTACGGAGCGTACCGGCGTTCTTGTAACCAAAGAAGCCGCAAGATATAAACCGCTGGCGATCCATATTCTGCCGTCCGGTGACGAAAATGCGGTCCAC
>JAILQN010000257.1 GCA_024699005.1 Clostridia bacterium
CTGTGAAGCACACAGTCGCCTGATGATTTCCCGTAAAGACCGTTAAAGTGACGGCCTACCGCAAGGGGGTACGAGACAAATACTGCGGTTACATACAGCCGAAAATGGGCTGACTTAACGAAACGACAAGGAGGCGATTAGATATGATGTATAGTATCTATCTTCATATGTATTATGAAAACGACCGTTTCGTTGAAATCGCGGGCCTTTCTTTTGAGGGAACGGATCACGGGTACCTTGTTTTTACCGTCACGCCCGCTGAGGATGGCAGTCTGCATTTTGAAGTAAAGTAAAACTTGATTTGTTTTGTCTTATTCTGAGGGAGTTTTGATGGGACAACTTTGGGGACAACCGAAGCGGTCGTTCCCCGCGATCCCTTATTTCACAAGGGGTTTATACCGTAACACTATTAACAGTACGGTCTCAAAGGCGTCCGCTCGCTCTGCCGCTCAACTGCTGCGGGCAGCATAAAAAGGACTGCTGCAGATCCTACGGCAGGATTTGCAGCAGTCCTGATTTATACGATGTGTCCGATCCGATATATGGCTGGAAGGACATAGAAGCGTCTGTTTTATCGGCGTTGGGCCAGATTCCGGAAAAACGCGACGATCCGCATAAACCATAACAGGAGGTTGCTTTTTACGCAAACCCTGCAGGGCGCGGATATATGCTCGTATCCGCCGGCGTCCGTCACGATGCACCGGGCGGTCGTTTCGCCGAAAAACGCGCTTTTGATCACGCCGTTTCCATCGATCCCGGCGATTTTGGGATCGTCGGTCTCAAAACGCACGGTATAGCCGATGGCGTTGGTCACGACTTCCGTCGTAAGGGCCTGCGTCCTCCCAAGACCCAGCGTGACGGTGTCGGGCAGCGTAATGATCACGTCCGCGGGCGCGTCGCCCAGCGCGACGTACAGAAAATAATAATCGTCGTACAGCCCCAGACAGGCGTCCATGCCCGCGTTGGTGCTGAAGGCCTTCTCCATCACGCGCTCCCAGGAGCCGTATTGTTCAAACAACTCCTCCGGCAGCGGGCCTTCCTCGTGCCCGTATTTTTCCAGATTGCGCTGTTTCAGCGCTGCAAGTCCCTCCGGATCGTCCTCGTACGCCTCCAGACGGATCTCGTTGCGCCGGGTGCTGACGGCGCGGGCGATCTCTTCGGTGCTTTTTCCCTGTTCCCGCATCTCGCTCAGCATGGCGTACATGGATTCCACGCTCTCGTGATACGCAATGCGGTCGGCGCGGCCCTGCGCCACCACCGCAGGATCGGACCAGTCGGCGTTTGCGTACGCTTTCAGACTGCCCGTATCGTTCGGGCGGAAGCCGTAGACCGCATCCTCGTCCGCAACGATATCCCGCATGGCGGCGGCATTTTCACAGGGGTCGTGCCGATACCGGAAACCGTTTGCGGCTGACGCGATGCTGTTGGCGCAAAGCGTGAGCGCGAACGCCAGGATCACCGCGAGGCGCCTTCTTGTTTTGGCTCGGATGGTATTCATAGGATTTTCACTCTCTTTTTTTACTTTGACAGGATCATCTTATCATAAAACGTGTTCCGATACAAGAACAAATCCTGATCCGTGCGATAAATCTTTATTCACGCGGCAAAGATCGTGTCGGGGGCAGCATTGAAATGATTTGATATCCGAAGTAAAACGCAGAATGATTGTTGCAAAATCGCGTTTTTTCAGCTATAATCAAATCAGTTTGAATGAAGTCCGGAGGATCGTATGCAGTCTCTGTCGCTTTCACAACTCAAAAGCCTGTCTTTCGACGTCCGCCCCGAGCCCGTCCTGCGTCCGTTTTGTTCGTTTGTCGTCGCCGACCCGTCGCTTCTGCTCCCCGAAGAAACGCCCGACGGAAAGTGGCGTCTCTTTTTCCACACAACGTTCGGCGTCTGCGAGGCCGTTTCCGACGACGGCGTGATATTCTCGAAGGGGAAAAAGCTGTTTTCACGGGCGATGCGCCCGAATATCAACCGCATCGACGGCCGTTATGTGCTGTATTTTGAGCGGACGAGGCCCCTTTTCTTTAACGCGCTGAACCTCGTAGGGGCGGCAAAATGGAAAAGCGAGATCTATGCGGCGGAGAGCCGCGACCTGAAAAACTGGTCGGAGCCGAAACCCGTTCTCCGCCACACGAGGCGCTTTGAGGAAAGCAAGCAGGGCGTTTCCCTTTCCAATCCCTTCTTTCTGCGGGTCGGCAGTGTCAACCGCCTGTATTACTCCTGCGGGCTGACCTTCATCAGGGACTGCGGCTTCTGTGAGCCGACCTACGTCAGTTACGCCGAAAGCGAAGAGCCGCTTTCGGGCTTTCAGGCTTCACCTTCCCCGATCCTCTCGCCCGACAAAGACGATCCCTTCCTCAATCTTTGCTCCGGCTGTCTGAAAGTATACCGGCTCGGCGACGGTTTCATCGGGATCCAGAACGGGATATTTGAAAAAGACGGGAAAAGTGCGTCCGCGATCCTGCTTCTTTCGTCGGAGGACGGTCTGCGCTTTCGGTTTGAGAAAACGCTGGTTGAGCCCAGCGGCGACGGGGGCTGGATGAGCCAATTTGTCTATGCCAGTCATCTCGTCCGTTCCGGTGACGTCCTGCGTCTGTACTTCAATGGACGCAACGTGGCCAACCCGCTTTTCGGGCGGGAGTGCATCGGATTCGCGGAGGCGAAGATCAGGTCCTGACCGCAAAGCAGGCGCTTTTCCTTTTTTTTATCCGTTTGTCCGCGCGGCCACTTCCATTCTTGACAAATCTTCCGCCTTTCATTATAATATACCTATTCAGTCCTTTCGGT
>JAILQN010000269.1 GCA_024699005.1 Clostridia bacterium
CGGGCAGTTCCACCAGCAGTTCCTGGCGTACGTCGAGGGGCTCGATACCGAGCAGGCGGGCAGGATCTCGCTGATAAGCGGACTCTGGGACGCCTTCAACGACCCGGTCATGGGCATCATAACAGACCGCACGAAGTCCCGTTTCGGCAGACGCAGACCGTGGATCCTGGCAGCAGCCGTGCCTTTCGGCATTGCGTATATTTTCAGATGGACGTCTTTCGGCATATCCGCCAGCGGGAACCTGAATCACGTATGGCTGTGGTACCTGATGGCGTCGCTGCTCTACGGCACGTTCTACACCATGGCTGCGATCCCCCACGCAGCTCTGCTGCCCGCCATCGCTCCGCATTACTTTGAGCGCACGCAGTACAAGATCGTCGAATACGCCTTCAACTCCGTGGGGCAGGTGTCCTCGTGGGTATTCATGGCGCTGGCGCTGTCCGGCTTCAACGTGCGCGTCGCGCTGACCGACCTGCCCACGCCTTCCCCCGCGGACAGAAGCAATTACATGATGTGCGGTCTGATCCTCGCCGCGTGGTTTACATGGCCGCTGCTGTACTGCTTCTTTAAGACGAAAGAACCGGAGAATTACAACGCGAGCACGGAAAAGGTCAGTCCGAAATACCTCTATCACCAGTTCAGGGCGGTGTTCGCATCCCGCGCGTTCCGGCAGTTCTTCCTGATGACGCTGTTCTTCAGCCTGGCGCGCAGCTTTTACAGCATAACCGACCAGTATTTCATGATAAGCGTCGCGGACAAATACAAGTACTTCATAAGTCTGAATATCGTCGCAGGCATCGCGGAATTCTCCGGCTCGCCGCTCAATTACCTGCTCGTGCGCTACAAGGGCAAGACATTCTGCGGCAAGCTTCTGGGCCCGCTCATGACCGTAGGCCTCGCCCTGAACGGGCTTATCACGCCGACGACCTCCTCAAAAGTCGCCACCGCGATAATCTTCCTGTCCGCCGTGTGCTATAACTTCGGCTTCTCCGGTCCCGGGTTCGTGTCGGAGAACATCCAGCCGGACGTCATAGACGTGGACGAGCTGATGACGGGCGAGAACCGCGAGGGCGTCGTCGCCACGTTCCGGTCGCTGTTTTCCAAAACCATATCGAGCCTTATCAGCTACGTCGTCGGCGCGAGCATCAAAGCCTTCGGCTACGACGTGAACGTGACCGCCCCTGCCGATCAGTCGGCGAGAACGATCCTCGGATTAAGACTCAACTTTGTGTTTATTCCCACCATCCTCGCCGCCCTTTGCACCCTGATCATTTTCCGGTTCACCATGACCAAACAGGATCACGAGATGATAAAAGCCATGATCGCCGAAAAACGCGAGACAGGCACCGTGACCGCCACAGACGAACAGAAAGAGAGAGTGGAAAAGATCACGGGGAAGAAATGGGAAACGATGTGGATAGGTCAGAGTTGAGTGGATAGTGATCAGTGGATAGCCGATAGTGGATAGTGGTTAGTGGATAGTGGATAGCGATCAGGTGATAGCTGATAAGGTGTTTGATTTTTGTGATTGGCTTTTGCTGCGTCTTACAGGATAATTCATAAATTGAACCACGGCCGGTATCGGTCCGTGGTTCAATTTATGATAATGATCAAAACAACATAAGCCACTATCCATCTGTTAACTGATCACTGACCGCTATCCACTAATCACTAATCACTATCCACTAACCACTAACCACTATCCACTAACCACTAACCACTATCCACAAACTACTATCCACTAAAAACTATACAACGTACGGTTTTTCCCCTCCGAAAATCGACCGGGCGTTTTCGACAAGATCCGCATACGTCAGATCCCGTTTCCTGCCCGCGGCGGGCTTCGGACCGAGAGACAGCTCGTACATCCATACCCCGCTGTAACCGACCGAAACGAGCGCGGAATAAAGCGCCGTCCAGTCGATCACCCCCTCTCCCGGCAGCCAGTGCCGTTCGTCGGAAGCGTCCCTGTCCGAGACGTGCAGGGTGACGATTTTTCCGCCGGTTTTTTTAACGAACTCCGCCTCGTTCTCAAACAGCAGATGATTCGTATCAAAACATACGCGCAGTCTGTCGTCCGCTCCGAGGAGCTCCGTCATATCGGCGGAGCAGTTGCCCAGGCACGTGCGGGGCAGATCCTCCACGCATATCACTCCCCCGCACCCGGCGGAAATCTCCGCAAGCTCCGAAAGGCTTTGTTTTGAAGCTTCCATACGGGCTTTGCGGTCTTCCGGCGCAATCGGCTCGGCGCTCGGGTGTATCACGTATTTGTCTATGCCGATACCGGCGGCTTTCTTTATAAGCTCCGTGCAGTAATCGACCGTTCTTCTGCGAAGAGCTTCGTCGAGCGAAGAAATATCATAGTCCTCAAAAGGCATGAACGGCAGATGGAACGACCACAGCCTGACTCCGTTCTCATCCGCAAGGCGCTTTACAAGCGCGAAATCCACCTCACCGTAACGCCCCTGGGACGGCGAGAGCTCCGAATAATATATGCCGGCGCCGGCACAGCCGCGGAAAAACTCCGCCCAGTCCTTATTGCCGTTTGTGGACAATCCGATATCAAACATATTTGTCTCCTTATACGATAAAGGCGTCGATCAGCTGACAGTATCGTATGCTCCCTTCATAGTAGGTATCAAAGACTCCGACAACTGTGATCTTATCGCCGACCGGCGGATATTCGTCCGGAAACGCCCGCTCATTTTTCAGAATAAATTCGATTCCCTGTGCGCAGCATGCCGTCGCGTCCGCAATCAGGCAGGCGTAATAATTCCGGCCGTCGCCTTCAAAGACTTTAAACGTGCCGGTCATCCGAACAGTTTTTCCCATGTATCCATCCGGAGAACCGGTCATATTATATACCTCCGAATAAACCATGGTAGAGTTTAATACTGTCAGATCAACGTCAATCGTCTGATATTCCGGGGGAAGCTCATCGAAGACAGCGTCATCGGAATTTACCGCAGAAGCACTTTCGGTTACGGCTGTGCTTGCTTCCTTTATCCCTTCGCTCAGCACATCGTTGACAGTCTTGCCCTGATAGACCGCATTCGACCGGGCCCCGGTCGGATCGCCGCAGCCGACAAGCATAAAACAGATCGCGAACGAAATAAGGAGACAAATAGTTTTTTTCATTTTCGTGTACCTTGTCCCTTATCTCAGAGCATCCTTGAGCACTTCAAGGTTTTCTGTCATGACAGAAAGGTATGTAACACCGCCCGCAACATCCTCAGCCGTATCAGACTGCATCGAATCAAGGGTCAGTATCGTCTGGTCCTTTGATTTTGTTGTGTCTCTGATCGTTTGCGCGATTTTACCGTCGGCGCTCTCGATCTGCATAATCGTTTTCAGACCCAGTTCGTCAACCTTGTCGGCAAGGAAAACGATAGTCTCAAAACTCGCTTCGCTTTCGGCTGAACAGCCTACGAACGCAGCGTAGTAATCAAGACCGTAATCATCGACAAGATAACGGAACGGGAATCTGTCGCCGAAA
>JAILQN010000282.1 GCA_024699005.1 Clostridia bacterium
GCGGCGATTGCTTTTCCGCCGCATTCGTGGTATGGTTCTTGAAACAGGCCCCGGTCCTCCGCGGCCAACAGCAAGGAACGATCGTCTCATGATGCCTAAAATTCTGGTCATCGGCGGCACGTATCCAGCGCAGCGGCGATCTGTTCAAAGGCGCGCAGATGGTACCCGGCCGTATACTTTTCCGAAAGAAAGATCGGATCGTAACGCCAGCTAACGGCGTCAACGCCCACGATACCGGAAAGCGTTCTGAAATCCACAAGAAGATTGTGCTTGTCCGGCACGTTCGGCTCGATATCTTTTCCGTAGGGCGTGACAGTGACGAACCAGTACTGCCCGTAATCTTTGAGCAGATCCATATACGGAAGCATCGGAGCAGGGTTCTTCGTGCAGAAGCCGATCACGTCCACCACGGACGGATCGAGGCGGTAGCGGCTGACCTGATTCGGGTTATACGGATTGCGCACGCATACGAAGCCCGCTTTCAGTCTATTTGCGAACCATTCCGCGTAAAACGCCGGGATATCGGTTCTTTGCCCGGTATTGATGATCATAGCCTCACCGCCCTTCTTGTTTCAGTTACAATTTTACCACGATCTTGCCGTTGACACAACCCTCGTCCTGCGCCGTGATCGCCTCCCGAATGGCGTCAAACACAAATACCTTTCCGTTTATCGGCGTAAGCTTCTTACCGTTCAGGAACGTAAAGATCTCGTCGATGACCTTCTGCGTCGGATAGTTGGAGAAAAAGCCGGTCAGATATACGCCATTGGGGATATCCTTGATCGGATCAAACCCGTTCAGCGCGTACACGCCGCCAAGCAACCCTGTCTGGCAGATGATCCCGCCCTTTTCCACGGCGGTGAGCGTATCCTTCAGGTTCCGCGGGCCTACAAGGTCGAGCGCTTTGGTCGCGCCGCCCACTTTTCCGGTCAGGTTGCCGTCGTCAAGCACAGCCTCGTCCGCTTCCTTCAAAAGCGCCAGTTTGTCCGTGCGGTGCGTCGTGGCGACAGCGTTACAGCCCAGCGCTTTGGCGATCTGTATGGCGGCATATCCCAGCGCACACGTCGCGCCGCGGATCAGGAGCGTATCGCTTTCCGTCAGGCGCAGGCACTCAAACAGCGAGCCCCACGCGGTGAAATACGTTTCCGGGACCGCGCCCAGCGCCTCCCACGGCAGTGCGCTTTCAACCGGGAATACGATGCGCCGCGGTAAAAGCGCGTATTCGGCGTAGCTGCCGTTGAAGGACCGCCCCATGCCGCCCATGAGAGCGATCACCTTTTGCCCGACGGCAAGGCCGCTGTCGGAGGGATCGGCGATCTCGCCTGCGCACTCAATACCGGGGATCACCGGCTTTTGAATATACCCGGCGCGGATCTCGTTCAGCCGCAACAGCTTTTCGGAATGGTTGAGCCCGAACGCCCGGATCTTTACCAGCACCCAGCCGGGGCGGACCGCAGGAACAGAGACATCGGAAAGAACAATATCTTTTCCTTGGGTGAGCGTATCAAGCACTACGGCTTTCATTTGGTTTTACCTCCGTTTTCGGTATCAGCAACCCGTTTTCTTCGCTTGCCCAGCACTGCGGGTCGTCGCCGTAGAAATCTCCGGTATAGCCCTTCGCCACGGCGGGACAGCCCCGACAGAACTGCTTCAGCTTACAGCGTGAGCACTTGGAGAACGCATCGTAATTACGGTATGCCTCCATATTCGTGATCCATACGTCCGCGATACGGTCCTCAAACACGTTGCCCACCCTGCTGTCCGCCGCGCGGCGGCAGGCGAAGATATCGCCGTTCGACAAAACCGTCAGATGACAATTGCCGCAGTTGCATCCGCCGTGGATCATACCGTCGCAGGCGTAAGCAGGCAATTTGAAAGCGCCGGTCTCATATTCGTACAGCGTCCAGAGATGGTCTTTTTTGTTAAAATAGGTTTTGCAGCCCTCGGCTTCGTATTCTTTGAACTTTTTATCGCACACGGAAAGCAGTTCGCGGTATTCCTGCGGCGTCATACTTGTATCCAGCTCTCCGCCGGAGGGCACGTAGCGGGAAAAGGCAAAGATGTTAGCTCCGGCTTTTACTGCGGCGTCGATGATACCGGGCACCTCGATCCGGTTCTGTTTGGAAACGGTCGTCATGATCACGCTCCTGATGCCCGCCCTGTTGATACAC
>JAILQN010000302.1 GCA_024699005.1 Clostridia bacterium
TCATATGTTTATTATACTACATTATCGCTGATAATACCAGCTTTATCACAAAAATAATAAAACCGTTTTTGTGCGGTGTTGCCTTAAGTCTTCAGTATTTCTTTCATGACAATCTTCCTTTGATTTTTTAGTGCGGTTGGCGAACCTTCACTATTCTGTCATTGGAGGATCTTTTTCGCTATAAGCTTTTACTCCACCAGCTGAGCTGGTGGTTTTTTTCTCTAAAGAGCCAAAAAAACAGCTTCGCCGCGTTCATCGGCAAAGCTGTTTTCCGCACCGTTTTCTATTCGTAGAAGGATTCGTAGCGGATCTCCGCGAGCCTCAGCTCCGTGATCTCTCCGGCTGAATCTGTGCGCACCTCAACGAAGCTGTCGCCCGCCTTCAGCGTTTCCGGATCGAACCCGGCCCGCGCAGCCTCGGCAACCCGATACGGCACGGCCTCGAAGCGGCCGCCGTTATCGGGGCCTTCCGCACTCGCGAGGTCATCCAGCCAGACGGTCGTTCCGTCTTCGGAAAGCTTCCAAAAGCGCGCGGCAAACTGCGCGTCGCGCTGCGCTTCCCCGACAGCCTGCGCCGCGGGATCTTCCCGCGACAGCACAGGCGCATACTCGTCGTAATAGAACGAGAACACCGAATCGCCGTTATTGATCTGCATCCAGTACAGCATCACGCGGCCGTCGCAGACCGTACGGGCGGCCAGTATAAAATCGCCGAACAGCCCCATATCGTTTTCCGAGACCTCGGCGCTGAAACGCAGCCAGTCGGGCAAATCGTAAGCCCCGGCATAAAAGCGGTCAAGCTCCCACGTGCCGGCGTATTCCGCGGGCTCGCCGTCCTCCCGGTACCGAAGCGCGGAAAAACCGCCGTCCTCCCGGAGTTCCACACTCACGCGAAGCGCGCCGCTCTCCGGATCGGCATACTCCCACGCGCCGCAAAGGAACTTGCGCATCGCGTCGCCGTCCGCAAAGTCCAACAGATCGGGCTGTTCTTCCGCAGGCTCCGTTTCCGCAGGCTCCGTTTCCGCAGGCTCCGTTTCAGCAGGCTCCGTTTCAGCAGGCTCCGTTTCGGCGGGATCCGTTGCCACAGGGACGGTCCCGGATGGCTCGTCCGGTTTCTTTTCGCAGGCGCAGAACGCGAACAGCAGGCAAATGACCGTTAAGACGATCCAAAGTTTTTTCTTCATAAAACGTCTCCTTCCGTTTTCATCCGACTGTATTATACTCCCATTCCCGACATTTTGCAAGAGCAAACGCACGGCGGCTCCCAATCAAAAAAAGCATGCAGACAAAAGAACAGGCGCTCGAAAAACTGGCGCGCTCCAAATTCAGATCATCGTTTCACCTCACGGCGGCGGAACGGGCTTACTGTACGGAAAAAGGCATGGATACGATCCGGCGGCACGCCGCGGATTTCGTGCAGCAGAAGCTCGCGCCTGTCCTGCCGGAAAACGACGGAAAACAGACGCCGATGCGCGGACATCCGGCGTTCAATGCCATGCACGCCACGGCCTGCTGCTGCCGCGGCTGCCTCAACAAGTGGTACCGCGTGCCCGTCGGCGTTCTTTTGACCGAGGCGCAGCGGGAAAATATCGTAGCGCTTACAACGGCGTGGATCGAGGCGGAGCTGAAAACAACCCGTGATGAAGAAACGGCGGAGCAGCACGGCAGGGGCGGCTTTATTGCGGAGCGACCCTTAATTGCACATTGCACATTATAAAGATCCCCGTCGCGGAGCGACCAGCAACTCCGCTCCCAACGCTCAACTCTCCACGCTCAAAAAGCCCCCGTCATTCCGCCTGTTTTATCGACAGCCCTATCCGGTTCCTCTTCTCATCCACGCTCAGTACGACGACCTTCACCACGTCGCCGACGGAAAGGACCTCGGACGGGTGTTTTATATACCTGTCGGCGATCTCCGAGATATGGACAAGTCCGTCATGATGGACGCCGATATCCACGAACGCGCCGAAATCGATGACGTTGCGGACCGTTCCGGTGAGCGTCATGCCCGGCTTCAGGTCGCTGATATCCATAACGTCGGTGCGCATAACGGGCTGAGGAAGGCTGTCGCGCACGTCGCGTCCCGGCTTCCGGAGCTCCGATACGACGTCCCTGAGCGTCGGCACGCCGATACCGAGCTGCGACGCCGCTCTGTCTTCCCCGTACGCCCTGACCTCTTCCGGCAGACCGACAAGTCTGCGCGCCGCGACGTCTTCAAGGCTGTGACCGAGCAATCCGAGCAGCCCCTTCGCCGCCCCGTACGACTCGGGATGAACGGCGGTGTTGTCAAGGACGTTCCGGCTCTCCGGCACGCGCAGGAAGCCGGCGCACTGCCGGAAGGCTCCGGGACCCAGCCTGGGCACTTTTTTTATCTGTGAACGGGAGATAAAAGCCCCGTTCTCTTCCCGGTATGATACGATGTTTTCCGCGGTGGCGGCGGTGAGCCCCGATACACGCCGCAGAAGAGACGGCGAAGCGGTATTGATATCCACGCCGACGGCGTTCACGCAGTCCTCGACAACGGCGTCGAGAGCGGCTTCAAGCTGTTTCGGCGGCATATCGTGCTGATACTGCCCCACCCCTATGGCTTTCGGCTCGATCTTCACAAGTTCCGCCAGAGGATCCTGAAGCCTTCTCGCGATCGATACGGCAGAGCGAAGATTCACGTCGAACTGAGGGAATTCCTTCGCCGCCAGCTCCGAGGCGGAATACACCGACGCGCCGGCTTCGGATACGATCATATAGCTCAGGGCATTGCCCGCGGCTTTCTCGCCACGTATCAATTCGACAGCCATCTGTTCGGTCTCGCGGCTCGCGGTTCCGTTGCCGATGGCGATATACTCCACTTTGTACCGGCGCACGAGCTTTGAAAGAGCCGATATCGCTTCGGCCTTCTGCCGCTCGCCGTACGTCGGATACACGACCGCCGTATCCAGGACCTTTCCGGTCGCGTCCACGACGGCGACCTTGCAGCCCATGCGGTATCCGGGGTCAAGCCCCATGGTCACCTTTCCCCTGACGGGTGGCTGCATCAGCAGCGGACGGAGATTCTGCGCGAACTGCACGATCGCGCCGTCGTTCGCCGCGTCGGTCAGTTCGCTTCTGAGCTCACGTTCGACCGACGGGAATATAAGACGGTCGTAAGCGTCGCAGGCGGCAGACTCCACAAATCCGGACGCCGCTGAACCGGGGATGACCGCGGAGCGGAACACAATTCTTTCTGCAAGCTCCCGGTCAAGCTCAACGCAGACCTTAAGGAACTTTTCTTTCTCACCGCGGTTGATAGCCAGCACCTGATATCCGTGCAGCGCCGCGACCCGCTGAGAAAAACCGTAATAGGTCCCGTAAACGGAATCCTCCTCCGTCGCCGCCTCCGTGCGTATCACGGCGCGGTCATGCAGAAGTCCGCGCAGTTTTTTGCGAAGCTCCGCGTCGTCCGAGATCCACTCCGCTATTATGTCCGAGGCTCCGGCAAGAGCGTCCCCGACCGTTTCCACGCCTTTTCGGGGATCCACGTAATCCCGGGCTGCCGTTTCGGGCTTCGGACAATCCTTTCTCTGCGCGAAAAGCAGCCGGGCAAGAGGCTCAAGCCCTTTTTCTTTTGCGACCGTCGCCCTGGTGCGGCGTTTCTGCTTATACGGACGGTAAAGATCCTCCAGCTCCGCCAGTGTGACGCAGTTTTCAAGAGCCGCTTTCAGTTCGTCCGTCAGTTTGCCCTGAGCATCTATCGCGGCTTCAACGGTCTGCCGGCGCTCCTCCAGTCCCCGCAGATACTTCAGTCTCGTTTCAAGGGTCCTCAGAGTCGTGTCGTCCATGGAACCGTGCATTTCCTTGCGGTACCGGGCGATAAAGGGGATCGTGTTGCCATCGTCCAGAAGGGAGATGACGTTTGAAATATATACGGAGCTCTGTCCGAGCTCCGAAGACAGTATTCTGATAATATCCATAGTATTTTACGGCATTTTATTTCAGAGATTTGCGGTATTTTATTTTAGACTTTTGCGGTATTTTACTTTAGAGATTTGCGGTAAATCATTTGCTTGATATGCCGCTTCGCGGCGTGTATTTATTCTCTCAAAAAGTCCCCGTCGCGGAGCGACCCGCAATTCCGCATTCCGCATTCCGAATTCCGCATTAAAACAATCTCCGTCGCGGAGCGACCCGCAACTCAACTCTCCACTCTCAACTCTCCACACTCAGAAAATGCTCTCGTACGCCTTCCTCCACGCCGCGATCTTCGGCGGATCGTATGACGCGGGCATCATTTTTTTCACGTCCCCGGCCTTTTTGATCGAAGCGGCGGCTCTTAAAAGCTTCGGGATAAGCTGCCTCTCCCCCGCTATGCCTTTCACCTTGTTGATCATATCCTCAAGCGGTTTCACGTCCGACGAACCGAACAGCTCTTTGCCGGTCACCACGCCGGATGCGAGCAGGCTCTCCAGTTCGTCCCGTTTCAGGGAGAACGCCATACGGTTGGTTATGGCGTCGCCGAAGTAGTGTTCGCCGAAGGATTTGAAATACTTATACTCGTACCGCCACAGGTTCCGGACGGAGAAGTCCCCGCAGAATCTCTCCGTGATTACGTCCGACAGCAGCTTTCCCGCTTTCATGCTCAGGGATATGCCCGAACCGCTCAGAGGCTCCGTCATGGATGCGCTGTCGCCCACGAGGGCGTAGCCGTCCGCCACGAAGACCGGCAGCGGCAGACGCAGCGGTATCTTTTCCACCGAGCCGCCGCGGATGAGCTTTTCGCCGATAAAATCATAGTTTTTGCGGAAATCCCGGAGCGCCATGTCGATAGCTCCCTGCGAAAGGCCGCCCAGCTGTCCGATCAGGATATCTATCTCGTCGTCGGTACAGATTATCCAGCTCATGCCCCGCAGGCCGCAGTGATACAGATAATTGCAGTAGACCGGCGACAGCGCCCCCGCCCCGGCGCGCTCGTAACAGGCGCGGTAGGTATAGAAGGTCTCCCGGTCGCTTATATCGCGGTCAATGCCGAAGCGCAGCGGAAGGGACTTTCTGACGGGCGAATCCATGCCCGCGGCGTCTATTACAAGGTCGCCGGTGATTTCGGTCTCTTCCGTTTCCCCGGGCAGGATGACGCGTATTCCCGTGACGGCGTCGCCCTGAACCGTACAGCCGGTCGCCTTCGCCCCGAAAACGATCTCCACGCCGGCGGACAGCGCCTGATCGATCAGATAGTTTATAAGGAACTTCCGCTCCACGTAGAACGTGCTCATCGACGCGCCGGAGTCCGGCGGAGCGATGAGTATCTTCTTGGAGGGCGAATAAAAGCCGGGACCTACGAACGGGACAAGGTCCTTTTTTTCGGGCACGGGCAGGCCGACGTAATTGAAGGTCGAGATCCCCATGCAATCCACCCAGTCGTAGCCCATTTCTTCCCGCTGTTTCTTTTCGTACACCGTGACGCGGCAGCCGTTGCGCGCCAGATTGTACGCTGCGGACAGCCCTCCGTGCCCGGCTCCGGCAACTATTATCTGTTTCATATCATACTCCTCCGTTTGTTTATTCTAATAAATTCGACAATTAAATATTAGTGATCCTCAGAAGCTGTCAGCCGTCAGCCATTAGCTATCAGCTTTCGGGACGTGAAACAAAAACCTTTCAGCGGACAGCCATAATGTCCGGTTTATCATCCCCGTAAGCTGACAGCTGACAGCTAAAAGCTAAAAGCTGCTTCTCCGGCGCGTTATATTATTTATTTGCCGGAGTAATAATGTGACCATATTGCCACTGTTTCCATTATGTTTATTATAATATGGATTATGACATTTATCAATAGAAAAAAAGATCTGTATATATACCGCCGGCAAAAATGTTTTTCATCTATTTACATTTATAAGTATTTAATGTACAATATCCAAAACTCCACTCTTCACTCTCCACACTCCACTCTTTCTGAAAGGTATCTGCATCATGGATTATAACGCTTTAGCCGGATTACTGTTCCCGGATATCGACAAAACTCCCGATTATTACGAGGAAATGTACCCTCCGCGTCCGCTGAAGGACACAGCGAGGGTAACGAGGTTCGCGCCTTCGCCCACGGGCTTCGTGCATCTGGGCGGGCTGTTCGGCGCGCTGGCGGATATCTTCACCGCCAGATCGACCGGGGGCGTTTCCTATCTGCGCATAGAGGATACCGATAAAAAGCGCGAGATAGGCGACGGCGTCTCCGCGATCATCGGCGGTCTTTCCGACTTCGGCGCAGAGTTCGACGAGGGCGTGACCATGGACGGCGAGAAGGGCGATTACGGCCCCTACACCCAGAGCAAAAGAGTCGGAATATACAAGACCGTGGCGAAATCCCTTGTGGAAAAGGGACTCGCCTACCCATGCTTCATGACCGCGGAGGATCTGGACGAAATCAGGGCCTGCCAGGAGGCGGAGGGTGCGGATATCCGCGGATGCTTCGGCAAATGGGCGAAATGCCGCGACCTGAGCCTTGACGAGATCAGAGCCAACATCGCGGCGGGCAAAAGCTGGGTCCTGCGCTTCCGCGCCGACCCGGAGAACGAGGGCAAACGCATTGCGATAGACGACATAGTGCGCGGCAGGATCGAAATGCCCGCCAACATCATAGACGAGGTGCTGCTCAAGTCCGACGGCGTGCCGACTTATCATTTCGCCCACGTCTGCGATGATCACTTTATGCGCACCACACACGTGATCAGGGGGGAGGAGTGGATCTCCTCCGTACCCAAGCACATAGCGCTGTTCAAGGCCTGCGGATACAGGGTGCCGAAGTACGCCCACACCCCGCAGGTCATGAAGATAGACGAAGAGGACGGCACGAAGCGCAAGCTGTCAAAGCGCAAGGACCCGGAGGCCGCCGTCAGTTATTTCACGGAGACCGGCTACCCACCGGAGGCGGTGGTAGAGTATCTTCTGACCCTGCTCAATTCCAACTTCGAGGACTGGCGGAAGGTCAACGCTCAGGCGGATATTTACACCTTCCCCTTCAACCTCAAAAAGATGAGCGTCAGCGGCTGCCTGTTCGACATGGCGAAGCTGCGCGATATTTCAAAAAACATTATCGGCTTCATGAGCGCGGACGAGGTATACTCCCGCACGGCCGCCTGGGCAGAGAAATACGACGCGGAGCTGTACACCCTGCTGACGCGGGACGAGGCTTACGCCAAGGCGATCTTCGCCATAGACAGGGGCGGCAAAAAGCCGAGGAAGGACATCGCCTGCTGGAGCGAGGTAAAGGATTATCTCTCTTATTTTTACGATGAGCTCTACACCGCGGACCCGTCCGTCATGCCGGAGAATATCTCAGCAGAGGACGCGGCGGCGATACTCGTCCGCTACGCGCAGGTTTACGACGACGGCGACGACAAGGATACGTGGTTCGGCAAGATAAAATCCCTCTGCGAGCCCCTCGGCTTCACGCCCGACGTCAAAGCCTACCGTCAGGAACCCGAGAAATACAAGGGACACGTCGGCGACGTCTCCACCGTGATCCGCGTGGCGGTCACATCAAGGACCAATACGCCGGATCTGTATTTTATCATGAAGATACTCGGCAGAGAGAAAGTCTTGTCACGAATTAGTAATTAGCAATGTGTAATGTGTAATTGCGCCGTAAAAGTGTATAACGGTAAGCTTTTCTCCGCCCCGTAAGGCTTTGCGTTCCGGTGTTTTCTTCCGGGGCGGTGAACAGTTTTCCATCTCCGCATTGTCCGGCGCAATTACACATTACTCATTACACATTACACATTAATAGAACCGCCCTCTTCACCAAACAGAAGAAAGGAATAAAAATATGGCATCCAATTTCATCCACGATATAATCGACCGCGATCTTGCCGAGGGAGTGAATACCCGCGTGCAGACCCGCTTTCCGCCGGAACCCAACGGCTACCTGCATATCGGCCACGCCAAGGCTATCTGCATAGACTTCTCCACCGCAGAGAAATACGGCGGCATATGCAATCTGCGTCTTGACGACTCCAATCCCACCAAAGAGGATACCGAGTACGTCGACGCCATAAAAGAAGACATACAGTGGCTGGGGTACAAATGGAACGAGGTCTATTACGCCTCCGACTATTTCGATTTTATATACGAGTGCGCCGTGAAGCTCATCAAAAAGGGCAAGGCCTACGTCTGCGAGCTGACTCCGGACGAGATGCGCGAATACCGCGGCACCCTGACCGAGCCCGGCAGGAACAGCCCCTATCGCGACAGATCGGTGGAAGAGAACCTCGACCTGTTCGAAAGGATGAAGAACGGCGAGTTCGCCGACGGCGAGAAAGTCCTGCGCGCAAAGATAGACATGGCTTCCCCCAACATAGTCATGCGCGACCCGGTCATTTACAGGATAATCCACACCTCCCATCATCACACGGGGGACAAGTGGTGCATCTATCCGATGTACGACCTCACTCATCCGCTCTCCGACGCCCGCGAGAACGTTACATATTCGCTCTGCACCCTGGAGTTCGAGAACAACCGCGAGGTCTACAACTGGTTCATAAACGAGATCGGCTTCGACGAGCCGCCGCGTCAGATCGAGTTCGCGCGGATGAACCTGAACTACTGCCTGACCTCCAAGCGCAAATGTGCGCGCCTGGTGAACGAGGGTATAGTCTCCGGCTGGGACGATCCCCGTATGTCCACCCTCTGCGGTATGCGCAGGCGCGGTTACCCGGCGGCAGCGATACGCGATTTCGTAGACAGGATCGGCGTGTCCAAGGCGAACAGCGTGGTGGATTACGGGCTTCTGGAATCCTGCGTCAGGGACGTGCTGAACGCCTCTGCGCCCAGGGCCATGGCGGTGCTTGATCCGCTGAAGGTCATAATAGACAACTATCCCGAAGGCAGGACCGAAACCCTGACCCTTGAGAAGCACCCAGATCACCCGGAAATGGGCGAAAGGGAACTGGTGTTCGGCAGGGAGCTTTACATCGAGCGCTCCGACTTCATGACCGACCCGCCGAAAAAGTATTTCCGTCTCTTCCCCGGCAACGAGGTGCGTCTGAAAGGCGCTTACCTTGTGACCTGCACCGGCTATGAAGCCGACGACGACGGCAATATCACCGCCGTCCACTGCGAATACGACCCGGAGACGAAAGGCGGCAACGCCCCGGACGGCAGGCGCGTGCGCGGCACGATCCACTGGGTGGAGGCCGGTTCCGCCGTCAAAGCGACGGTCAACCTGTACGACAGGCTGTTCAACACCCCGAATCCCGGCGACGAGTCGAACGGCGACTTTCTGAACAACCTGAATCCCGATTCCCTCAGGGTCTGTGAGTGCCTTCTGGAACCCGCTCTAAAGGACGCGGAACCGGGCGACACCTTCCAGTTCATGCGCATGGGTTATTTCTGCGTTGACAAGGACTCGAAGCCGGACAATATCATATTCAACAGGACAGTGGAACTTAATTCATCGTGGAAGTAGTTTTTCAGTTCCGAGTTCATAGTTCAAAGTTCCAAGCCGACGACAGAATACATACTTTGCTTCAGCCATTCCTTCGGCAGTTTTTTTCAGATGAACAGAAAAAAGCTTATTGCCGGGAACCCGGAGCTTAACTCCTATTCGCTGAAAAGCAGAAAGGATTATTTATGAAGATAATATACAAAATCGTCAACGCGCTCCTCGCGCTCTGCGTGGCGCCCGTGCTGCTGTTCCTGCCCATGTTCCGGCTTGTCCTGACTGTCGGCATGAACTCGAACTCAAAACTCGGCATACTGGGCGGGATACTCGGCAACGCTCTGGATATAAACAAGATCATCGCGAACGTGACGGGCGTCGACCTTGAGCATATGCCGGAATTCTACACCCTGAGGCAGGCTTACGACACTCTGTTCGGTTCCGAAGCAAAACTGGCAACGGGCGACGTAGATATAAACGCCCTTCCCGAAGGGCTCATACCGGCCTTCAGAAATATGCTCATAACCCTCGCCTGCATCGTTATAATCGCTCTTGCAATAACCATAATCGGCATATTCACGAAAAAGATAGCCGCGAATATCGCCCTGTCCGGCGTGGGCTTTATCGGCGTGTTCGCAATGAACCGGTTCTTTATGAACGCCGCAGGACCGCTGGTCAGCGGCAAGATGTCCGTCAATTCCATCCTCGCGGCAGTAAAGTCGCTCGAACAATACAAATCGACTCTCGAATACATCGATATCGACATCAGGATATTCGAACTGTCCGGCGCGTACAAAATGCTCTTCATCGTTTTCGGAGTGCTGATTCTTTTCAATATCATCTTCCACTTCATCCAGCAGTCGGAAAACAATAAGACTCCCAAAGAGAGAAAACGCGCGGAGAAAGCCAAAGCCGCGGCAAAGGCGGCGAAGGCTGCGAAAAAGAAAAAGGCGTGAGGCAGTTGTCAGTGGTCAGGGATCAGTGGTCAGTGGTTAGTGGTCAGGGGTCAGTGGATAGTGGATTAACTTTTTAAATGCGCCTCGACAAAGCCGCCCCTGCCAAGGGGAGGTGCCGCGAAGCGGTGGAGGGGTCCACGGCCGAGGTAAAGAAAAACAAGCGTCACGGAGCAACCCGCGATTCCGCATTCCGAATTCCGCATTCCGCATTAAAACAATCCACGTCGCGGAGCGACCCTAAATTATTCATTATTAATTATTCATTACGGAAGCAAAACGACGGATGGGGCCGATTGAAAAGGAGTGAACGATCTTGAACGGTAAAAAAAGCGCCGGCGGAGTGGGCGTTATAGCCGCGATCCTGTTTGTCTCGCTGGTCATCGTGCTTCTGCGAGACAGAGACGCCGGACTGCTCTCGTCGGTATTGAAGACGGCTCTCATCGTCGGAGCGGTACTCGCCGGGATCATCATTATAGCCGTAGCCGCGGCGATCATATTCGTAAAAAAGGACGATCAGGCGAAACGCACCCAGGAGATACTGTCAAAACCTCTGCGGAAGTTCAGCGATACCGACACCGCCGAACTGGAACGCAAATACGGCGAAGAGCCGGAGACCCCGCCCGGGATGCCGTATGACGATCCGCACACGACGAACTACAGTTCCTCCCGCAAATTCTCGCGCGAGGAATACGAACGCAAAAAGAAACCGGAAGAATCAAATGAAAAGGAGAATTAAAATGGGTATCTTAAAGAGATTCAAAGACATCATGTCATCCAACATCATGGCTCTGCTTGATAAGGCGGAGGATCCCGCAAAGATGATCGACAAATACATGGCGGACCTTACAGACGATCTCGCCAAGGTCAGGGAGGAGACGGCCGCAGTCATGGCGCAGGAATCCTCCGCAAAACGCGCGCTTGACGACAATCAGGCGCAGATCGACAAATACGACGATCTGGCGAAGCGCGCTCTTATCGCCGGCAGCGAATCGGACGCGAAGGTCTTTATCGGCAAAAAGCAGCAGTACGCCGCTCTGGCAGAAGGCCTTTCCGCGGCTTACGAAAACGCAAAAGCCAACGCCGAGAAGATGCGCGCCATGCACGACAAGCTGGTCGACGATATCAGCGCCCTTGAAGCCCGCAGGCAGGCGGTCAAGTCAAAGATCGCCGTCGCAAAGGCGCAGGAAAAGGTCAACAAAATAGAGGATTCCCTCTCCTCCGCTTCCAAAGATATGGACGCTTTCTCGCGTATGGAGAAAAAAGTGGACGAGATGCTCGACCTCGCCAACGCCAAAGCGGAGCTGAACGCGAAGCCGGCGGACCCTGCGGCGGAGCTCGAGGCGAAATACGCGGTCTCCGCTCCTTCTGTAGACGATGAGCTCGCAAAAATGAAAGAAGAACTGGGGCTTTGATGATTTCACATAAACAACCGCGCTCTAAACAGGTGCGGTTGTAATAAGGACGAAGCTATGTATATTTTGACAGCCGACAGCACAAGACTCGCGGAACAGTCCGCGATGGAACGTCACGGCGAGACCTCCGCCTCTCTTATGGAGACGGCGGGCACGGCGTGCGCCGGGATCATAGCAGGGAAGTCAGGGCACATCGACCGTAAGACCGTCGTTATTCTTTGCGGAAAGGGCAATAACGGCGGCGACGGATTCGTTGCGGCGAGGCGGCTCTGGGATATGGGCGGCAGGAACGTCTTCGTCGTTCTCGCCTTCGGCAAGCCGAAAGGCGAGGTCCCGCGGGGGATGTATGACCGGCTCGGAAATTACCCGGTGACCGTCTTTGACTATACCGAAAACCCCGACGGCGCGCTGAATATCATCGCAAACGCAGATATCCTTGTCGACGCCATTTTCGGCATCGGTTTCAAAGGCGAACTGACCGGCGCCGCGGCGGAACTTACAGCAGCGGCAAACGAAAACACCCGCGCCGCGAAATTCGCGGTCGATATTCCCTCCGGCATCGACGCCGACAGCGCCTCGCAGCCCGGAAAACACTTCCTCGCGGATTGCACCATGACCATATTTGCCCTGAAACCCGCGCTCGCCAATAAGCCCGCATCGCTCGCCTGCGGCAGGATAGAAGTCGTCCCGCTCGTTTTATCGGACGACGAACTCGCACCCTTCGCGGAAGATTACTCCGTCCTGACTCCTCCGGAAATAAAAAACCTTATCAGGCCGCGGGATCACGACGCGCATAAGGGCGATTTCGGAAAAGTCCTGACCGTCACAGGCAGCAGGACTATGACAGGCTGCGTGAACATATGCTCACAGGCGGCGGTGGAGGCAGGCGCAGGGCTTGTGACCGCGGCGTTCCCCGACGCGATTTACAGCGCCGTCGCACCGAACATCGCGGAACAGACCATGCTGCCGCTGCCGTCCGACAACGGCGCTCTTTCCGAACGCGCTGCGGGCGTGCTTGCAGAAAAGGCGGGTGATTATACGGCTGTCGCGATCGGCTGCGGTATCGGCACGTCCTTCGGCGCGGTACGGACCGTATCTGCGCTGACAGAGAATTACAGAGGAACGCTGATACTTGACGCCGACGCCCTGAACTGTCTGTCGGGCAGACCCGATATCCTCGCGGAATCAGACGCCGACATCGTCATCACTCCCCATCCGGGCGAAATGGCGAGACTTATAAACAAAACCCCCGCCGAAGTGAACTCCGACAGGATCGGTATTGCCCGTGATTTCGCGGAAAAATACGGCGTATGCGCGGTCCTGAAAGGCGCGGATACCGTGATCGCCGCTCCGGACGGCAGAGTTGCCGTAAATCCCACTGGCAATCCCGGCATGGCGCGCGGCGGCAGCGGCGACGCCCTGACCGGACTTATCGCGGGACTTGTTCCCCAGACAGCGGACGTCTTTGACGCCGCCCGCGCCGGCGCGTATATCCACGGAGGAGCCGGAGACTACGTCGCGCGGAAGTACGGCATCCTTGCCCCCACCGCGACAAGGATCATCAAAAATCTGCACAGATATTTAAGAAATATTCTGTAAGATCTTTCAACTCAAAATACTGACAAGGAGATGACCACCATGAATCAGAAAACCACAAAGATCATCGCATTGCTGCTGACTGTGCTGCTGTCAGCCGTGCTGCTGTCTGCCTGCGGAGAAACCGGTGATACTGAACAAACCGCCGAAAAGCAGACGCTGGACATTTCGGGACTCGCGAAGCCCGAAGAGCCTTCGGAAGAGCCGGAGGAAAACGCCCCCGCGGCAGCAAACGAGCCGGTTGCGTGGCAGAACTACACGCTCGACTGGCTGATAATAAACGACGACGAAGGAATAACGGACGAACAGAGGGATCTGAGAGATCGCGCGCTGCAGAACATGGATACGAATCCCGGCGAGCGCCTTATCTTCGTGACGTTCATGCTCCGCGAGGGAGTTATGCTGCATACGGAAATCAGAGACCATTTCCGGATCCTGTGCCTTGAGGACCGCGACGGCAACATTTATAAGCCCCTGAGCATGAACGTGACAGGCGTGAAATACGATGACGTGAACGGATTCAGCACAAACGAGGAACAATCTTCGTTCTCTCTGACCTACAGCGTACCGGACGCAGTGCCGGACACAGATCTCACGCCGGTGATCTCGGAAACGGAAGAAGAATCCGACATGGCTATCCCGGCGGAGCTGGTCGGGACCTGGACAGGTTCCGTCACCCCCGCAAACGGAAACAGGATCGATCTGCGGGCTCAGATCAACGCGGACGGCACCGGAGATTACACTTTCAATCAGGGCGGTTATGAGGAAAGCTATCCCTTCACCATCGAGAACGACGGAAACACCTTTTCCGTTTCCGTTCCCGAAAACAATACTCTCGGGATATCCATTATAAACGGCACCTACGAATTCGCGGACGACGTCCTGTCCCTGCATATAAGCACCGAGTTCAGCAGCGGCGGAACGTTCCGGTATGATATCGACTGCGTAAAGGAATAAGCTTCCGCGCAGTACATAGTCAAACAAAGGCCGCCCGCTGCCGGGGGCGGTCTGTTTTGTCCGGATGAACCGTGTTCTCACTCTTTACGCGCACTTCCGGATACGGTTTTTTCGCAGCTGCCCCGACAGCGATACCGTTTTCGGTCACCGCAAGAAAAAAATGTTCCCTTGCGTAAGCCCGGGAACCGCTTTTTTTCATCGGAAGCAACACAAAATATACTCTCCCGGGATATGTTGCGGTAGGACATACACTTCCGAAAAATAAAAATTTTTAAAGTTTCGCACCTGAAATATCATTTATCCAACAGCCAGTCAGTCAGATCATATATCATTATTCCCTCGTGATCATAAGGATCATGACGGGTATTTGCGAGTATCATTTTCGGGTAAGCGTCTCTTATCTTCAGCAGAGGATCATATTCACGCTCAAATGTTTCCGGGCGTGAGATATCGTCGCTGACCTGGATATAGATTTTTTCATTCCCCCTCAGAGCTACGAAATCCACCTCTTTCTGATAAAGCTTGCCGACATATACTTCATATCCCCGCCTCATAAGCTCTGTGCAGACTATATTTTCGTACATACGCCCGTAATCAAGATTTCTTCGACCAAGCCGTGCGAAACGAAACCCCGTATCACTGAGATAGTACTTGAAAGAGGTTTTAAGATATTTTTTTCCGCGGATATCATATCTGCGGATCCCGTAAAACACGAAGGCATTACAGAGGTAATTTATATAATTTCCGACAGTTTTATGATTTGTAACGGTGGCATTTGCCGTCAGGGATTCACTGATACTGTTAGGCGAAGTCAGATTTGAGACGTTGTCCATCATAAACTCGGCAAGACGCTCAAGCGTGGCAGTATCCGGAAGATTATACTTTGTTACAAGGTCCCGGTTTATTATTGTGTCATATACGTTGCGGATATAGTTTACCCGGTCCCGTTCCGTGCGATATTCGTATGATCCTGCAAGCCCGCCCTTGATAACGTAATCTCCGAACAGCTTCCGTGTGTCTTTCTCGTCCGAATGATATCTGCAGAATTCCGCAAAACTAAACGGAAAAACATGGATCTCAATATACCGCCCGGTGAAAAGTGTTGCAAGATCGGAACTTAAGAGAAACGCATTCGAGCCTGTTACGTACAGATCATATTTGCGGGAGGCGTGAAGACTGTTGACCGCAAGTTCAAACTCTTTGCACAACTGAACTTCATCAATAAAAACATAGTTTTTCTTTGCGGGATCGTACCGTTCTTCAATATAATTATACAAAAGATGGTATTCTTTCAGAGACTCGTATTTCAGATCAAAAAAATCTATATATATTATGTTCGGATCATCCCCGTCTTCATTTATATGACGTATATACGCCTTCATCAGCTCAGACTTGCCGCTGCGCCTGACTCCGGTAATGATCTTTATATCGGGCGTGTCTTTAAGGTCGAGCAGACGCTGCATATATTCGGATCTTTCTATGTAGTTCATGGATTATCACTTCCGAAAATGAAAAATTTTTTAAGTTTCGCACCTAAAAAATATTATACCTGCAAAGTAATAAGCTGTCAACGGGATTTTACGGAACGCAATAAAAAAAGCCGGCGGGAAACCGGCTCTTTTTGTTTTTGAAATCGACTGTGTTATGCGATTATTCCGCTGCCAGTGCCGGCAAGATTTACATCTGATTCACCCGAATAAATGCAATTCTTTATCTGCCCACCATTATTAGAAGCAATTCCACCAATTGCACCGCAAATGCAATAGGAATGCTTTTTAGCTTCACCTGTTACACTACCTTTACTCTCCGAATTCTGAATAGAACCATCAACACCATTAACTCCGACGAGACCACCGCTATATGCATACGTACAAGGAGAATTTGCTACAACGTGAACCGAGACATCAGAAATGCAATTAATCACTCTGCCTTTGTTACACCCGGCAATTGCGCCAATATACCCACTAAGATCATCCCGGGCTCCGGCAGGAGCATTTGAGTGGTTTGTGATTATACCAACAAATGATCCTTTTAATTTGCAACCGCTTATCAATCCGTTATTGTTTGCAGCAACGACTCCAAGATATGTTTGTATATTTATATTTTGTTCATAGTAATTACTCTTTTTATACTCTCCTGTCATTAACACATCCAAATCACAATCCAGTATTTTTCCATTGTTCGTATATGCAAGTCCACCGAGACTTGAAAAACTTCCGTTTTCGGTCTTGATGTTCTTCATAATACCGGAATTCTCATACACTATCCCTCCGTCACCATAAAAGCTACCATCTATAAAAGTAATGTTGATCAAAGATCCATCTTCCCCGACATATGTAAACAGAGAATCTTTTGCAATAAGATTTAACAGTTTTTTATTATTTCCGTCATACACCCCGTTAAACGGCAAATCCTTTGTAAACATTGACTTGGCGGTGGCGTAATCATAGTCTATATCCTTGATTTGTTTATAGTTCGCTCTCGGATAACGGATAATGTTTTCAACATCTTCTTTGTTCCCGATCAGGAACGGATTTGTCTCACTGCCATTGCCAGCGCTGAACCAGTTTTTTGCAGTGAAATACAGGCTCTCCGACTTCACCGCGTTGTCGCCGGAACCGACGGAGACGGTGTAATCACCCGAGCCGACGTATTCGCCGGAGGCGGTCTTACCGTCCCATTCCACTGTCACGGGAATTTCTTTCTTTATATCCCTGACCGTTGTTCTGTATACTGTTTCATCCATCACGTCGATAACGGAGAGCGTAGCGCTTTTAACGTCTGCGTCGGAGGTAAGCGTTATAGCGGCTTTGCTCTCACCGGCTATAAAATACCCGCCGTCGGCGACGCCGAAGGAGACCTTAAAATTCGCGTCAGACGGACCGGCAGGATCGGTGTCACCCGAATAGCCTTCAAGCTCCTCGGGAGAATAATAATCCTCTATTTTCTCAAGCCTTGCGGAAATGCGGAGCCAGAGACGGGCGTCCGCAGCCGTTATTACGCCGTCGTTATCGATATCGCCCGGCAGCCTTGCCGCAAATGACGTAACGGCAAAAACAGCCATAAGCACCGCAAAAAGCAAAACGGCAGCCATCAAAAAGAATTTTTTCTGTTTCATTCCGAAATCATCCGATTTTCTACAAAATATATTATATTTGGATTATACTATACCATATTTAGTATTGTCAAGAATCATTTTATATCTGCGGATATCCTGATAAAACTCTCCCCCTGCGCAGGTTTTCATCAGCTGTGCAGGGGTTACGAATACAGTTCATGGATTACGTGACAATATATATTTTTTAATCGGCGGCAAACGCCGTAAAAACAGGGTTGACCGCCGATTTAATTTGATATATAATACAAATGCGCTTTTAAGCGGCGGTGAATGCAACTTTTAACAGCTTCACCGCCGGATTAAAGACATGCCGTATTATATCGGAATCGAGAGGAAGGATTTCATGATTGGCAGACACTATGAAGTAAAAGAACTGAATCGTCTGTATGACAGCAAACAGGCTGAACTCGTCGCGGTATACGGAAGACGGCGGGTAGGTAAGACATATCTCGTGGATGAGACATTTGCCGGAAGGATCACTTTCAGACATGCTGGACTGTCGCCGGCTGATAATGACTCCAATGGTCTGCTCCGTGCCCAGTTGGATCATTTTTATAATTCCCTGAAACTTCATGGAATGCAGAAATGTAAAAAGCCGGACAATTGGCTGGATGCTTTTTTGCTTCTCGAACAGCATCTGCAGATGATTGATGACGGTTCAAGGCAATTGGTATTTCTTGATGAACTGCCATGGTTAGATACTCCGAGATCAGGATTTATCAGAGCGTTTGAAGGTTTCTGGAACACCTGGGGATGCCACCGAAAAAACCTTATCGTTATTGTGTGCGGCAGCGCTAATTCGTGGATTCAGGATAAGCTGATCAATAATTATGGCGGTCTTTACAACCGAATCACATATGAAATCAAGCTGAAGCCGTTTAACCTCAGCGAATGCGCTGAACTGTATAAAGCAAACGATGTTAAGTTTTCAGGATATGATATCGTCCAGAGTTATATGATTCTCGGAGGAATACCGTACTACATGAAATACATGGACCGACAGCGAAGCCTGGCGCAAAATATAGATGCTCTTTTTTTCGAACGAAACGCAAAATTGAAAAACGAGTTTGAACGATTATTTTATTCTGTTTTTACAGCTCCGGAAGCAGTAAAAGCGATAGTAAAACTGCTTTACACTAAAAACGCAGGATACACACGTAAGGAAATATGTGATAAACTGAAAATAACCGACGGAGGCAGATTATCTCAGAATCTGAATGCTTTGCTCGCAAGTGATTTTATTGTCAGGTATGTTCCTTTCGGATTCGGAAAACGGGATGAGCATTATAAACTGATCGATCCGTTTTGTTTATTTTACCTTCATTTTGTTCAGGATAAAAAAGAAAACAACGCCGGATTCTGGCAACAGAATCTGGCATCGCAGCCGATTGTCACATGGCGTGGATTTGCGTTTGAAAACGTGTGCTTTAATCATGTTGAACAAATAAAAAAAGCCCTGGGGATCTCCGGTGTTATTTCGACAGAATCCGCATGGTCAAAAAGAAACGATGATGAATCCGGAACACAGATCGATATGCTGATTTCACGAAACGACAATGTCATAAACATGTGCGAAATCAAATTTTACAGCGGTGATTTCTGTGTAAGCAAGGATTATTACAAGACCATGCTGCAAAGACAGGAAATGCTTCTTGAAGAAATATCTCCCAAATCGGTTGTTCACACCACATTGATCACAACATTTGGCTTAAAACGCAACGAGTACAGCGGAGTTTTTACAAATGTTATCACCATGGAAGATCTGTTTGCCTGAACATTAACTATAATTTTTCCATTTTCAATTATTCATTCCTCAGTTTTAAGTCTTCAGTATTCATTAAAAACGGGTGTGGGCGAAGCCCACCCTCAATTATTCATTCTTCATTCTTCAATATTCATTATTCATTAAATCACAAACGAGCCGGGCAAACGCCCGGCTCGTCCGTGATTCGGAAAATCAATACATCCCGCCGCCCTGGGACGCTGCAGCCATAGCCGCTGCCTGTGCGGCTTCTGCCTGCGGGTCGGGCTTGTCGCATACCAGCGACTCGGTGGTGAGCACCATCGCCGCAACGGACGATGCGTTCTCCAGAGCCGACCTTGTGACCTTGGTCGGGTCGAGGATGCCGGCCTCCGCCATGTCGGTGTAGGCGTCGGTCGCGAAGTTGTAGCCGTAGCCCTTCCTGCCGGAGCGGATGATGGCGTCGATGATGACGCTGCCCTCAAGCCCGCTGTTGGAAGCGATCTGACGGATGGGAGCCTCGAGAGCCTTCACGACGATGGATACGCCGGTCTTCTCGTCGTCGTCGGCGTCCGCGGCAGCGGCTTTGACCTCGTCCACGATGTTGAGCAGCGCGATGCCGCCGCCGGAGACGTAACCCTCTTCCACAGCCGCCTTGGTAGCCGCGAGAGCGTCCTCGATGCGGTACTTCTTCTCCTTCATCTCGACCTCGGTCGCCGCGCCCACGTGGATGACGGCTACGCCGACCGCGAGCTTGGCAAGCCTCTCCTGAAGCTTCTCACGGTCAAAGTCGGAGGTGGTCTCGGCTATCTGGGATCTTATCTGATTGACCCTCGCCGCGATATCGCCGG
>JAILQN010000309.1 GCA_024699005.1 Clostridia bacterium
CGTCATCTCTGTGGTGGACACCTTTTTCAGTCCGGCCTTTTCCCGCTCCGAGAGCTTGGGCAGATACGCATCGCAGGAGACAAACTCCGCGCCTGTGGCGCCGATCTTCTCCCTGAATTCGTCAAACGAATAGAATCTGACCGTGTTTCCGCGCTTCACCAGTTCCGCGGCAACCGGCAGCATGGGATTCGTATGGCCGTGAGCGGGAATGCAGAAAAAAGCGACCTTTTTCATTCCTTATCACCATCCCGATCCTGGAATGCAATCCCGAACAATTCTGAAAATGCTCCCTTCGGGGGAATGGCAATCCCACGCTCCTCATCGCCAAGAAGAAGCAGTGTATCTCCGGGTCTGATTCCGAAGACGTCCCGTGCCTGTTTCGGTATGACGATCTGCCCTTTCTCACCGACGGTAGCCGTCCACGCATATTTTCCTTCCGGTGCTCTCATTGTTCCACCTCGTAAGTATGATTTGTATAACAAATTATACGAATTCAATGTAACCGTGTCAAGAAAAAAACTGCGGGTATTTGGCCGGGGCTCGTAAGAAAGTTATATCGTTTTCAGAAATGGCATGATCTTCGGGCCGTGCCACTTCCTGTTCCATCAATTCACTCAGCGGGATGAACCCGATCAGATCACAGGGCTTCAACGTCGTGCCAGTTGAGATCAGTGTTCTATTTCAAATGCAATTGATCCATATCTGTATTTTCTCCATACATTTGCGATTTGTTTATTTCTTTGTCATCCATGTCACGCACTCCACGTGCCTTGGGACAACAGCGTGAATAAAAATGCCTGCTGCTCTGCTTCAGATATTCTTGTAGAGCTCATAGCAGCTGTGCCCTTTCGGAACGTCTTTGAGCTCGCCTCTGAGAAGATAGCCGTTCTTTTTGAAGAAGTCGACATTCCAGTCGCCCGCGTTCTTCAAAACCATGGAAGCGCCGTTTTCCCTTGTGAAGTCCTCCGCCGCCTTCAAAAGAGCCGTGCCCAGGCCCTGATGTCGGAGCGCTTCCTCCACATAGAGCGCGTTCACAAAGCCGTAGGCGTCCTTATCCACGTCCGCGATTACGCCCGCCGCAAATGTCCCGTCCTTGTCCACGAGCTTCTTCCAAAAATCAGCGCTTTCGAATTTCCCCTCGTGGGCCTCGCTGTACTCGACAATGCCGTTTTCGATAACGTCCGCGTCGTCCCCGCTGCCGAGCGAGACCCTGAACCGCGCGCCGCTGTTGTCCGACGGCACATATTCCGGCGTTTCCCTGTCAAGATATTTGACCAGGGAATAACTGATATAGCCGTTTGCCTTTTTCAGCGTCGTGAAAACTGTGTAGCTATAATGAGGATACACTTTTTAGGAGGTATCCCCATGAACACCAATTTTACCAGCAAGCAGAAAGCAGACATAGTAAATCAATACTGGAATGGGACATCTGTAAAGGATCTTTGTGAGAAATACAACGTTCCCCGCAGTACACTGTACACATGGCTAAAGCCGTATCAATATGTCTATGCAAGCAGGCATGCAACGGAAACTATCGTGACACAGAAAGAGTACAATGACCTCAAACGAAAGTTCGAACGCCTAACCCTCGTTCTGCAGGCGATTTCTGATTCCGGCTGCATTACCATGATCCCGATAGAGAAGAGGATCACAATGTACGAGCAGCTCAGCTTGCAATATGGCACAAAGATACTGTTGGAGGCACTCTCTATCTCCAAGGGTTCCTACCATAATTTGATTAAAAAGAATCGCGTGCCAACTTACTATCAAGAGCGTCATGCAGAACTGTCAGACATGGTTCGCAAAGTGTTTGAGGAGAGCAATCAATGTTACGGCTCAGACAAAATATTGGCCGTTCTTCAATCCCAGGGCGTCAGGACATCGAAAAAGTATATTCTGCGTCTCATGCATGAAATGGGGCTTGTCAGCATCACACAAAATGCAAAAAAGAATTTCAAGGCGCTTTCAAAAAAGAAAGATATCGTAAGACGGCAATTCGAGGTTTCTCGCCCCAACGAGATTTGGGTCAGTGATTGCTCACAGTACATGGTGAAAGGCATTTACTATTACATCTGTGTAATCATAGATCTCTTTTCGCGCAGAGTAATTGCCTATAAAATTTCTCCGAATTGCACCGCCCGTCTTATCACAGCTACATTCAAAACAGCATACGAAGATCGCGGTCATCCGCAGGATCTTATATTTCATAGTGATCAAGGCACGCAATATACCTCTAACGCATTCCGACACCTGCTTGCGGATCTAAATGTCCGACAGTCGTTTTCCAGACCGGGTACGCCGAATGACAACGCAGTCTGCGAGGCTTTTTTCGCCATTTTGAAGAAAGAGGAGCTATACAGGAGAGACTACCGATCCGAACGAGATTTCAGACAAAGCGTTGATCAGTTTATCCTAAAGTTCAATACAGAGCGTCCTCACAGATATAATAAAAATCAGCCGCCTATTGTGGTCGAAAATACTTTTTGGAAAGCACATATGGACAAATCCAAATAAAATAGTCAAATCTTGTGTTTTTCGCCATTTAATAATCCGATTTTGCAAAGTATCATTTTTCGGACTTGGACATCGCATGACCTGTAAAAATACGCAGAACCCTTGTATTACAAGGGTTCTGCGCAAAAAAAGAGGGAGTCGAACCGAACTTGTCCAAATGAACCGTTCACGATTTCGACTCCACTCCGATATGGTTGCGGGAGAGGGATTTGAACCCCCGACCTCCGGGTTATGAGCCCGACGAGCTACCGAACTGCTCTAAATGCCAGTAAGGCGACGGGACAGCCGGGAACTGCCACTCGAGCGGCAGTCCGTAGGGGCCGAGGGGCCGGGATTCGGGCGGGTTGGCCTGACGGAGCGAGGGCATGGGCCAGGAGGAGACGGGTTGGCCGAGGCCGTCGC
>JAILQN010000047.1 GCA_024699005.1 Clostridia bacterium
CAATCACACACCGGAGGTTATTCAGTATGAAAACGCAAAAACTTCATAAACACATCTGTATCCTTCTGGCGATGATGATGACTGTTTCCGTCGCCTGCGGCGTCCTGTTCGCCACCGGCGGACGCGCCGCCGTACGCAATGCCCCCGAAACTTCTCAGGATGAGATAACGACCGTGAAAACAAGAGGCGGGGAGGATCAGACGACCGGGCCGCAGAAGACGATCAACCGGGACAACGTCAATGTAGTCATCGAAGCGATCCACAGCATCGGCGCCGTGGAATTCACCTCTGAATCCCTTGCCGGGATAACCGCCGCGAGAAACGCCTATGACGCTCTCAACGGCAGGGAGAAGCGGGAGGTCAGCAATTACGGCGACCACACGGACGCCGAGGCTGCATTCCGCAATCTTTCGCAGGGGCACGATACCGCCGTCCGGCTTATCAGGAACGGCGCCGTGGACGGCGTCCTGGACACTCACGCGAACCGCGTGTATTTCGGAAATTACGCTCAGCAAACCAATGCCGATCCCGGCCCGGTCCTGTGGCGAATTCTTGATCATTCGGGCGGCAGGATGCTGCTGCTGTCAGACAAGATCCTGGCAGTCAAACCGTATCATATAAGCAGCTTCTCCACCGTACAATGGACCGCGTGCAGTCTTCGCACGTGGCTGAACAGCAGCGGTGAGGTTGCCTATGGCGAAACGGACGACAGCTTTTTAAACAACGCTTTCAACTCCGCGGAGCGGCTCGCCTTACGGGATACAGACGTCAACGATATCGTCCCTTCAGGCGGCGCCGGTCAGGGATCAACCGGAGGCGAAAATAACGACAAAGTGTTTATTCTTTCCGGCGCGGAAGTCATGGAAACGACGTTCGGTTTTCCGGTCTCGACCGCGGCGACCGACACCCGCGCCGCGCAAAGAACGGCGGTCGCGCAGAGCCAGGCGTCGGGCGCATGGACAAATGACAGCTCCTGGTGGCTGCGCGACACCGATGCCGGCACGTCGCGCTGGGTCCACAATGACGGACAGGTGACAGCGTCATCCGATACCGGGTGGTCCTACACCCAGAGCGATCCGAGAGGCGTCCGGCCCGCTGTCTTCATAGACCTTTCCCGGGTGCTGTTCGCTTCCCCCGCCTCTGGCGGCAAAAACGCGGACGGCGCACTTGCGAATATCCCGACGTATACCGGAAAAGAATGGAAGCTGACCGTCCGGAACATTAACTACAAATTCACTGTCAGCGAGAATACGGCGACCGCCGCGCGAGGAGAAACGGTGACTCTGAATTATACGAAAGCAAAATACGGGTCCAACGACCGTATCTCCGCCATCCTGGTGAACGAGGACGGCAATCCGGTGTATTACGGGCAGATCGCCCGGCCTGCGTCGGCTGCCGGTCCGGTGGATATCACGGTCCCGCAGGATATCATACCCGGAAATTATACTCTCAGAGTATTCAACGAACAGCTGAACGGCGATTACGCCACGGACTACACAAGCGCGTTCTCCGACGTGGCGCTCACGGTCCCCTGCCGGCACGATTGGCGTCAGAGCAGCATAACGGGCTCCTGTAAAACGAGTATCACGCGTAATTTTACCTGCCGGATATGCGGCGAGACATATACTGAGACCGAAGCCGGCTCCGGCAGTCATACCTGGCAGGAAGCCCGCCGCGAAGGCAGCGACGAAGACGGCTGGACCGTATGGTATTATTGCACGGTCTGCGAAGCCGCCTGGACGAAGATCATAGAACCGGAACACCGGCAGCTGAACGAGGCCATCGTCGCAATAGAATCCATAGGCAAAGTGGAGTACACCCAGGAGTGCGCGGCTCTTATCGATAACGCCCGCACCAAATACAACGAACTCCCGGCCAGATTCAAACCGCTGGTGACGAACTATTCAGACCTTACGGATGCGGAAGCGAAGTACGCTGCTCTCGCGCAGGGCATAACAGATGAACCTGATCCTCCCGCCGTATGCGAATACTGCGGAGAAGTTCACACCGGTTTCTTCGGAAAGATCGAGACCTTCTTCCACCGGTTCCTGCGGTTTCTCGGGCTGGTGAATCTTTTGCCGGACTCACCGGAAGAAGAGCCGGTTTCCAGCGGTTTCTGATTTATGAAGATGACTGCGGACAGCGAACAGTAAACAGCCAACAGCAAACAGCGCGCGATACAGGAAACGACAAAAACAAACGGGTACCGCGCGAATGTTATGATACAAAAAGATAACGAATACTTTTTCACTGCTTTCAAATCATACCGAAAAACATACGCGCGGTGTTTTCTTGCTGATTTTTATATCTTAACCGCGCGCTGTTTGCTGTTCGCTGTTCGCTGTCAACTTAAACAAACATGACCTCAATACTCTACGTCCACGGCAAAAACGGCAGCGCGGCGGAGAGCGGACACTATATACCGCTTTTCCCGGGCTGCACGGTCACGGGTCTTGATTACAAAACCTTCACGCCGTGGGAAACGGGCGAAGAGATACGCGCCTGCGTGACCGGACTGAAAAAACAGTATGACAAGATCGCGCTGATCGCGAACAGCATCGGCGCGTTTTTCAGCATGCACGCCGGTATAGACACGATGATCGACAGGGCGTTTTTCATTTCCCCGATCGTCGATATGGAGAAGCTCATCCTCGGCAAGATGACGCCCGCCGGCGTGACGGAAGAGGAACTCCGGGAGCGCGGTACGGTACGCACCTCTTTCGGGGAAGACCTGTCGTGGAATTACCTCTCCTGGGTACGCGCTCACCCTATACGATGGAACGTCCCCACAGATATCCTTTACGGCGAGAACGACACGCTCACGTCCCATGAAACGATATCGGACTTCGCGGCGAAACATAACGCAGGCCTTACCGTGATGGAGAACGGCGAACACTGGTTCCATACGGAGGAACAGATGCGGTTTCTGGACGAATGGATAATAAAGCTGAACAAACAGGGGGATTTTTGAATGCGTGATTTCTGGGGGTATTACTGCAACGGTAAGTATAAAGTCGGCATGACCGGTACTGTCTGGGTCTATGACATGGAAGACAAACTTATCGGAAGGTTCAAAGAGACCCCTTATTCTTATTCAGGCGCTTTCGTTCCGGGAACCGATATCTTCGTAAGTCATACCAACGAGTGCCATCTCGTATTTTATGATATAGCGAATATGAAATTGCTGAAAAAGATAAAAACCAGCAACTGCGGAGCGGATGAAAGCTTTGGTCTCGCTTTTTCAAACGACGGAAAACTGCTATACTGCGTACAGGCGCTCTGGGATAATTGGCTCAATCACCGGCTTGTCGTATACGATACGGAAAGCTTTGAAGTGAAGGCAGAATACTTTGACAAACAGACTGCGATCGCCATACGGGACGTCGAAATAGAGCGCGACGGCACATGCTATATAAGCGCAATAGAACGAGGCGAGAACGAAGACCGTTGTTTTGTGGGGATTTTCCGGGATGGAGAACTCGTTGAAAGAAGAGAGTTTGAAGAGGATTGGATAACGGTCGCGATGTATTTTTCATGGAAACGGTACGGTCTTACCAAAAAGTCAGCACAATGGACCGTATCGCCGCGCCTTTCGGAACCGCACAGGGAACCGAGTTCATTGAAAAAACTGTATGAGACAGGAC
>JAILQN010000050.1 GCA_024699005.1 Clostridia bacterium
ATATGATCGCCGCGCTTTCGCATGAATACGGCCGTCGGCGCCTGTATCCCGGCGTCCGGGGCGATACCGCACCGGGCGATCAGGTCGGAGCAGAAATCGTCGGCGAAAGCTCCGTCGCTGCGGAACGCGCAGTACCACGCGGTCCCTTCTCCGTAATTATTCCGTGTGACGGCGGGGGAGCCGGCGTAGAAGTCGTTTTCGTATTTTCCCAGGACCTGCGCACCTTCGGCGTGTATTATATCGCAGATATGATCGACGGGGTAGGTATTGCCGTTATAAGACGCTCTTCCGGGCGCGTCCGCGGGCAGAGAATCGGTCTCCTCCGCCCACACGCCGAATACTTCTTTCAGTTCTCCCGCGGGGAAGCCCCCGAGATAACACAGATCGTGGGGATCGGTTACGCCGCAGAGATAGGTGGTCACGAACCTGCCGCCGCCCCGCACGTAATCAGCTATGCGCTCCGCGACGCCGTCCTTCAGCATATAGAGAAAGGGCGCGATCACCAGTTCATAACGGGTGAAATCGTCCGTCTCGCTTATAACGTCAACGCAGATCCCCCGCTTTATGAACGGCGCGTACCATTTTATGCACTCGTCGGCGTAATCCCGGCGCAGGTTGTTGTAGCCGCAGTAGCGGTCCGTCGCCCAGCGGTTCTCGTAATCGTATATAACGGCGACTTTGCCGTCGCAGCGCCGCCGCGCGACCGGAGCGAGCTTTTCCAGCTGTTCGCCCAGCTTCGTCACCTGACGGAACACCCGTGTGTTTTCGTGCCCGGCGTGGTCTACCACAGCGCCGTGGAATTTCTCGTGACCGCCGCGGCTCTTGCGCCACTGGAAATACTGCACACTGTCCGAGCCCAGCGCCACCGCCAGCACGGCCGCCTGCGCCTGACGCTCCGGGAGCGGGAGCTTGTTGACGTCTTTCCAGTTGACGTTCGCGGGGGTGCTCTCCATCATCAGGAATGGCTGCCCCTGTTTCATGGATCGGAACATGTCGTGGGAGAAGGCGTGGGTCAGCGCCTGCTTCCCGTTCTGCCCCTGCTCCCACATGGGGTAGCTGTCCCAGGAGACCACGTCCACGCGCTTCGCCATCTCCTGATAATCGATGCCGTCGTAGAGCAGCATCATGTTGGTAGTGACGGGCACGTCCGGCGTCAGCTCGCGCAGCGGGGCGATCTCGTTTTCAAGGAAGGAGATATGCTGCGCCGTGACGAAGCGGTTCCAGTCCAGCGTAAGTGCCGGCACGTGGTTTTCTCCCCGATACTTGGGTGATGATATCTGTGAAAAATCCGTGAACCTGTGGGACCAGAAGCCGTTCCACCAGTAATGGTTCAGTTCGTCGATATCGCCGTGATATTTTTCCCGCAGCCAATCGCGGAACGCGTTTTGGCACAGTTCGCAGTGGCACGCCCCGCTGTATTCGTTGGAGATATGCCACATGGACAGGGCAGGATGGTTCCCGAACCGCTCCGCCAGAGCGCGGTTTATAAGACGTACCTTTTCGCGGTAGACGGACGAGGTCAGGCAGTGGTTGTGCCGCACGCCGTATTCGTTGCGTACGCCGCTCTCCTCCACACGCAGCACCTCCGGATATTTCTGCGCGAGCCACGGCGGCCGCGCTCCGGAGGGCGTAGCGAGGATAGCCGAGACGCCGTTTGCGAGCATCTTGTCCAGCACGGTTTCCAGCCAGCCGAAATCATACCGGCCCTCTTCGGGTTCCAGCAGCGACCATGCGAAAATGCCCACCGTCGCGGAATTGACGTGAGCGAGCTTCATGAGCCGCACGTCCTCGTCCCAGACTTCGGGAGTTTTTATCCACTGGTCGGGATTGTAGTCGCCGCCGTGGATGATATAGGGAAGGGGGTATTTGTTGTCCATGATGATCTCCTATTTCTGCGAACACATGGCAAGGAACGTCGGGATATTCATTTCATGCAGACGCCCTTCGCCGTTCGTGTCTTCATATAGCGCGAGCAGTGTGAACCCCGCCTCGAGCTGCCCGCCGATCTGCTCCTCCAGCGAATGGGAGAACTGCACTCCGGCGTCGTCAGCCTCAAGCTGTTTCATCTGTTCGGGGTTGCCGATCGGATCGAAGGGCAGAGTATTGACGATCTGTTTTTCTTCGGAGTCAACTATGTAGTTGATATAGTGATCCGTTCCCGAGATCAGCTTCCCGCCCGGTTTCAGGACGCGGAAACACTCTTTCCAGATCGGCCTGACTTCCCGCACGTAGCAGTTTGAGACCGGGTGGACGATCAGATCGAATTCCCCGTCGTCAAAAGGAAGGGGCTTCGTCATATCTCCCCGGACGATACGGACGTCGTATCCCTCGCGCTCTGCAACGAGGCGTTCGCTCTCCAGCTGCAGGGGAGAGTAGTCCAGGACCGTGCAGTCGGCGCCGAGCGCCGCGAGTACGGGCATCTGCTGGCCGCCGCCGCTGGCGAGCCCGAGGACGCGTCTGCCATTAACGTCCCCGAGCCAGCTGTGGGGAACGGGCTTTGTCGGCGTCAGGAAAATATCCCAGTCGCCCCTTTTTGCCCGTTCGTACGTTTCGTGTGAGACGGGTTTTCCCCATTCCCAGCCTTCGCGTATCCATCTGTCGATAGTATCTGCGTTAATGTCCTGATAATCCATTTTTCCCTCATATTTTTGAACTTTGAACTTTAAACTTGGAACTTGGAACTTGGAACTTAGAACTGATTCCCCTGTCTGAGATCGAGAGTAAAAGCGCTCCCTTTGCCGGGGGAACTTTCGGCGGTGATGCCGATCGAGAGCATATCCGCGACTTTTTTCGCGAGGTACAGGCCGAGTCCGCTGGATCTCCTGTCCAGACGGCCGTTGACGCCGGTATATCCTTTTTCGAAGATGCGCGGCAGATCCTCCGGCGCGATGCCGGCGCCGGTATCGGAAACGGTCAGCAGCCCGTCGCGGAAAGAGACAGTCACACAGCCGGCGTCCGTATACTTGACGGCGTTTGAAAGCAGCTGATCAAGAATGAATACGAGCCATTTCCGATCCGTCACTACAGTATAATCAATCGGATCATATTCGAGTTTCAGCCGTTTTTCTATAAACTGCTCCGCCTGTTTGCGCAGCGCTTCGCGAATGACGTCATCCAGCCTGCATTCCCGTATCACCAGATCGTTCGCGGCGCTGCCGATGCGGACGTACTGCAGCACCATATCCACGTAGCGTTCAGTTCGCGAGAGTTCTGCGGAAAGCGCGCGGTTTTCGGGAGTGTCGTCCGAGAGCTTCAGCCGCATGACTGCTATAGGCGTTTTGATCCCGTGGACCCAGGCGGTGTAATAATCCAGCATGTCCTGCCGGGCTTCGGCTGCCTCTGAGGTTATTCTTTCAAGTTCCCTGCCGAGAACGGAGATCATCTCCTGATAATCCCGTTCGGCTGCCGTATGCGCTTCCGGCAGAGAGCGCCATTCGGAAAGGACAGCCGACAGCGTACGGGCGCGTTCCGCCCGGCGCTTTTTTTCGCGGATATGATCCGTGACTAAAGCAACCGCGAGTACGGCAAACGCAAGCAGAGTCGCGTAGATAAGCGGCTCGGTAAGAATATCATACAGCGCGAAGACGGCGGCGTTCACCGCGGTCATCGCGATAAAAACAATGATCGCCGTACGGTTTTTCCGTAATGTTTCTTTCAGCATGTGATCATATATCCTCTGCCGGGTTTTGTGACGATAACGTCCTTCAGTCCCAGTGTCTCCAGCTTATGCCGCAGGCGCGTCACGTTGACCGTGAGCGTGTTTTCTTCCACGTAGCAGTCGTCGTTCCACAGCCGCAGCATCAGCGCGTCGCGGCTGACGATCTTTCCGCGGTTCTCCAGGAGCGTGCTGAGGATGCGGAACTCGTTTTTCGTGAGTTCCAGTTTGTCACCGCCGAGGCTGACCGTGTTGTCGTTCAGGTCGAGCACCGCGCCGTTGAATTCCAGTGTGTTGCCGCCTCCGTTCAGTTCATAGCTGCGCCGGAGCATGGCCTGCACCTTGGCGCAAAGCACCATCGGCTCCACGGGTTTCGGAATGAAGTCGTCCCCGCCCATATTGATCGCCATGACTATGTTCATACCGTCCGACGCAGAGGAGAGAAAAACTATGGGGACGGCGGAGGTTTTTCGTATCTCCGCGGTCCAGTAATATCCGTCCCTGTACGGCAGCATGATATCCATGAGGATAAGGTGCGGGGCGTACTCGCGGACCTCTTCCCGCACGGCACGGAAATCGGAGACGGTATGCGTTTCACAGCCGCAGCGCAGAAGCTGTTTTTCCAGCTCCCGCGCCAGCGTCCGGTCGTCTTCAACTATAAAGATGCGATATGTCATGTTTTTAATTCCGGGTTTCCGGTTCCGGGTTCCAAGCCGGCGAAACTATGAACCGTGGACTATTCTGTAATAGGTCCTTGCAGTCAGAAGGTAAACCGCAGTATATACCGCGGCGAAAACCGCAAGGGTCGCAATTGTACATCCGACGAAAAGCATGGTGTTCGACAGCATCAGGACCTGAAGCAGCTTCAGCAGTATCGGGAAAGCGAACGCCGTATGGACGGCGGCGGTACCGAGCGGAAGAAAGAACTGCAGCACAAGCTGGCTCCCGATGGTTTTTCTGACTTCCCCCGGTTCCATCCCGATATTCTCCATGATCCGGAAACGCTCTCTGTCCTCATACCCTTCGGAGATCTGTTTGTAATAAATGATCAGGACGGCTCCGAACAGGCAGACAAATCCCAGCAGGATTCCGAGAAACAGGAACGTACCGTACATATCCAGAGTGTTGTGCAGGGATTCCCATTTCGTATCGAGGGTGTAGCTGATATCGCCCGGAAATGCGGTTTTCAGTTTATTGACGACGTCCCGGTCGAGCTTTTCGCCGACGGCGCCTGCCGCTTCCTCATCGTCAAAAGTGACGGCGATCCTGCTTGCGTACTCCGAAGCGTATTCCCCGTAGGCTTCCTTCTGCGCGAGATAAATACCGTTCAGAACTTCCTCATCCGACACGACGATACCGAGAACGTCCACGATTTTGCCCGGGTTGCTGCTTACAGGGAAATAGGTGAGCACGTTCTTTACCCGGTAATCTTTTCCGGCTATCGTCAGCTTTTCCGGTGCGTCTTCCATATTGCCCGCGGCAGACATGATCCTGCAGAAAGCTATCTCATCCTTTTCGAGATGAAGCGACCTTTCATCCGCAGTAAAATACGTCCGGCCTTTCAGTCTTGTATAGGTGTCTTCGGTGATATATATCACGGCGGTGACTTCGTTCACATCCCAGCCGCCGGCGACTTCCGTTTTGGCGAGCAGGGCGTCGTCCCTCATCAGATATGATACAGTAAGCATACGGGTATTGTCAATGCTCCGTATATTCAGGCCGTTTTCTTCTGAGGCTGCGGTGACGACGGCGCTGAGATCCCCGAAGGAAACGTGATCTGTCTCCCCGTCGTTCTGCCGGTAAGCCGAGAGATACAGCTGCTGCGGATAGTTCGTATTTACGGTATCCTGAACTCCGCTGTAAAGACTGACGGTGGTGGAGATCATCACCAGGACCCCGGTGGCAAGAATTGCTATCGACGCAAGCCCCACTGCGTTCTGTTTCATACGGAACAGCAGTCCGGAGACAGCCGGCATGTGCCGTTTGTCGTAGTAATACTTTTTGTTCTTCCGCAGACACTTCAGTATGAAGGTGGTCCCTGTCACGAACAGGCAGTACGTGCCGATTATGACCAAGATCACCGCCGCGAAAAACAGGAACAGCGCCTTGAGCGGGCTTTTGACCGTCAGAGAGAAAATATAACCCGCGCCGGTGCAGATGACGCCGAGGATAAGCAGGACCCATTTGATCCCGGGTTCGCGCTCCCCGGTATGACTGCCCGCGAGCATATCCACCGGTTTCATCCTGCGGATTGAAATGCCGCCGGCGGCGAAGGCAACCAGATCCATAGCAAAAAAGACCGCCGCGGAAATGATGAAGGTCGGAGTCCCGAGATAGTAGAATCCGGCTACGACTCCTGCCCGGAAAAGCCGGCAGAGCAGCAGAGAGGACGCTTTATAGAACAGCGCTCCGAAGAGCAGTCCCGCAGGTATGGATATCAGCGAGGTTATGAGCGTTTCCGCGAACAGTACCCGGATGATATGGCGCTTCTCCATGCCGAGCACGTTGTAAAGGCCGTATTCGGCGCGCCGCCGTTTCATCAGGAAGCTGTTGACGTAAAGTATCAGGATAAGGGAGAGCGCGCCGAGAACGGCGGAGCCGAAGCCCATGAACATGGACAGGTAAGCCCCGCCCAGCTCCTCCGAAAGCCGTTCGTCCGTCGCGAGCGTGATCAGGATACAGAAACAGCCCAGAAGCCCGGCTTCCGTCAGCATACGCGGGATATAAAGTCTCGCGTTCTTCCGGATGTTCTGAGCCGCGATCTTCGCGTAAAATCCGTGTTTCATCGCTTGTCACCTCCCTGTGCGCAGCATGGTGAGGGTATCGGAGATTTTTTTATAAAGCTCCTCGTTCGTCGATTCGCCGCGGTATATCTGGTGAAATACCGCGCCGTCGCGGATAAAGAGTACGCGGTTCGCGTGGGACGCCGCATCGACCGAGTGGGTGACCATCAGGATCGTTTGTCCCGCGTCGTTCATCCGGGAAAAGACGCGCAGCAGTTCCGCCGAGGACCGGGAGTCCAGCGCGCCGGTGGGTTCGTCGGCAAGGATGAGCCGGGGATTCGTGATAAGCGCCCGCGCGGCGGCGGCGCGCTGTTTTTGTCCGCCGGAGACTTCGTAGGGATATTTGTCCAGCAGCTCCCGGATCCCGAGCATCTCCGCGATCGGCTGAAGGCGCTTTTCCATCCCGCTCACGGGAGTCTGCCCGAGCACAAGCGGAAGCAGTATATTGTCCCGCAGGGTGAAGGTGTCCAGCAGGTTGAACTCCTGGAACACAAAGCCAAGATTGTTGCGCCGGAAAGATGCCAGACCGTTCTCCTTTACCGTGTCAAGCCGTTTCCCGTCCAGTTCCACGTATCCGGCGGTGGGCTTGTCCAGCGCGGCGAGGATGTTCAGAAGCGTCGTCTTGCCGGAGCCGGATTCCCCCATGATCGCGACGTATTCGCCGCTCTCCACGGTGAACGACACTCCTTTGAGCGCCTGCACCTGTGCTCCGCCTATTCTGGACGTGTACGTTTTTTTCAGATCGGTGACTTTAAGTATTTCCATTGTCGGTTCCTCCGTTTCGGTTTACGGCTCTATTGTACCGACTCCGGACGCTTTCCGACATCGAATCGTGTGACATCGGTGTGACATTTTTGTAAGGTATCCATTCGCAGCGGAAAACAGTCCCGGAACCTGAACCGGATTCTCAGTGTCCGCGCTTTTTCTCCTTCTTCTTTTGTTTTTTCATTTCGAATCGGCGCTTTTCCTCCGCGTCCCGTTTCTCACGGCTCAGCTGCTTATGTTCCGTTTTCATCTCTTCCCGCTGCTTCTGAAGCGCCTGTTGGGATTTCGTGCCGACGCCGCTTCGTTCCATCTGTTTGCCCGCGTTTCTGAGACGCCTTTTCGGATTGTCAGCCTTCTGTCTGACTTCTGTTTGTACGGAGGGGCTGAACGTCAGTTTATAATAGCGCCGGAGGATGAACTCAAACACGTCATAGTCCTTCGGTTCCGCGCCGAAGGTAACTTTGCAGACGGAAAGCTTCCCTCCGTCGACGCGCTCGAACACGCCTACCCAGAAAGGCTCGTCGAAGAAAACGGTAAGACTTGTCTGCATTTTTGTCCGGTCACGCCCCGCCGTTCACGATCGCCGCGTACTGCTCCTCGGGTATCATGGGAGAGGTGATCCCGTTCAGCAGTTCCGGTTCTATCTCCCCTTTTTCTGCGTACTGACGGCCGGCTTTTCTGACGAGCTCCAGTCTCGGTACGGTCACTGCGGCCGCCTCCGGGGCGTTGAACATCGGGCTCTCCGGTACGGTGATGACGGTATGCCCGCAGGGGAAGCACAGCTTAAACTGCATGACCGCGGGTTCAAAGTTCTGCCGGCTGTTGGGGAAGCCGCAGCCGCAGATCATGATATAGCGCAGATGGCTGAAATCCGCCTGGCCTACGTGTTCGTACCTGTCCCCGACTTTCCGCATCCTCATATTCGAAAGGGGAAGAGTGCGGTCCATCAGGGCTTTGAGAGAAGCCGGCATGCCGTAGCAATATAAGGGATAATTGAACAGCAGCAGGTCGCTGTCCAGTATTTCTTCCAGAATGGCGCGCATATCGTCATCATGGACGCAGGCGCCGCCGTTATGCATGCACGAGAAGCATCCGGTGCAGTATTCGATGTGTTTATCGACCGTGTTTATGACGTTTATATCCTGCGGCGCCGCATCTTTCATTCCCTCCAGGAACGCGCGGGTGATATGCATCGTGTCGCTTTTGTCCCTCTTCGGGCTTCCGTTGAGTACCAATATTTTCATGCTGATCTCTCCTTATTTATTTCGCTGTTCGTATTTTTCGCATAAGCCGGTCCTGTCCTCCCGGGCGCGTATCCCGGTTCAGTCAAGCTCCAGCCGCATGAGCACCAGCTCCTGCCAGCCTGTCAGACGGGAGCGGAAGCCTTTCGGATTCCTGCCGTACTCCGTAAACCCCGCGCTCTTATAAAGATTGAGCGCCGCGCCGTTCTCCGCGACCGCCTGCAGCTCCAGCTGGACGTAACCGGCGGCTTTCGCGCACTCTATACAGGCGTCGGTCAGAGCGCGGCCTATGCCGAGCCCCCAGAAAGCTTTGTCCACGCTTATGCCGAAATCCGCCCGGTGTTTTATTTTCTCTTTTGCGCCGAGACTTTCTATGCCGGCGACGCCGGCGACCGTTCCGTTGATCTCCGCGAGTATCTCGATCTCGTTGCCGCTTTCCGTTTTCTTCTGCAGGTACGTTGATTCCTGCTCCGCGGTAAAGCCGCTTTCCTCCGGGTAGGAGAGCAGATAATCCGTCTGCCCGTGGGTAAGGTTGAAAACGTCCAGCACCGCCTGCCCGTCCGCTTCCGCGGCGTTTCTCAGGATACAGGTCCTGCCGTCTTTCAGTATGACCGTTTTATAGTATTTCATATCTCAATTATCCTCTGTTTATCGTATAATGGATCACGTCCCGCTCTTTGCCCAGATAAGTCGTTTCCTTTTCCGAAAAGCGGCTGAATTTCATGCCGCATTTTTCCATCACGCGGCGGGACGCCGTGTTTCCGTCGAAGAAGCACGCGCTGACCGTCCGCATGCCCTTCCCGGTGAAAAGGTATTCCAGAAAACGCCCGACCGCCTCTGTGGCGTAGCCCTGCCCCCAATACGCAGAGCCGAGGGCGTAACCGATCTCGCAGGAATCCACTTTCTCATTGAAATAAAGGACGACGCCGATGAGTCTGTTCGTTTCCTTCAGCCGCACGGCGAACATGTCCTCCCTGCCCGGGTAGATGAAATCGAGATCTTCCGG